>JBLHKO010000110.1:0-3088 GCA_047620145.1 Gammaproteobacteria bacterium | reverse complement strand
TGATATTCTGGTGGTTGCAACCGGTCGACCAGAAATGGTCACGGGTGATATGGTCAAGGAGGGCGCTACCGTGATCGATGTTGGCATCAACCGTACTGAGGATGGCCGTCTTGTCGGTGATGTCGAATTCGAAAGTGCCAGTGCAAGGGCTGGGTATATAACACCAGTGCCGGGAGGAGTTGGCCCAATGACAATAGCAACATTGGTTGGAAACACAGTATTGTCCGCAGAAAAATCCTCAGGATCTTAGACTCAAGAACCAGGGAACCTCTGATTAAGTCCAGCCTGTCATTTCGAGCGCAGCGAGAAATCTTGTAGCCCACTGATTTCAATTAATTTTATCAACTTAAGATTTCTCCCGTTGGTCGAAATGACAATTTAATCAGTGGTTCCCTAATTACTATTCTTAATCTCACTACCTAAACTCATGTCTAGCCCAAAGCACTGCGCTCAGTAAGACCAGCGCACCAGCCTGATGTGATGCCGCCAGTGCTACCGGTACAGCAAGCAATAATGTTGAGATGCCAAGCGATGTCTGCAAGATAACTGCCGCTAATAAACAATGTAATGCCATGCGGGTTCGTTTAGGCAGATCTAGTTTCAAGGTCTTAAACCAGAAACCAAGCACTGAGAAAAAAATCAAGGTCGTTAACACACGATGTGTAAATTGAATGGTCACAACATTCTCAAAGAAATTTTTGACTAAGGGATCAAAAGCAAACAAATCTTTTGGCAAGAGTGTGTCGCCCATCAAAGGAAAAGTATTGTAGATAAAGCCGGCATCCGTCCCGGCGACAAAACCGCCTGACATAATGGTAATTACCAGTAATAAGGTTAACGCTGAAAGAAAGCCTTTATAAGCATGTATCGATGTTTGTCTGAAGTCATGTGCTTTCGGGAAACATAAACCCAGCGCCGTCCAGAGTATCCAGCCATACAGAAAAAAGGCAAAGGTCAAATGCGCAGTTAAACGATATTGGCTGACATCCGGTCGATCATACAAACCACTCTTGACCATGAACCATCCGAGAAGACCTTGCAGGCCACCAAGGATAAACATGGTGATTAACTTTGGTATCAGTTTTCTATCCAGCGTTCCTCTAAGCAGAAAAAACATAAACGGCAACAGGAAGACAATACCGATAGTTCGACCCCAGACTCGATGAATGAACTCCAGCCAGAAGATAGATTTGAAGCCCGCCAGATCCATGTCTGGATTTTTAATCTTGAATTCCGGGTATTGTTGATACTTCTCAAAGGTTTCTTGCCAAACTAGCTCGGTCGTTGGTGGCAGGAAACCAGTGACGGGTTTCCATTCAACCATCGATAAGCCGGAATGAGTGAGTCGTGTTACACCTCCGATGATGACCATAACAAAGATCATGAGGGCACAGACAAACAGCCAAATAGCCACAGCACGAGAGCGGGTGTCGGAGTGATTTCTGTCCAGAATAGTAGTGTCTTTTGCGGTCATTCTTCAGTTAGATAGAGGTGATAATCAGTCGTGTCAGAATCTTTCTTTATTCTACTTTTGAGCGCGAGAGTATACCGGCAATTACTCTGGAGAACCTACTTGAAACAGGCAAAAATTGTGCCCATATTCTGAAACTCAGTGCTAGCAAGCTTATGCGAATCACATCTAAAAATAGCTGTGAAAATCAGTGTCATTTTAATTTAGGAGGTGCTATAAATTGAACCTGAAGATGTGGTCCCAAAAGCAGAGAAAAAAGCCTTTTACCAGGTATTCTTAACCTAACTTCTCTATATTAAACAAGCACTTCCGAACTAGTTTTAAGTATTTAAATTTAAGTTGTTGCTTTGTTTTCAAAACCACTATATATTGTGTTTCAGTTAGATAGTATACCACTACATCTTGTGTATTTTGCTGCGACGCAAAATTAAAAATCAGAACAAAAATAGTATAAAAATGGGTTATTTGAGAGATTCAAAGGGGAACAATTTTTGATGAATACAGTATCAGCTGAAATCGTCCAAACCACTGCTGCAGAAGTACCTTTTCAACCTGCCTCTAAAGACATCTGGGAGAAGAAATATCGACTCGTAAAGAAGGATGGCACTCCGGTTGATAAGACTATGGATGACACCTATACACGCGTCGCCAGAGCGCTCGCTGATGTTGAGGAAACAGAGGAAAAACGTGAGGCTTGGTACAAGGAATTTGTCTGGGCATTACGCCGTGGTGTGATCCCTGCCGGACGTATTATTTCCAATGCTGGTGCCACCAAATATAAGCCCGCAACATCAACTATTAATTGTACCGTTTCAGGTGTCGTCGAAGACTCCATGGACGACATTCTGGGCAAAACCCATGAAGCAGGTTTGACCTTGAAGGCCGGTTGCGGGATTGGTTATGAGTTTTCAACACTACGGCCTAAAGGCGGTTATGTCTCCGGTGCTGGTGCGTATACTTCTGGCCCACTGTCTTTCATGGATATCTTTGACAAGATGTGCTTTACCGTCTCATCAGCAGGGGGTCGTCGTGGTGCACAGATGGCGACGTTTGATGTCGGTCATCCAGACGTCATGGAATTCATTCGTGCCAAGCGCGAAGATGGTCGCCTGCGTCAATTTAATCTTTCATTGTTAATTACCGACGAGTTTATGACGGCGGTTAAAAATGATGGTGATTGGAAGCTGGCTTTCCCAGTCAGTAAAAAAGAAAGCGCAACAATGGATCTGAATGATCCGGAGAAAGTTATCTGGCGTGAATGGCCAAGCCACACCAACTATGTTGTTAATGACGAAGGCCTGGTGGCGTGTAGGGTCTATAAGACTATCCGCGCGCAACGTCTTTGGGATGTCATCATGGGCTCGACCTATGACTTTGCTGAACCGGGATTTATCCTGATTGATAAAGTCAATGAAATGAATAACAACTGGTTCTGTGAAGATATTCGCGCAACCAATCCTTGTGGCGAACAACCGTTACCGCCTTATGGTTCTTGCTTGCTTGGCTCGATCAATCTCACACGCTTTGTGATTGAACCTTTTACTGATCGTGCGCGGTTCGATTGGGAAGGTTTTCGTAAAGCAGTCAAAGTCTTTACCCGCATGTTAGACAACGTCG
>JBLHKO010000109.1:0-3240 GCA_047620145.1 Gammaproteobacteria bacterium | reverse complement strand
TTAATTATTTTCTCTTTCATTCAAATAGTTCATCAACACCATATAGGTGAAACCCCATAACGGGGTATCTCCTAGCCGTATATAGGGAAACTCTCGATCATCATATTCAGGGGCGATCACACCGCTGTCGTGATTGTTCGGGTCAGTAAGATAGGACAATTCCAACCAACATGCCGAGGCGATCTCAGTCTCGTCAGGAGTCAGTGCTACCCGCTCAGGGATTTCCCATAAAAACGGCGCAACGATAACCGAGTGTTTTTGCTGGCGACCGGCTTTTGATATCGGCAAGGCGCGTTCGTAGTGATCCGTAGACAGCTGACAGCCACATTCTTCCAAGACTTCGCGTTGACAGGTTGCTAATAGATCAGAATCTGACTCATCCACCTTCCCTCCCGGAAAAGCCCACTGCCCCGACCATGGATCAGCGGCATGGTCCGCCCTGCGTACCAGCAATATAGAGGGCGACTTGTGAGTAACAACAAGGGCCACAGCCGCACTTGGATGTTCAATTTCATTAATCTCATTCACGGTCATACTTTATCCAAAACTGACAGGAAAGTGTATTGCATGTAAATAATGCAGTAAAAACAGTGAAATCCTTTAAGAAAAAAAATGTGAAAGGTGAGAACTGAGCCGCTACTTTATTTTATCTTAGTTATATCGGTTCAGGATTAAAAGATCGCATTAGTCGATACCAACCGTAACTCATAGCGAGTGCAAGGGGTAAAACAAGGACAACCGCAAACAATCCCTTTTCACCACCCCTAAAACCGCCCTGAGCATTAGCATGAATTTCAAACATCTCAGGATATATCATCTCAAATAACCAAAGATTGCCCACAATCCCAAAGAAAAAGACAGGTACAGCTAATAAACAGAAAATTGCTTTGAAAAAGAGCGGCATTTGAATGTTTCGCCACATGATCACTGTGACAATAATATAAATGCAAAACCCTAAACCATATACGACGTCATAATTCATGTCTTAATTAACCCATATAAAACTCAGACTCTCATCGTATCGGCTTTAAACTGAAAACCTTTAAGTGATTGCTAGTTAGCCTTTTAAGCGGGTCTACCTATTTAATTCTTACCGTTATCAAGCAAGCTTGTACAGAATTGGCATTGCCACAATATTATTTACTGTGAAATTTTTTAGCACAAAATCATTTAAACTTGGCTTGAATATAAGTGAGGGTAAAACATCGATAAGCTTATCCCATCGACAATGGTTGATAAGATTGTACTGAGATCCATCTTCAACAGGTTGTATTGGTGTTGAGTTTGTCAAATTAGCCTTTGCAGTCCACCAGCCTGCCGTGTATTCCCATACATCCAACAGGGTCTGCGTATCTTCTGCATAAAAATAGTTAAATAGAAAAATACCATTTGAGTCCTTACTGACCTCATCTATACGATTAGGGTTTTTTGCTACCATTGAATGTATATATGTCGCTTTATCATTCAACAAATCTTTAATTTTTTTGAACTCAAATGAATCCCTTACCATTAAGGCATCATCAACGGAGTTACATTCAACCAGGATAACAATATCGAATTTAGCTAGATGGACGTCATAGCCTTTTTTCTCTATCAGCTCCAAACCTGGGTTTGCGCCGGGAGGAATAATAAACGCATCAAACACATCTGCTCTCTGGGTCGAAGGCGATGAAGATCTTAATTCACCACAAAGAACTTTAAGTTCAGAGAGCAGTGCTTTTTTAGAAGCGCTATTAGATAAGAAAGGTCGAGGTAGTTCTACTTCTGCAGCAAGTTGGATATAACCATCCGAATTAGGCGGTTTAATCATGCCTTGTTCTCTAATACTGTGAGCAAGGTGGGAATTAACAATTCTCCATATGGATATCCTCAGTATGATTTTTATTAAATAAGCCTGATTGCAAACAAATAAAAAGGCCCTGACGCGAATGGCACTTACTTAAGATAAAAATCGTTAAAAAATACAACATTAGCCACAGAGGACACAGAGGACACAGAGAAAAAAATAATTTTTCTGCAATAACGTTAATGTGTCTTTCCTGCTGACTAAAGGTATTGGCATTGTTTCTGATAGCAATATTCTATATTTTACTTTTCTCTGTGTCCTCTGTGGCTAATTGCTTTTTTCGTTAAGTTAAGTGCCATTCGGCCCTGACGTCTTAATTCTGCTTAATACATCGGATTACCATTTTTTGATTCAACGGGAACTTCCTGTATAGAATCCCAATCCTCAACGATTTTTCCGGCTTCATCAAAACGAAAAAAAATCCATCGTCACATACTGTTCGTCACCAGACCAAGTTTGGTGAGTATGGAGCGCAACCAGATCACCCTCCGCAACCGTGCGTATAAACTCGATACTTTTAACGGGGTAATTTTTTGCCATCTCATCAAAGTAGTCGATAAACGCCTGCTTGCCATCGGCAACCAATGGATTGTGCTGTATGTATTCAGCACCGACAAAAAGATCAACTGCTTTGGATGGCTGTCCCAAATAGGCCGTTCGATAAAATTCAATCGCGTTTCGTTTATTTGATTCCAAATCGTGTTCCATAGCTAACTCTCCAGTATTAAACCTGTTCCCTTTTACATCATGCTTGGTTGTAGATTACTGGCATTTTTCCTTTCCATGTATCCCATAGATCTGAATTGATGACTAGATTTGACATGAAATTTGCGACGTTAATCCGACTCGTTTGCCCAGCATCAAAAATAGGGTTTCTAATCGGTGAGGGATGAATATCATATTCGGTAACATTGTCTTCATCTGTAAGACCATCCGGACGGACGGCCACCCATTCAATACATTCGTGTGTTTGACCGACATGAAGACGAAGAAAATCAGCCGCCTTTTCATTATCGACATGTGGCGGCAACAATAGACGCAATAGTGATATAACACATCGTTGGGAAAGTGGTGCCTGCTCAGGAATATCACGATTGCTGTTGCCTGTTGTGTTCATGAGAATAATCTTAACTTGCTTATCTGCGTTAATAGATTCAAGAGTGCGTGATATTTTTTCAATCGAATCGGTCACTAATAATCTCGGTTTACCAAACATACCTTTGAAAGTTAAATTATGTCCTAAGCAAGAAAGCACAGCATCACAATTTTCTAGGTAGGAAGCCAAATCATCCTCTGACATGTCAGATATGTTTGCCCTAATTAAATCCAAATTTGGCTGCTTATCATTTGCCTGTGACAATGTGCTTGTAGCACGAATAATAGCGACGACTTTA
>JBLHKO010000108.1:0-3311 GCA_047620145.1 Gammaproteobacteria bacterium | reverse complement strand
GGTTATTCTCAGACAAAAGGTTTCTGACTGCTGGACTGGTTTTAGGGTAGTTTTCCGAGGTGTCTTCTACAGGTAGTGATTGTTGTTCAGGAATATCAGATTTTTTCTTCTCAACAGGTACCTCTGACTTTTCAGTATTACTTATTCGAGCTATTACCTCATCACTCTGCACGAGTTCACCATCGCCCTTTAGAATCTCGGATAGAATGCCATCACTAAGTGCAGCCACCTCTAGTGTAACTTTGTCAGTTTCAATGTCGATTAAGTTGTCTCCTCGTTTAACCACATCACCTTGTTTTTTATGCCACGTCATCAAAGTGGCTTCAGATACTGATTCAGCCAGTACCGGAACTTTAACGTCTGCCATTCAATCCTTCTCCTCAGTATTCTAGTGTTTTTAATTTAGTGCACGTTTATGTGTAGTAACTTCCAGCTTATCAAGTTGTAATGCATCTTCAATTAACTTCTTTTGTTGGGCTAGATGTAGTTTCATTGATCCAGTAGCAGGTGATGCGGCATAAAATCTTCCTGCATAGCCAAAGGTATGTTGTTCACCCAGGCAGCCAATCATGGTTCCACGGGATTGCATATAATACCAGCTGCCTTGATTCTTAGGTTCTTCCTGTACCCAGACTATCTCTTCCAGATTTGTATAATTATTTATCATTTCTTTAATTTCAGTGGAAGGAAAGGGGAATAATTGTTCTAAACGAGCTATAGCAATATTTGGTATTTTATTTTCCCGTCTTTGCTCTAATAGATCAAAATAAACTTTGCCTGAGCATATTAATAAACGAGTAACCGCATTACTATCGAGTTCATCAATTTCATCTATAACTAACTGGAATTCGCTATTCACTAGCGCATCTATTGGAGATGCTGATAACTTGTGCCTTAATAAACTTTTTGGACTCATTATTATTAACGGTTTGCGGTATGGTCGGATTACCTGTCTACGCAGCATATGAAACATTTGCGCAGGAGTACTGGGGACACAAACCTGAATATTTTCTCTCGCACATAGTTGAAGAAATCTTTCCAGTCTAGCAGAAGAGTGTTCAGGTCCAGCACCATCATAACCGTGGGGTAACATAACCGTTAGTCCGCAAACACGTCCCCATTTTGATTCACACGAACTGATAAACTGGTCAAAAACAACTTGTGCACCGTTCGCAAAATCACCAAACTGTGCCTCCCAGATAACCAGAGTTCTGGGTTCTGAGCTACTGTATCCATATTCAAATGCAAGTACGGCCTCTTCAGATAATATCGAGTTAATGACTAGGTAATTTGCCTGTCCCTCACGAATGTGCTGTAAAGGCAAATAGGTATCACCATCTTCCTGATTATGAATCACAGCATGTCGATGAAAAAATGTGCCACGTCCGCTATCCTGACCTGAGAGGCGTACCGCATGCCCTTTATCTACAAGTGATGCATAGGCCATACATTCCGCAAAACCCCAGTCCATTGCTAATTCTCCATTTCCCATAAGTTTTCTGTTATTAATTATCTTTTGTACTGTTGGGTGCAGTTTGTATGATTCCGGAAAAGTCGTAATTGCCCGGGAATACCGTTTTGCCTCCTCATTTGTAATTGCAGTACTCACAGAATCACGCCAGGAAGTGCCTTGGAATGGGGTAAAATTAATTAAATGCGTCATATTAATATTGGTTGCTTTTGGACCAGCTACAGTTTCATTAGAGTCCAGAGAATCAATGTATTGACTTGATATTTCGTCAATTATTTCCTGTGTAACGATCCCCTCTTCGATTAGTTTATTAGAATAGATTTGCCGAATATTGGGGTGACTACGAATCTGTTGGTACATTAGTGGTTGTGTCGCTGCAGGTTCATCTGCTTCACTATGACCATGTTTCCGATAGCAAACCATATCAATCACCACGTCTTTCTTAAATTCCATACGAAAATCCAGGGCTAATTTAGCAACAAAAACAACTGCTTCTGGATCATCGCCATTGACATGAAAAATTGGTGCCTGAACTAACTTTGCTACATCTGTGCAATATAAAGTTGAACGTGAATCCAGTGGATCACTTGTTGTAAAGCCGATCTGATTATTGACAATAATATGGATCGTCCCTCCGGTGGAATAGCCAGGTGTCTGCGACAATTGAAAGGTTTCCATTACTACTCCCTGGCCTGCAAACGCAGCATCTCCATGAAGAAGTATGGGTAAAACCTGATCTCTTGCTTTGTCGTCACGCCGGTCTTGACGTGCCCTAACGGATCCTTCTACAACGGGATCAATGATTTCAAGATGGGATGGGTTAAACGCAAGGGTAAGATGGACCGGTCCGCCGGATGTTTGTATATCTGATGAATAACCTAAATGATATTTTACATCGCCAGATTGAATATCATCCAGGTTAATATCTGAGGTAAGTTTACCTTCAAATTCTCCGAATAACTCTTCTGGCATTTTACCGATAATATTTACCAAGACATTCAATCTGCCCCGGTGTGCCATGCCTATCACTACTTCTTCTACGGAAGCCTGTCCACCGTTCTGGACGATTTCATCAAGCAATGGAATGAGGCTTTCACCGCCTTCAAGAGAAAATCGTTTTTGCCCGGCATATCTTGTATGTAAATATTCCTCTAATGAATTTGCTGCAATTACCCTATTTAGTATGCGTCTTTTTTTAGTACTATTGAATTTCGGGGTAGACTTCGTTTCTTCAAGACGTTGTTGTATCCAGCGTTTTTGTTCGGTTTCATTGATATGCATATACTCGGCGCCAATATTTCCGCAATAAGTAGATCGGATAATATTCAGGATTTCACTTAACGGGATTTCATTTTCAGCAAATAATGATCCAGTATTGAAAATGGTATTCAAGTCTGATTTAGTAAGGTTATGGAATTCAGGGTCCAGCTCAGGGACTGGCGGCCTTTGGTATAAGTTAAGCGGGTCAAGGTTTGCCTGTTGATGTCCGCGAAATCTATGCGCGTTAATCAATTGCAATACAGATACCTGTTTTTGATTATCTGTAGAAGATTCTGAATTAACACTATTTTGAGCGGATGAAGTCTTGGCCGCGTTTAAAAATGCTTTCCTAACGCTAGAGTGAGACCGCTCAGGTGTAGAAATTGACCCTTCATCTTGCAATGATTCAAATAATTTTTGCCATTCATCTGGTACAGATGTTGGATCAGATATAAACGATTCGTATAAATCTTCAATAAAATCAGCATTGGCACTGTATAAAAAGGAAGGAATGGTAGTACTCATGTTATTTTAACCTTGTTAGACGATATTTCAGAAATTAACTATTGTTGTAATTTTC
>JBLHKO010000107.1:0-3401 GCA_047620145.1 Gammaproteobacteria bacterium | reverse complement strand
CCCAACGAAAGACTATAACACAGAGAGTATAAGGAGCAAAAAAATATTATCAATAATTTAATAGAGTTAACGCATCTAAAGCATTGATTGTTATTAAATTTTGATAATCATAAAAACGCTGTCAAAAAACAACTTTATCGTGAAAGTATGAGCGAATTACGAAGACTCTAATGTGGATGCTATTGCGTTATTTTAGTTTTTAATCTCAAACGCCATTCTTCAAGTTTATTATCAGAGATCGCTTGCGGATATTCCTTTCTGGCCTGATTAAAAATCGCGTTTCTCAACTGTGTATTGGCTTGTTTAATTAATAATTGCCGTATTTGCTGCTCAACTTGTGACAATTCGAGTGTTTCAGGTTTAAGTATTTTTCCTCTTTTCAGGATATGTATGCCTGATTGGGATTCTATGGCCTTACTGATCTCGCCTTCCTTTAAATTCAAAATTGGGTCTTTGATCTCAGGGATCAAATCGCTGGTTTTCAGTAATCCCATATAACCGCCCAAGGCTTTGCTTTGTTCATGCTCCGATTGAGCAAGTGCAATATTGGAATAGTCCTTTTTACCTTTGTTAAGTTCGGAAATGATACCTTCTGCTTTTTTCTTCAGTACAGCCGTCTCTTTTTTGTCACTGGCGTCGATTTTTTTGAAAAATATCTGCCACACATGGACACGCTCAGGAACAACAAACTGCTCTTTATTAGACGTAAAATATTCAGATACCTGCTCATCACTTGGGAAGTCTTTGGGTAATTTACTCGAAATTAAACGATTGAGATAAGCTTCACGCATAATGTTTTCTGCACCACGGCGCATCATGAATTCAACATTTCGATCTTCGACAAGATTATTCGCTATCGCAGCAGAGACAGTAGCACGATTATTTGCTTCACTTTCAATGACTTGCTTGAACAATGCTTGATCAGCCAAAACCTTTTCACGCTCCTGCTGATTCATATTGGCGATTAATAATGAGACATAATCCAGATCTATTTGTGGGTTTGAAGCGACCTCTTGTTCTGACGACTTTGCCCACTCGGCATTAGCTGATGCAGAATCCGCCTGAGCGGGTGGATTCGTCTTATCTTGCGTTAACTCGGGTGTCGCTTTTTTCAGCCCCAATAATTCTTTCACAGAGATGGCCGAGACCTGTCCTGTTTGCGCGATAATGAAGATCAGACACACTCCCACTATGCCAATGAGCGTCTTTAAATTTGCTAGTTTCATGATTAGTGTTTTCAGTACGTTAAATTTACGAGAAATCATCTTCTATCATATCATTTATTATTGTGATTTATATTCCACATTGATACTTCATTTTCCTTATTAATATTATGCGTTAAGATAATGACTATATGTCACTATATGGCTATTATCTTTTGTCTGTTTATTGTTTTTTTGATATCGAAAACATGACGATTTTACAAAAAGTCTGTTGCAGACATGAAAATTCAAGAGATTAACGACAAAATTTATATTACTATCTAACTGTTTTTTAAGGATAATCAATAAAAGAATAATATGTCACCGAAAACAACAAATATTGCCATTATGTTTGCTGATATAAGTGGTAGCACCCGCTTATTTGAAGTACTCGGTGATGCAACTGCTCGTGTCACCGTATCAGACACGCTGGATTTACTGGCTAAGGTCATCCATGTTCACAGCGGCACCGTCATAAAAACCATTGGTGACGAAGTCATGTGTACCTTCCCAACCGCAGATGATTCAGCAAATGCGGCTATTGAAATGCAAGAAACTCTCGAAGATGCCAATGAAATGAAAGAGCCTGATGCTCCTGAAATCAAGATCAGGGTGGGTATGCATTATGGCCCAGCACTTCTCGAAGGCGGCGATGTCTTTGGAGATGCCGTCAATGTTGCTGCGAGAATGGCTGCTCAGGCAAAGGGCGGGCAAATCATCACGACGAAATCTACCGTCGACCTATTAGCAGCCATTTTGCGCGCCGGCACACGGTTTGTTGACCGCGCACCGATTAAAGGTAAAAAAGAAGACATAGAGATCTTTGAGATCATCTGGCAGGAAGAAGATGTCACCCGTATGGCAACTGGCATGATGCAAGACCCTCCAAAAATCAAACAAGTTACACTTGAGGTTAGTTATGCAGGCAAGACCGTCATCCTCGACCAAAACAAACAAGGATTGGTCATGGGCCGTAGCCAAGCTTGTGATCTGCCCATCAATGAAAAACTGGCATCAAGACAACATGTCCGAATTGAGATGCGTCGTGATAAATTTTTTATTATTGATCAAAGTACCAATGGGACACATGTAAAATTGGACCAAATTGACGATGCATTTTTGCGACGTGAAGAAATGCATATTTCAACTAATGGTGCTCTTAGCCTAGGCAAGTCATTTGCAGATGGTCCCACTGAGGTCGTTTCGTTTATCCTTAAATCGTAATAAACAATATGCACATGTAATGTCTAATTCAACCGAAGAAAATACTACAAAACCGCTTTCATGGCATTCCCATGGAATTACCAATGTCGGCAAAGTACGTAAGCATAATGAAGACTCGGTGCTGGAAAGGCCTGAAACAGGAATGTGGGTGGTTGCTGATGGCATGGGCGGACACGCCGCCGGTGATATCGCCAGCCAAATGATTGTAAATTCCTTGAAGAAAGTCCATGAAGGGCTTTCCCTCGAAAGATATATCGATGACATAGAAGATACATTAATTACTGTTAATCAAAAATTAATCGATAAAGCAAGCGAAAGCGCTAAACGTACTACAATTGGAAGCACCGTAGTCATGATGTTGACCTACGATAAATATTGTATTTATCTTTGGGCTGGAGATAGCCGTTTATATCGTTTACGTGATTCTGAATTACGACAAATGACCACTGACCATTCTCAAGTTGAACAATATGTAGAACAGGGTCTTATCAGCAGAGAAGAAGCTGCGGTTCACCCACACGGCAATATGATCACTCGTGCAGTAGGCGCAACACCGAATTTTTTTCTGGATATGGATATACAAGAAATGAAAAAAGGCGATCGTTACTTACTTTGTAGTGATGGCCTGACTAAACATACTGAAGATCATGAATTTCAGGACATATTGGGCAACGGTTCTGCCGAAGAAATTTGTAAAGAAATGATCGACATAACATTAGACCGTGGTGCCGGTGATAATGTTACAGCAATCGTCATTGATATAGACTAGATTTTTAATAGCGCTCACATTGTGAGGGAGTAATAGATTGGCTGATTTTAAAACTGCACTCGAAGCATTAGCAAAGGGTGAATTAAAGCTTGAAACGCTGTCTAAGCAGGTGGATATATTGCTTAGCAAAACACCAAAACTTGCGAATAACATGCTCGTGCAACTGGATGAGATTTATGAAAATAAAAATCTTGACGATAAGCAAT
>JBLHKO010000106.1:0-3428 GCA_047620145.1 Gammaproteobacteria bacterium | reverse complement strand
TGACTGAGACTGATGTCTTTTGCTAATTCGCTCACAGTTACTTCATGTATATTTTCTACCGATTGGAGTAGCAGTAGTTGAGGTGTTGTGATCCCGGTGGTTTTTATCAGTTGTCTAGAGTGTAGATCCGTCGCACGGATAACTCTGCGTAAGGCGATTAATACGTCTTTAATTGAATCCATAGTGTTCTACTTAAAAACCCTATTCGGGTGTCAAAAATTCCAGGAAGAAAAAATTACGGTCTAATGATTAGAAGCATATCTCTATTTGGCCTTAAAGCCGAGCTTAGTCTGCCCTTTACAAACTGACTAGCATCTGTTTAAATGCATACAGTTGTATGTAAAAACATGCATAAATCCATCTTTAATTACGTCCAATAAATATATTTAAATTCCCATATAGCTGATATATATGATTATTTTTATATATTGCTTTATTTCCTGTATACATAGATATGAATATAAATAAAACGAAGCATAGCACTGAAACTCTCAGCCATGAGGTATTGAGAGAGCCAAGTATTACGGACGGAGTTGCCGTAAACCGTTTGGTTTCAGCTTGTCCACCACTTGATAACAATTCCACTTATTGCAATCTGTTGCAGTGTATGCACTTTGCCAAAACTAGCTGTCTTCTTGAATTAGATGGCGTGGTCGTTGGTTTTATTTCTGGCTATCTGCTGCCAGATAAACCCGATACATTATTTGTTTGGCAAATCGCTATCGACAAGTCAGCCAGAAAGAAAGGCTACGCAAGGAAGATGTTATTGAAAATACTACAACACGCGATTTGTAAGAATGTTCGTTATATGGAGACAACCATTACAAAAAGTAACGAAGCGTCCTGGGGAATGTTTATCAAGTTTGCTAATGAATTAAACAGTCGCTATTCGGAATCTCAACAATTTTCGCGAACAACACATTTTGCCGATGAGCATGATGATGAGTATCTATTGAGTATCGGTCCGTTCAATTCCGGCGGGAAACAGACAAGCCCCGTCCCACCTTATATTGAACAATTATACACAGAGGTTTTTAATGAAAATATTTAATGAAATTGAATCTGAAGTTCAGTCATATGCTCGAGCGTTTCCACGTGTTTTTCATAAAGCACAGCATGAGTTTCTCTATGATGAATATGACAATGAATATCTGGATTTTCTAGCCGGTGCCGGAACACTGAATTACGGTCACAACAATCCTGTGTTTAAGGAAAAGTTACTAGAGTATATTTATGATGATGGGATTACACATGGACTCGATTTGCACACGAAGGCTAAAGGCGAGTTTATGGAGGCATTCAGTGAAAAAATACTCAAACCACGTGGACTGAATTATGTGATGCAGTTTACCGGGCCAACCGGGACGAATGCCGTGGAAGCAGCATTAAAGCTTGCGCGTAACGTAACTGGCCGTGAAAACATTGTGACATTCACCAATGGTTTTCATGGTGTGAGTTTGGGTGCACTCGCCACGACGGGAAATTCACATCACCGGAATGCAGCAGGAGTAAGCCTGAATGGCGCGAGTACTTTGCCATATGATGGTTATCTCGGTGATGACATTGACACAACAGTCTATCTAGACAAAGTCCTTTCAGACTCCAGCAGCGGTGTGGATAAACCGGCTGCTGCGATTGTAGAAACAGTTCAAGGTGAAGGTGGTATCAATGCTGCCAGCATTGAGTGGTTACAGCACCTGGCTGAAGTATGTAAACGGCATGATGTCCTATTAATCATTGATGATATCCAGGCGGGCTGTGGTCGAACGGGTACTTATTTTAGTTTTGAAGAAGCCGGGATTAAGCCGGATATAGTAACGTTATCAAAATCACTGGGCGGTTATGGTTTGCCCTTTGCGGTTGTTCTATTTCGTCCGGAATTGGATCAGTGGAAACCGGGTGAACACAACGGTACATTTCGGGGTAACAACTTTGCATTCGTAACCGCTAAGGCGGCAATCGATCATTACTGGTCCGACAAAGCCTTCTCCATGGCAGTAAAACGCAAAGGAGACTATGTCGCAACGCGTTTGAATAGCATTGCCAATAAATACGGTGAGGGTAATTTCACCACCCGAGGCCGTGGCATGTTTCGAGGGATCAATTGTGTGAACGGTGAATTAGCGGAGAAGATAACCCGCAAGGCTTTTAAAAAAGGGCTCATCATAGAAACAAGCGGTGCTGATGACGAGGTCATTAAGCTTTTGTGTCCTCTGACCATCACCATGGAAAATCTGACAAAAGGCATTGATATTCTTCAAGAGTCAGTTCACGAAGTCTGTGCCGTGGAAGAGAATATGCCTGAAGAAATCATGTATTTCGATCGGCCCAGACTTGTCAGCTAGTTACTTTCAAGAAGCGAATCATAAAGACTTTATGACTCAGCTTGTCTTCAAGCGCCTTATATTTATTAGATAACTATTATATCTCAAGAGTTGACAAATGATTGTTAGAACCATACAAACAGCAGAGCAAACAGAGCGCCGGGTGGTATCACCGGATGGAAATTGGGAAAGCGTCAGACTCCTGTTAAAAGATGACAAGATGGGTTTTTCATTTCACATCACGACAATCTATGCCGGGGCGGACTTTGAAATGCATTATAAGAACCATCTCGAATCCGTATATTGTATTTCCGGTAATGGTGAAGTGGAAACATTAACAGATGGAAAAAAACACCCTGTCTCACCCGGGACGATCTATATCCTCGACAAGCACGATGAACACGTGCTTCGGGCTAAAAGTGAGATGAAAATGGCCTGCGTATTTAATCCACCACTGAATGGTAAAGAGACCCATGATGCTTCTGGTGCTTATCCTCTGGCAGCAGAGGCTGTCGCGGTCTGATTTTTTCTATTGACCCTGGAACATCCAACTATGAAACGTGCAATTGATCGCTATCCTTCGCGTACTGGTCAGCAGGCATCCTTGAGTGAGCGCCAAGACGAGGTTGTCTATAGCCCCAGTAAAGAAGAATCCCCCATCGCCTACGAACTCATCGAACAATACCGCGAGCAAGGATACCTGATGCTGGACACGCTCTTCTCCGCGGATGAGATAGATTCTTTCCAGAAAGCGGCACAACACATGCTGAAAGATGAGCGCTTAAAACAACAGAATGAAGTCATTACAGAACCAGGTAGCGGTGATGTGCGCTCAATCTTCAGGGTACATTCAGTCAACCCTGTCTTTAGACGTCTGGTCTCCGATCAACGGCTTGTCAGGCTGGCAGAATACATTCTCAATGACCAGGTCTATATCCATCAATCCCGGTTGAACTTTAAACCGGGCTTTCGTGGCAAGGAATTTTATTGGCATTCCGATTTTGAAACCTGGCATGTGGAGGACGGCATGCCAAATATGCGTGCTTTAAGTATGTCCATCAGCCTCACGGATAACTACGAACTAAATGGGCCTTTAATGCTCAT
>JBLHKO010000105.1:0-3432 GCA_047620145.1 Gammaproteobacteria bacterium | reverse complement strand
AAACAGTTATCTATGGGTATGTATTAAAGAATAATTACCTTCCCTGTCCGGATTGTATTGACAATGACGCTGGCTGTGCAGCTGCGACGGCAAATGACGGACAGGAAGACAGGACAGCTGGAGTATGTGATGTTCTAGATGGGACTGATGTAGTAGGCAATTTACCTTGGGTTACTCTAGGTGTAAACGGCACAGACGAATGGAATAATATATTCACGTATCAAGTTGATAGTGAATACGCAGATACGATTGATGGCACCCCCTTGCAGACAGATTGTATAGGTTTGTCCGTAACGTTAAATGTATCATTTTCTCTTTGTTCAATTGGGGATATTGCCGTGCTGGATAGTGCTGGCGGCGCAACGGTAGCGACGGAGATTCCTGCAATTATTGTGTCGCACGGGAAGAACTCTTCAGATAATGCACCCTCAGCAGACGAACTTGAAAATACTGATGCCAATGGGACTTATGTAGACAAGGTATATAGCTCGGCAGCGGGGACAGAGTTCGATGATATGTTGCTTTGGATATCGCCACATGTGTTGAGAACAATGTCTGTTAATGGTGGTATTTTGCCTTAAGTTTTCTCTTCGATTTTAGAAGAGAGTTCAAAGATGACGTTGCCGTCCCAATTTTCCTTAAGCTTCAAAATATAGTTAAAAGATTCGGCCTGTCGGGCTGCCTGATATAGTCCTATGCCATGCCCGTTGTCTGACGCGACGTGCTCTTTTAATATTGTATCTTCGATCTCTTTGGCAACGGCATGACCCGTGTCAGAGACACAAAGCACAATTGATTTTGTGTCTGTAATCAAGGTTACGGTAATGATGATTTCGGGATCAACCTGCCTTTTCCGGAGGGCATTTTCCAGAAGGTTTTCAACGACACTGTTGAATAATTCTTCGGGGATTAAAACATCTTGTTTTATATTATTATTAAATCTTATGTTCGACTCTTGTCGGCGAGCTGATAACCCTTCCCACCAATCAGTAGTCAGGATTTTATTGGTAGTTTCCTGTTCAGGCGCCTGTAATTTATTCAGTGCAAGTTGAAGTCGTTGGCTTATGTGAGGTAGCTGTTTCTTCAGCAGGATGAGGGACTTCTCTCTAGTATCATCTGAAGTTGTATCAAGCAGTGTTGTTATGGTCTGTAATGACTGAAGTAGATTCTTTATATCATGAGTGACTCTTCCGCCTGTTTCATATATCGCATGCAAGTGTGCTTTCTGTTCCAATTCCTGTTCTTGTTTCTTGGCGATATAGAATGTATCAATTAACTGAACCAGTAAACTGCAATGCAGAGACATCACACCGGTTGTCGGAACATGGGTGAATAAAGTAATTGGTTCATCGCTGATCATCAGATGAATTTCATGTTTGGTTATCGCGCCATAGGCTCCATGTGACGAGCCTTCGGACCACCATGCACCTGCCACCCATGGCAGCGAGACTAATTCTGTCATCGCAGTATCCAGAAAATCTCGTGCAGATTTTTGTTCTATTTTTTGTTTTGATAGCTTGGCAAGCCATTCTTCAAAGGGTGTGCCAATGTTCAGCAAGGATTTTGTCCAGAGTTGTAAGGGTCCACTAAAACCAGCATGAGGAGACAATAACCAGCTGATACCAATCAAAAGAAAACTGACAAGCATTAATGTCGTAATCAAGGAGATGATGTAATCAATGTTGTTATGATGCGTTAATTCTACACTGCCAAGTGCAATAACGATTGCCATAAAAGAAATGGTCGTAGCAAGAAGTATGTCTACAGATTCATTGGTTCTTTTGGTTTGAGTGATTGGCATTATCAACAATAATAGTGGCAAGACAGGTAATCCAATCTGAAAAATACTAATAATAGTATTGTTTAGTTTAAACCCGGCCATTTGTGGGACAAAAGAAACAAGCAATTCAAAAATCAAGAATGTCATTGCCAGCATATAAACATTACGTTCATCATGAGCCGTCGTAACACGTCCACCCACAAATCCGATAAGTAATACCAACCATGCAGTTATTAATATCCAGTTAACCCAATAAACCAGGACGAACGTCAAACCGATAAACATTAAACTTTTGCCCAAAGATAATTCTTCGTTCGCTTTTAATATAGGTTGCCAAATGAGGAACATGCCAAAGTGGACGAGCAATAATGATTGTGAAAAATAACTCCCTAACACATGCCATGTTGAGAAATGGAGTGTTTCAAGCATAATCACGAGGATTATTTGTTCCTTTCTCACTTTCAGCAGTTTGGGTATCGTTATCATAATGTAAGCATCGCGTCTTAATCGTGGAGTGTCATTCGTTATAATTACGTTATAGTATAATCGTCTATTGACGGCAAACAGAATAACTTTCCCGTAATGATAGCGGGCATGGGACATTATTGATGACGATACAGCCTATTTTAACTATTGCCAGATTTACATTATTGGAGAGCGTAAAGAATCGCCTTTTTACTTTGGTAATACTTGGTGTGGTGAGTTTGTTTGGTCTAACGCTTTTTCTTGGTGAGTTAGCAGTTACAGAAACGACTCAGATTCAAAGTGCGATGACTGGGATGATTCTCAGACTTTTTGCTGTATTTATTCTCTGTATCTTTGTGATTACTAGCACGATAAGAGAATTTAATGACAAAGGCTTCGAGTTAGTTATTTCATTGCCCGTTGACAGATATACCTATCTTGCTGGGAAGATGGCTGGTTTTTGTGTTCTTGCGGTGCTTATCGCCATTATCGTTAGCGTGCCTTTGATATTAATCAGTAACCCTTCACAGCTATTATTATGGTGTTTGTCATTAATCTGTGAATTATGGATTCTTATAACATTGTGCTTATTGTGTCTGGTTACATTCAAAAATATAACCAGTGCATTTTTTGTGGTCATGGCCTTTTATTTATTATCGAGGACAATCAGCACAATCCAGTTAATCGGTGGCAGCCCAATACTAGAGACATCAAACCTCTCTCATTTAGTAATTAACAAGATTATCGATGCCATTGCGTTTGTACTTCCGGCACTCGATCAATTTAGTAAAACGGAATGGTTGGTCTATGGTGGCGGTGGTAGCAGTGAATATATATTTATCGTAGGACAGACTGTGATCTATATTTCTTTGTTGTTTTCTGCAGCATGTTTTGATTTACATAGAAAAAATTTCTAGTGTTACCTGATTATTAAAATGGTTTTCAATGATTTAATTAACCGAAGAGATGAGCGTCCAGTAAAAGACGTTCCTGTACATATTATATCCATATTGATAATCGCATTTATTTGCCAACTCAATTGGTCAAGCTCGCGGTCACTGGCAACGGCAAATATCAAGGCGCTCCCTGAACCGCCTTCTCAAATAGAATCACAATTATTTGGCCTGGGAGACTCCATTGCGGTTTCGAAAATTTTCATGCTTTGGTTGCAGGCGTTTGATAATCAA
>JBLHKO010000104.1:0-3483 GCA_047620145.1 Gammaproteobacteria bacterium | reverse complement strand
TTGTTCAAAACTCGTAATAGCCATCCTGATTCTCCTTTTATTAATCGCTCTTCCATATCCACCACCTACTACCTACCAACTGCTACCTACTAAAGGCCGCTCTTAAGACTAGCTTCAATAAATTTATCCAGATCGCCATCCAAGACCGCTTGCGTATTTCCTGTTTCAACACCTGTGCGTAAATCCTTGATCCGGGATTGATCCAATACATAGGATCGGATCTGGCTACCCCAGCCTATATCAGACTTTGTATCTTCCAGAGCCTGTTTATCAGAGTTCCTTTTTTGCATTTCCAACTCATAAAGTTTCGCACGCAATAACTTCATGGCTTGATCTCGGTTCTTATGTTGCGACCGATCGTTCTGACACTGCACCACTGCACCAGTAGGTATATGGGTCAAACGCACCGCAGAATCGGTTTTATTGACATGCTGCCCACCTGCTCCGCTGGCACGATAGGTATCCACTCGAAGATCCGCAGGATTGATTTCAATATCAATATTGTCATCAATCTCAGGTGAGACAAAAACAGAGGCAAATGAAGTATGTCGGCGATTACCGGAATCAAAAGGAGATTTCCTGACCAAGCGATGCACTCCGGTCTCCGTACGCAACCAACCGAATGCATACTCCCCTTCGTATTTGATGGTCGCGCTTTTAATCCCTGCCACATCACCGGGTGAAGCTTCTATCAGCTCAGTTTTGAATCCCCGTTGTTCGCCCCAACGCAAATACATGCGTAATAACATTTCAGCCCAATCTTGCGCTTCTGTGCCGCCCGATCCCGATTGAATATCCAGAAAAGCGTTATTCTCATCCATTTCACCGGAAAACATACGCCGAAATTCAAGCTCAGCCAGACGCTTCTCAAAGCCTTCAATATCTTCGTTGATAGACTCAAGCAGACTCTCATCATCTTCTTCTTGAGCCATGAGCAACATTTCATTGGTATCTCTTAAACCACTGTCCATTTCGTCAATGGTTTTAACCACCAGCTCTAATGACGCACGCTCTTTACCTAATGCCTGAGCGCGTTCGGGATTTTCCCAAACAGTTGGAACTTCTAATTCGCGTTGGACTTCGACAAGACGCTCAGATTTGTTTTCGTAATCAAAGATACCCCCTCAAGGAATCGGTGCGCCCTTGCATATCTTTGATGTGACTAAGAAGCTGATTTATTTCCATGGTGATTTATTCGGTATTTTATTGTTATGAAATTGGGCGCTATTGTAATGTAATCAATACAGACTTTCATCCTATGTACCTTCTCGCCTCAACCTTTTGTTCGAATTCTTAATGAGTCTGTATAGAGATATTGATGTGGGCAGCCTATAATTAATCTATCCTGATCCATGATAAGCTAACTAAATCTAAATTAGAGAGAACGATATGTCACTAAGAATTAATGATCTAGCACCAGACTTCACTGCTGAGACAACACAAGGCGTGATTAATTTCCACGAATGGCTTGGTGATAGTTGGGGAGTCCTGTTTTCACACCCTAAAGATTTCACCCCGGTATGTACTACCGAATTAGGTTATGTTGCAGGTCTGGAGGCTGAATTCGCGAAACGAAACTGTAAAGTTATCGGCTTGAGCATTGATCCGGTTGATGACCATGATGCATGGGCAAAAGATATCGAAGAGACTCAGGGGCATGCTGTCAATTTCCCTATGATTGGAGATAAAGATCTGGCTGTGGCTAAAGCCTACAACATGTTCCCGACTGATGAATCAGGAACTTCTGAAGGTCGTACAGCAGCAACGAATGCAACTGTGCGTACCGTATTTATTATTAATCCTGATAAAAAAATTAATTTAATGATGACTTACCCGATGACTACGGGTCGTAATTTTGATGAAATCCTGCGCGTACTCGATTCCATGCAGCTCACGGCAAAACATCAAGTTGCCACGCCGGTAAATTGGAAAAGCGGCGAAGATGTGATTATTGTCCCTGGTGTCTCTGATGAAGAGGCAGAGAAAAAATATCCTGATGGATTTAAAAAGATTAAACCTTACTTGCGAACTGTGAAGCAACCCGTCTAAAATCTTAGACATCTCAATTACTAAGGCGATATTTTCTCAACCGCACAGACCTTTTGGTTATATGATCAACATCTCCATCCCTGATGACGAGATTGAGCTTTCAGCTATCCGCGCACAGGGGGCCGGTGGGCAAAATGTAAATAAAGTATCCTCGGCAATCCATTTGCGCTTTAATATCAAGGCATCCTCCCTAGCCGAAATTTATAAGCAACGCCTGTTAAAACTGCAAGACCGACGTATCAGTAAAGAGGGCGTGATTATTATCAAAGCTCAAAAATTTCGTACTCAAGAAAAAAATCGAGATGATGCCCTTGAACGCTTACAGGAGATAATTAAAAGTGTGGCGACTGTTCGGAAAGTAAGGAAGCCAACCAAGCCGACCAAAGGCTCTAAGGAAAGGCGACTTGACAGCAAAGTTCAGCGAGGCAGAACAAAGACACTACGGGGGAAGGTCTCAGAATGAGCAAGAATAAATGCCTTTGGACAATAGGTTTATTTGGCCTGTCGATACTTTACTGATCCATCTAATTTCTCATCAGGATCAGAATCGTCCGTGTCATCGCTTTTTGACTCGGCTTTTTTAACACGTATCTTGTTACCATCCACTTCCTTGCCGTTGAGATTCTTCATCGCTGCTTTGGCATCTCCCTGCTTCGGCATCTCTATAAAAGCAAACCCTTTGGAACTTTTAGTCTCTCTATCCATTACCAGAGCACAGGACTGCACTGTACCGTGTACTTCGAACATAGTCCGTAACACTGATTCTGTTGTAGTACGAGCGAGATTGCGTATTAGTAGCTTCATGGGGTCACCGCGTATTCATAATGCGTACGGACTATACAGCTTATTGATTAATCATTCGCTGTAAACGAACCATAAAAAAGATTACCTCTTATAAGCTGAGTAATATTGCTTCAGTTCGTTCAATGTATCTTCAATCGTGAATGACACTAATGTAGCGTTACAATCAAGATTGGTTAATGCGCTAAGGTTGGCATCTTTTCCCCCTGCTGCACGTAATCTCATTGAGAAATCATTATTAACGCTATTAACTTCTGTGTAGATTTTTTCAAAATCACTCAGATTGATGTTTATAGAATTGGATTCGATATCATTATTGAATAAATATTGCGCCAAAATATACATACTTAGCGATCTAACAGATGTTTCCAGGGGTGATGAAAAAGGCATATGAAAGCGTGCCATAGGTCGCAGATGATCCAGTACGGGACAGCCGCTGGTCGCCATAATTATCCCCATCAGGGAACTCAATGGTTGTTCTTTTTTTGTACGTCCTGTCTTCTGTAGTGACTGAAACAAAAACACTCTCATGCGAGACTACTGTGTTAAATTTTTCAGTAAGATGATTTAAATTAAAGGCAACAGGGCAATATTCATTGTCAGTTTCTGATAGGGGACAATTTGTACATTTAT
>JBLHKO010000103.1:0-3678 GCA_047620145.1 Gammaproteobacteria bacterium | reverse complement strand
GTATAGCCAAGCCTTACGATTCTCTGCTTTCTGATTTAGGGTTTCATGTACCAGAAGAATGCCGCCTGCCAAACGGGCTGGCGCCTTAACCTCTTGCTTGAAATATAAAATAATATTGTTCAGCTTCTCAGTAGTCATCCCTGGAAAATTATATTGAAGGTTAAACTGATCTGAAAACTCTACTAAAGTATAACTACCACTACGAGTAGGTGCCGCCTGAGCTATCTCGCGTTCAGCAAAATTAGCACGATATCTGAGAATATGATTCCAGATAGCTTCCAACCCATTTGACGGGGCTGGAAATGGGATGCCTATGATTGCATTATCAACACCATTACCATCCGCCGTGAGTTTTGCGGCTGCCGCAATCTGTTTGGTCGCATCATAAACATGTTGTGGGGCTGCGGCTGAACGATGTGTTGGATAGATATTCATCTTGAAGCTATCAGGATAGGTCTTTAGCAAGGCCTGATGTCCTTCCGTCAACTTATCTACATGCTCAGCCATATTGCTCGAAGTAATCGTTGCTTTAACAACATCTCCAGCATACGGATCAATATAATATCCTCCTTCAGTGTAGCCAGGAGGCGCTTGCATCAATCCACCATTCCATGTGGGGATTGTGCCATCGGAATTTCCAGCCTTTTCACCACCCAACGGCGTCAAGTCTACTCCTAGACGTGCAACCTCATCTGACGCCATTTCTGCATATACAGGTAGTGCTAGTGTTGCTATCAGAATACTGCCGAGGATTAAGCACATATTTTTATTATTCATAACGATCTCCTTAATCCTAGAATGCATAACTCATGTTGAAAGCGATAAAATCACGATCATTTAATAAATTATATCGACCTGCTCCTGAAAAATTTGTGTAGCTTAAATCGGCCTGCCATTTATTTTGATAATCGGTACTGACTCCTAAAGTTAAAGCCTTACGACCTTCTAAGAAGTTTCCTCCCGGCCCGGGGGTTATCCCACTAACATCGTGAGAAAATGCAAACCTGGGAGAAAAGTTAAAAGGCCCAATAAAATTGTTATAGGTCAATCGACCGGCGATTCGGAAACCCCAAGACGTTGCATCAGCAAAATTATCAAAATCTTCGGCCGCCTTACCGGCATGCCCACCAGTCGCCCCGGCATGAAAAGAATTGCCACTAGTAAAGGTGCCCGCACCATTAAGTCGTAAATCACTTTTCTTCGGCATATTATGCACGTGTGTAATCCCAACCTCACCGACCAGTACCCCCTGATTAGCGCCAATGACTGGCCCAAGTACCTGGGTCGCTGTCATCTGAAGTTGACTTACATTTCGTTCAATAAAGCCTGAAAGGCGCTGTTCAGTTGTTGTCTTAGTGCAACCTGGATCTAGCTGGTTTGTTGTCGCAAAAGCTGTCACTGCAGAAATTGGGCATAGTGCTCTTAATAACAATTCAACATCGTCCACTTGTAAGGGAGCACCATGAATAAAGGTATATTCACCTTGCAAGGCAATACCAGAATTAGGCAGTTGCGTATTAAAACTCAGGCCTAGCCGCTGAATATCTTCGGGATACTCAATTAGATATCTAGCTGTGCGTGCATACTGATCTGTGCCTACAGCTCCTGCAATGGCTGTTCTTCCAGCAGTACTACCAGCAAGCTGAGTAAGAACATCAGCATTGACATTAATTAATCCCGCTGCATTTTGGGCGTTCGTCACACCTGCTGCTGTTCCTGTAACCGCACTAATAATCGGTGTCCGACTGTGATGATTGATAAAGAAAAGACCAAATTCTGTATCATTTAATTCTTCTGAAAAATAACGAAAAGCAATCCCAAACTCACCACCATTGCCCGCTCGATCATCACCGATACGCAAGACCCCAAGAAAATCAGATTCAAAAGTCGCCAATGGCGCAACACCACCTGGAGCAATAGCAGCATTGATTGCGTTAAGTAAACCAACACCACCTGCAGTCAAATTAGCAAATGAAGTACCCCTATCCGATCCAATAAAACCGCTCCCAAATGCGTTTCCTCCAAAGCCCAGCATCACCTTTCTGCCGCCATCTCCAACAAAATCATTGGTTGAGAAATAGGAACCCACAGGCTCGATGATGGTTCGTTCCCAATCGTATTGATAATAACCTTCAAAGGATAATGCATCCGTTGGCGCAACTGAGAGACTTACCATACCGACAGGTGTTAATGCATCACGAACTTGTGACCCAGGGGTGCGTAATTTACTTACATCAAAAGGATTAATAACGTTGATACCATTTTGTATGAAAGTACTTTCGCCCCAACTTATGACTTGCTCACCAACGCGTATACTGGCGGGCATGTGCGCCACATTAAAATCAACCCAGGCGTACAAATCTTGTAAATTGAGATTTTTTGAGACTAATCTGTCAGCTTGTCTGCTCAATGCTATTCGATCTCCAGCATTATTATTTTCATCATCGTAAAAACCATTAAAGCGAGTAAAAAGACCAATGTTTTTATATTCAAATTTAACTTCAGTGTTAAATTTTCCTATGTTGCTGATAGTGCCTCTACTGAAATTCTGATTCCCGTCATCTGAGTTTTCTGAAAAGGCAGCCCCTGTGGTTGCTGCCCCAGACCCTGACAAGCCGGCAGGGTCACCGGAAAGACCAACAATCTGAGTATCCACACTACCTACTCTGAACCCGGAGCCATATGTCAGAGTTGTGTCGACATTGCCCGAAAAATCACCAGATTCAAAACTGACACTGTAGGCTGGAAATGAGGCTATCGAAAAAATATTGAAGGTAATGAATAGAACTGCGAAAAGCTGAATGCCTGCTCGCGATTTGAACGGTCCGTATAGGATCATTTGGACACCCTCCCCTGTAATGAGGTTTTTAATTATTTTTATTTTAATACTAGTTGCACACAAATAACGCTGTGACTAATACCTAACTATCTATTATTAAGTATAGACAATAAAAACATTTCGACTGAAAACACACTGTTATATTGAAGCGCAATATAAATCATGCTTCCTGAGATATCTTCTCCGTGGTTGCAGACAACCTGTGTATTAAGGTTCTTAAAAAGACCTTGAGAAATCGAACCTGACAATTTAATGACACCTGAGAAATCACCGTTGCATTAATCTTCATTAGCGAGGTGTGGTCGGGTGATTTGATGCTGGCTGTTCGCTTGGTTTTAGCCAGATATCCCATTTCACCAAAGCAATCTCCTTTATCCAAACTTCGAATTACAGATGCATTTTTCATTACGTCAACACTGCCATTAACGATGATATAGAAACAATCATCCATATCACCTTCAACAATGATGTCATCGTTTGCATTATAATCTTGCCAGGTACTGGCACGTAAAATTTCCCAAATTTCTGCATCAGGAAAGCCAGTGAAGAATTCAAGCTGTTTGACCGAATTAAACTTCTCTTCGGCAGAGATATCTTCCTTTGGTTTTTCAAGGGTATCGAATGCCTTGGTAAGGTCTGCGGCAAAGTCTAGGCCCATCTGATAACGATTGGCCACATCTTTTTCTAAGGCCTTCATTACAATATCGTTTAGCGCCTCAGGTAGATCACTCCGATAATCACTCATCGGTGGTGCTTCATCGTTCAATATAGTATTGACCAACCGTGAAAAACTATCCGCCGGAAAGGGTTGTCGACCTGTCAATAATTCATACATGACC
>JBLHKO010000102.1:0-3743 GCA_047620145.1 Gammaproteobacteria bacterium | reverse complement strand
GATGAAGAATTAGCGCACAGGCATGTTCATGGACCAGGCGGGCATCACCATTGAAATTGAAAAATTAGGCGGTTAGATTTCATTAACGAGGCAATGGCAATATGCCATAGAAATCCAGGTAAAAATTAACAATTTGCTCTAGGCATTAGCCCTCTTTCTTAAAGAAGGTATTTTCTTTGTAAAACAGGCTGTTTAAAAGCCCAGTCATAGAGTGATTTGAGTTATAGACCCATAAAATCAATAAAATAGGCGGTCCGACCGAAGACTGATAACTTTAATTGGTTTATGAGCGAAACAATCAAAAAATTTTTATAGCCAAATTCAATCAGTAAAGCAAAATATTCGGAATTTTGAGGAATATTTCGCATGTGAATGTTGGGGCTATTCGCTAGAAAAATGAAGTCTCCGGCTGAACAAATTATCTCATCGTCTTTGCCAAGCTTCTTGCAACCATCAAGTACGCAAATCAATAGCGGCTTGATAACAGGCACATTGAATATATGTTGCTCTTTGATTGACGAATATACTGAGAAGGGCAACTGCTCCTATTCTCGGAGCATGTACCTTGTTGACCGTATTAACTTATGCATACTGTTACTGAACAGCTAAGCTAATCTAGGAGTGTGCTTATAAAAAGTGATTTTTATGCGCTTCACGAAGATTGTTTTTCAACACTTTCCCCATGGTATTTCTTGGTAACTCATCGACAAAAAATATCTTCTTGGGTTGCTTATAAGATGCCAACATTCCCTTTATTACTATTTTCAAATCGTTTTCTGCAAGATTCTTTCCAGTTTCCAAAACCACGACCGCTAATACCCCCTCACCAAAATCTGGGTGTGGTACGCCGATGACTGCTGATTCAAAAACACCATCAATATCATCTAAAACTATTTCTACTTCTTTAGGGTATACATTGTAACCACCAGAAATTATAAGATCTTTGGAGCGCCCGACAATTGATAGATAATTATCCTTATCTTTCATGCCCATATCTCCAGTGATAAAAAAACCATCTTCACGGAATTCTTCCTTTGTTTTTTCAGGCATTTGCCAATAACCTTTAAAAACATTAGGCCCGCGTATTTCGACAGAACCAGTCTCTCCTTGAGCAAGCTCTTTTCCCGTATTTGGGTCTGCTATACGGACCTCAAGCCCTGGAAGTGCCAGTCCAACCGTACCCGCACGGCGTTCACCATCATAGGGATTGGAAGCATTCATATTAGTTTCAGTCATACCGTAGCGTTCTAAAATCGCAGTACCAGTGACTTCTGACCATCGCTTATGTGTTTCTGCCAGTAGTGGTGCAGAACCTGACACGAATAGTCGCATATGTGCAGTGGCTTCTTGAGAAAGTTTTGGCGACTCTAGCAATCTGACATAAAAAGTGGGCACGCCCATTAGCACAGTCGCTTTCTTCATCTGCTGCAAAATTTGTTCTTTATCAAAATTAGGCAAAAACAGCATCGACGACCCGGCGCACAAGGTGATATTGATGGCGACAAATAAACCATGTATATGGAATATGGGTAATGCGTGAATCAATATGTCACTTTGACTGAAATACCAATATTCCTTCAATGTTTCCGCATTGGAAGACAGATTTTCATGACTTAGCATTGCTCCTTTAGAACGACCTGTTGTACCGGAAGTGTACAAAAATGACGCTAGGTCATCTTTACTTCGTGGCACTGCTTTAAAGTTGTCATTATGATCAGGAAGGGCATCTATCAAAGTGCCTGAACCGTCGGCTGCGAGAGTCAGCAAGACGGCAACACCCGCGTCGTCAGACAACGGTTGTAGTGATGAGGATTTATCAGGGTCACATACTAATATTCTAGGTTTGGCATCCCCAAGAAAATAGGCCATTTCTGAGGGTGTATAGGCAGTATTAAGTGGCAGGAAAATACCACCTGCTAATACAGTACCTAAATATAGTTGGATCGATTCAATCGATTTTTCTACTTGTGTGGCGACACAGTCTCCTGGTTTTAAACCGGCTGAGATTAGCGCCATCGCATTTTTTTCGGCAATGCCAAACATTTCACCGTAGGAAATTTTTCTGCCATCTATCAGTTCAGCAAACAGAGAGTCATCATGCCCAACTGAAGACGCCCTCAATCGATTAGCAAGATAATTAGTGTCGTACATTTTCAAATCCCTCGTTTAAATCGATGTCAAAGCCAGTGCCTAAAGTTTAAAAGATAGTGACTGAGATACATTAACATTATTGCCCATTAAGAAGAGTCCCTCCTCCTGGCGCTACAGGTTTGAGTTTCAAAGCGTTCAAGATGCTGTACGTTGTTGCTACCGCTGCTGAAATAGTCGGAATGCCTGAGGCTTTTTCAATTGTTTCAATTGATGATAGCGACGGCATTTGAACACAGGCAGAGGCAACAATGACATCAATGCCAGTCACATCCAGCCTCTTCCAAAGTTCTGCTGGAGCATCTGGGTCCTGCGCAGCTACTTTTAGATTGTCCTGAATTTCAAGTGCCATAAAATCCTTTACTTCAATACCCTCGCTCTCTATGTAGTCAACTACCATTTTTGTCAGTGGTTTCATATAAGGGCAGATAATCGATACTTTTTTAGCACCCATGAAATGTAATGAATCTATCAGGGCACCAGCCGAGCTTACGATAGGAGTTGGCATCGAATTATTAACAGTGGCTTCATAAAGCCGCTGCTGTGACACTTTATGATAACCTTTTCCACGGCTCATAATAGCGACAAGACAAGCATAAGCCTGAACTTCAACAGCCGCATCTGACAGCTCAGCTGCACAGCGTAGGCTATCGTCATCCATGCGCTCTAACTCTTCTTTTGAAACACTTTTCATACGCATTCTTGATGAATGAAATGTGAATCGATCAGGAAGAATGCCCTCACGAGCATGTAATAACGCAGGAATTTCGGTCTCCATCGTTACATTCGAGCTAGGGACAATGAGTCCAATACGACGGTTCATATTCTGTAAGTTCATAAATCTAGTTCCAGCATAAAATTATAGGGATGATCCCATCAGGTAGTTTGGAAGCCAGGTTGCCAAGCCTGGAAATAAGCAAAGTAATATGATGGCAATGACCATACAGCCAACAAAAGGCAATGATCCGAGTAAAATTGATTTCAACGGTATCTGCGGTGCAATACCATTAATGACATAAAGATTCAGACCAACAGGGGGTGAAATTAAACCGATTTCCATATTGATTGTCAGTATCACTGCAAACCAGATAGGGTCGAACCCAGCATTGACAATTACCGGCAGTAGAACAGGGGCTGCCATTAAAATCACTGCCACCGGCGGTAGGAAAAAACCAGCAACGAGTAAAAACAAGTTGACGATGATCATCAAGTACCAGCGATTTATGTCGAGTGCTCCAATCCATTCCGCAATAGATTGGGTGATGAAAAGGCTGGATAGCATGTAGGAAAAAACACCCGCTGCCGCGATGATAAACAAAATCATCACGCTCTCTTTGGTGCTATCTCTTAATACTAGCCATAAGTCCTTTGGGCTCGTTAACCTATAAATAACGATGGCGATAATAAGGCAAAGCAAGGCTCCCACTGCCGCAGTTTCGGACGGTGTTGCGATACCGCCATACATGGCATAAAGCACGCCAATAATAATGGCTATGAACGGTAAAACACGGGGCAGAATTTCAAATTTCTCACGCCAGCTATAAACGTTTTTAACCATTAATGCCCGATTACCAGAACGCCAGGTTGCATAGATT
>JBLHKO010000101.1:0-3773 GCA_047620145.1 Gammaproteobacteria bacterium | reverse complement strand
AGTATCCACTCAGCAAGAACTGATCATTCGCGTGGCTGAAAGTTATTTTGAAATTCTGGCTGCCTTAGACAACATTGAATTCGCCGAGGCCGAAACAAAATCACTTAGTCGACAGCTTGAACAGGCCAACCAGCGATTTGAAGTAGGCTTAACAGCAATAACAGATGTTCATGAGGCACAAGCAGGTTTTGACAGGGCTACTGCAGATGAAATCCTGGCTAAAAATTTACTTGATAATGCCAGAGAGAATCTGCGTGAAATAACGGGTGAATATATTGCTGAATTGGATAACCTAGGGGATTCAATGCCGCTCGTTGGCCCGGAACCGAATGACATTAATCAATGGTCAGCAACCGCTGAATCACAGAATATGAATGTTATTGCCATTAAACACAAACTGGAAAATTCACGGCAAGAAATCAAAAAACAAAAAGCAGGTCATTTACCTACACTCGATTTAGTCGCAAGCCATGGATACAATGTATCCGGCGGCCGTTTTGGCGATAATAAGTTAAGAGCTTCAGGCGTCGGCCTGGAGTTGAATGTGCCCCTCTACCAAGGTGGACAGGTCAATTCAAAAACCAAGCAAGCCAGGCATCGTTATAACCAGTCAATTCAGGAACTTGAGCAAGCGCTACGTGCTGCGCAAAGAGAGACTCGACAGGCATACCTCGGTGTCATTTCAGGTATCAGTCGTGTTAGCGCGCTTAAACAAGCCGTCGTTTCGAGTGAAACAGCCCTAAAAGCCACAGAAACCGGTTTTGAAGTTGGCACTCGAACCGCCGTTGACGTGGTTGCATCAGAACGAACAACCTTGAATGCAAAGCGAAATCATTCACGCGCAAGATATGATTATTTACTCGATAGCTTACGCCTTAAGCAGGCCGCTGGTACTTTAACTCCAGTGGATCTCAAACTGATCAGTGCTTGGCTGAATTAGTAATTAAACTAATACCACAAGAATCGTTGCTGAGAATGGAAATAGACTATGTCTAAATTTAACATTGATGACCATCTATGTAATGCCGATAACAGTTGTCTTGTGGTTATTGACATCCAGACACGTCTTATTTCAGCGATGCCAATTAAGGTATTGGCCAGATTAAAGCGAAATATCGATATTCTACTCCGGAGTGCAAAAACTTTATCCATCCCGGTTCTGTCTACAGAACAATATCCTAAAGGGCTGGGTCCGACAGAACCTGAGATTGTTGAATTATTACCTGAAAACACATTAAAGTTCGAAAAAACATGTTTCTCATGTACTGGTGCTGAGGAATTTCTGCAGCAACTAAAAAAAAGCGGGCGCAAACAGGTCATACTTGTCGGGACTGAAGCGCACGTTTGTGTCTTACAAACAGCTATGCTCCTAGTCGAACAAGGTTATCAGGTCTTCGTTGTCGCGGATGGGGTTTGTTCTAGGAACAGAGAGAATTATGAAGCTTCACTAAATCGTATGAGTCGAGCCGGAGTCGCCATCTGTAACGCAGAATCTGTATTGTTTGAATGGTTGCGTGATGCCAATCATCAACACTTTAAAGAACTATCACACTTGGTACAGTAGAGGTTAACAAAAATAATCAACTATTATCAGCTCACATAATCCTCAATAACGCTGAGCAGAGTAGATTTTTTTATGGGCTTTCCTACATGAGTATCACAACCAGCGGCCATGCACTTATCTATCTCTTCCTTAATTGCGTGAGCGGTTAAGGCTATGATGGATGTTGGTTGTCGTCCACTTTCTGCCTCCATCATTCTGATTGCTCTGGTCGCTTCATGACCATCCATAATGGGCATCTGTACATCCATTAAAATCAGGTTGTAGTTATTTTCACGATATAGATCTACTGCAATCTCACCATTCTCTGCTTCATCAATAATATATGGAAATTTCTTAAGAAAAGTTCTGACTAATAAGCGGTTATCTTCATTATCTTCGACCAACAATATCCGCTTACTCTCTACTGATATTTCATCTTTACCAGAATTCGCTTGTTCACTGCTTGCGATAGCTTCCCCCGCCTGTTCAGACTTATTTGAAAACACATGTAGTAATTCGGATTGCTTGATGGGTTTGATCAGATAACCATCCAGCCCAAAATCATTCACCTTATGCGTTTTCTGATTTAGAGAGACGGGACCTAACATCGCAATCATTACTACACCAGAATCTGCTTGCCTTGATTGCTTGAATTTCTCTATATCTGCATCACTGCATTTTCGTAATGTTTTATAGTCCATGAATATGTACTGAAATTTCTCCTTATCACAGGCGGACAATTCATCCCAGGATACTTCTGCTTTAGATTCTATAGATTCGGCTCCAAATGTACGAAGAATGTCACAAATCTTAATTCTGTTGTGTTCATTAGCATCTATGACAAGTATTGACTTATCCCTAAGAAACTCGCCAGCAGGAATATCATTTCTCGTTGCTGAAATGTTAACAGGTAAAGTCACTGTAAATAAGAAGGTACTACCAACACCTAATTCGCTTTCCACCCAGATTCTGCCATTCATCAAATCAACAAGCTTATTGGATATGGTCAGTCCCAAGCCTGTTCCACCATACTTTCGTGTTGTCGATGAATCTGCCTGCGTAAAACTCTCAAATATCGCCTGCTGTTTATCATTTGGAATTCCTATGCCTGTATCACTTACCGAGAACAATAGCTCACCTGGCGCATCAGAATTACGCACTCTCACTGTAATATGTCCATCTTCTGTAAACTTAATAGCATTACTAATGAGATTAAGAATAATTTGCCTAAGCCGCGAGGGATCACCAACCCGTTTTGTATCAATATCAGGATCAATTCTGCTGATTAGCTCAACACTATGTTCGGCAGCCTTGATAGCATAGATTTCAACCGCTTCTTCTACGACATCCAGTAACTCAAACGTAATGTCTTCCAATACTAGTTGCTCTGCTTCGATTTTCGAGAGATCCAGGATATCGTTGACCAGATTTAATAGTGTATCCCCTGCCTTCCTGAACACATTGACATATTTTTCCTGATCATTACTCAGTTTCGTCTCAGAAAGTAATTCTGCCATACCGATAATGGCCGTGAGTGGTGTGCGGATCTCGTGACTCATACTCGCGAGAAAATCTGATTTCATACGCGTACCTTCCAGCGCCTGATCTCTGGCTAATGCTAATTCTTTAGTTTGTTCTTCCACTTGTAATTCAATAATAGTATTACGCTCACTCAACTCCTTTTCACGCATGTCTTTTGCCCTGACTAATGCCATGAGTAAAAGTGTTATGCCTAATCCAATAAACAGAGCAATATATATTGAGGTTCTATTGACATCAGGCCAATAGATGTCTTTTGCAATTGATAATTTGACAGAATATAAAGGAAATTGGATTGAAGCATCTTCATTGAAACTGGAGGCTAAAAATCCGCTTCTAATATTTACTAAAGGGCCACTGGTGAAAATTAATTTTCTACCACTTAGGTTCGATGATTCACTATGCAAATCAACCATCAAATTACTAGAAATTTTAGAATAATCGATCAATTTTTCCGGATTTATCAGCAGGCAAAGAACCCCCTGAATGGGATCCTCCGGATGTCCACTATCATTAGTGAAATAATCTTTGTTTAGCACAGTCTTGAACAAGATGTAATACCTGGTTGACTCTAGAGTTACAACCGAAACGACCGGGTCACTACTCCTCTCAAGAAGTAAAGAATTCAGTACATTCTCGAAATTTTCATCTTTTTTAATCTCGTTTACATTTACAGATATTTCTGTACTAC
>JBLHKO010000100.1:0-4147 GCA_047620145.1 Gammaproteobacteria bacterium | reverse complement strand
AATAATCGGACTGCTTCAAGTTTAAATTCCTTTGAATAATGTTGGTACTTTGCCATCTGACACCTCCTGGGGTATTGTCCCCTTTTTGAAGTGTCCGTTAAACCCGGGCTAGCTCACTCTGACCCCAAATACCAAATATCAATACGCAAAAGACTGAACGTAGTGAACAGCAAAACCAGGCCATTGCGCTATCGGATACGATTGTTGAGGAGTTGATGGTGGCTGATACTCTCGTCATTGGCATTCCAATCTATAATTTTTCTATGCCCGCAGGGTTCAAAGCGTGGTCTGACCTTGGCGCACGAGTTGGCGAAACCTTTAAGTACACCGAGAATGGGCCGGTGGGATTATTGGAAGGTAAAAAGGCATATATTGCAGTCGCATCTGGTGGTACTAAAGTTGGCAGCGAGATTGATTTCCTTACTCCCTGGCTACGTCATTATTTAGGTTTCATTGGTATTCACGAGGTTAAGATTGTTCAGGCCGAAGCATTGAACAGCAACGGCGATAAAGCGGTTGAAGAAGCCCGTACTTCCATCGGGTTACTAACGTCTTTATAGCCTTTTACTGTTATGAGTATAAATTGCCTGCTTGGGCTAGTTACAAGCGGGCAATGAGGCGATGAATAAGGGACACTGATTAGGTAATAAATTAGGAGGAAATTAGAAATCAATCAGCTCAACTTATTAACTAATCAGTGCCCCCTTATCTTACAATGAAGCTCAAGCTACATACTTCTATTAAAATAGGAACGAAATAGGGATACCTCAGGGACAGACCACGGTTTTTTTCATAAACATTAATAATTGTGGTCTGTCTCTTATTTTTATTGCGTTCATTAATTATTCGAACAATTAATTTAGTATATACGTTAAACTTGCGATTCTAGTTTTTATGTCTGAATATTCTATTGATTAATCTTCCGTTTAAAAATCGATATCTGGAATTGGGTGACGGGTTTTACGATAAATGTAAACCTACAGCTGTTGCTGATCCTGTCTTAATTAAATTCAATCATGAGCTTGCAACCCAACTTGGTTTGTCGACGGATGATCACGACGAGCAACATCTTGCTGAGGTTTTTTCAGGGAATGTGATTCACGATTCCAGTGAGCCCTTGGCAATGGCGTATGCAGGGCATCAGTTTGGGCATTTTAATCCGCAGCTGGGTGATGGTCGTGCAATTTATCTGGGTGAACTGGATCGTGTTGATGGCGCTTCTTTGGATATTCAATTAAAAGGTGCTGGTCGTACTCGTTATTCTCGTAACGGGGATGGTCGGTCTGCATTGGGACCTGTGTTGCGAGAGTACTTGCTTAGCGAGGCGATGCATCAACTGCATGTCCCGACGACGCGTGCATTGGCGGCAGTGCTTACTGGCGAACAAGTGGTGCGCGAACGGATGGTCTCAGGTGCTGTGATGACGCGCGTTGCATCGAGTTTTATTCGAGTCGGTAGCTTTGAGTACTTTGCTATGCAAAATGATGTCCAGTCGATTAAAGCATTGGCAGATTATGTTATCGAACGTAACTATCCCGATGTGTTGGATGCGGCTAATCCTTATATCGCATTGTTTGAATCAGTCGTGCTGCGTCAATCGAAGCTGATTTCGCAGTGGATGGAGTTAGGTTTCATTCATGGTGTGATGAATACGGATAATATGTCGATTGCTGGCGAAACAATCGATTATGGTCCTTGTGCGTTTATGGATTTCTTTGATCATAAGCAGGTGTATAGCTCTATTGATCAAAATGGGCGTTATGCCTATAGCGCTCAGCCTGATATTGGTGTCTGGAATTTATCGCGTCTGGCTGAAGCCTTGCTACCCCTATTTGATGATGACCTCGAAAAGGGAGTCGCACTGGCAAAGAAAATTCTGGAAAAATATTTAACCAGTTTTAGTGACGCATGGCTGACGGGGTTTCGAGCCAAGTGTGGCTTAACGTCTATTGCTGATGTTAATCCGAAGGAAGATCAATCATTGCTAGCATCGTTGCTGGATGCCATGGCGGCTAATCAGGCTGATTTCACATTGACATTTTATCATCTATCGCAATTAGATGCTGAGACGAATGAAAAGGATGCGGCACTAAGAGAGCTCTTCGCTAAGCCTGAAGCGATTGATGCCTGGCTGCTGCGCTGGCGTCAACGTTTAACACTGGAATCAACCAATGATAATGAACGCCAAGCGAGTATGCAGTCGGTTAACCCGGTTTATATTCCACGTAATCACCAAGTCGAAGCAGCAATTCGAGCGGCTGAAGATGATAACGACTTTACTGTATTTCATGCACTTTATGATGTTCTACAGAACCCTTTCGAACGACAGCAAGGCAAAGATGATTATATGATGCCACCACAACCCGATGAAGTGGTGCAAGCAACATTTTGCGGAACGTAATTTGGGGTCAGAGTAAAAACTCTACAGTTAGGCACTAAATATCTAAGTAATTGGATATTGTTTTTTATTAATGAGGATGGTTAGAATGAAAAATGGGGGCAATGTGTACTGGCTTTTTTCATTGCTGGTGACCACATTTCTATGGTCTCAGCCGACTGCAAGTGAGCAACATGGTCTTTTTGAAGTAAGTGACTTAAGCCTGACCGAGCCTGTTGATGATGAAGTCATACCCGCGTTTATCACAAATCCCAAGCAGGCGAGTTTAATTGTTCGCCAAGTTACTAAAGATCATGAACGTTCGCTAAGAACATTTTCTCTTACAAGTGATGGGCGATACGGTGATGGCGAGATTAATAATATTCAAATTGATAAAGATATTATCTTTATGGATATAGGAAAAGTCCGGAATTCTCCGTTGGACTACATCATATTATTCAGGCGCAATGCCGCCTGGTGGTTTGATCCTGTTAGCGGTAAAGAACATCATTTACTTGATATACAAAGTATTTATAAAAATGTAATTAAAGATGAGTTGCCCAATCTTGATGTAGTGAAGGATATCAATGGTGATTCTCTAGAAGATATTATGTTACCCGGATTCGACGGTTACCAGCTCTTTCTCCAAACCTCCCCCGGTGTATTTGCCGAGCCGATTTTAATTGATGCGCTACCTAGTATGAGGGCCTCAAACAGTGGCAATAATATTAGGTATCGATACCAGGATCGCAATCTGGTTGATGTTAATTTTGATCAGAAAAATGATATCTTGATTTGGGAAGCGCCCGATTTGAGAGCATTTCTACAAACTGAAGAGGGTAGTTTCTATCCTGAGCAACAACTCGTTCCACTAGGCATCGAGTTGGAAGGGGCTGAGGAGGTGGAAGATCGATTAGAGAAGGAAGACCAATCTGATATTCAGGCGCGAACCTTCCATAAAATTTCTGACATCAACGCTGATCAGCTGCCGGATTTAGTCACCATTTCAATCACCAGCAAAGGTGTACTGAATAAAAGTACTACCTATGAGTTTTTTATGGGAAGTCAATCACCCTCACAGGTATTAAATTTTCCAGATCAACCGAATACGCAGATCCGATCAAACGGTATACAGTTTGATGCGCAGGAGAAAGATTTTAACAATGATGGGATGACGGATTTTATTATTTCTTCTGTGGAACTAGGCTTTTGGAAAATTGTTAATGCATTACTGAGGGGGTCGATATTGATAGATCTGGATTTTTATCAACTGAGCCAATCTGGATATCCGGATAAGCCTAATATCACACATAAAATTAAAGCGACCTATAGCCTCTCCAGTGGTAAACATTCTTTACCCTCCGTATTGATCGTTGACGTCAATGGAGACCAGTTGATTGACCTGTTGGTGCAAGATGATGATGCACTTCAGTTGAGTTATGGGGATGGTAGTGATGGTCTATTTGAGAGCAAGACACAACGTTTTGATGTTCTTATGCCAGCGATTCCAGATCTTGTGGATACATTTGACCTCAATAAGGACGATAAAATGGATATTATTTTACGTTATCAGGACAATGAGCGTGGTATGGAGAAAGTGGTGAAAGTCCTGCTCGCAAATTAAACGCTGGCTCAGGATAATTTGGGGTCAGATACCGTCTTAAAGATCAAGCAAATTTCTCATCAAACGGCAGTTCATTTTTCAATACACCATAAATAATGTGAACCAGTTTACGCATGGCCGCACCGACAATGGCCATTTTAGATTTA
>JBLHKO010000099.1:0-4342 GCA_047620145.1 Gammaproteobacteria bacterium | reverse complement strand
CAACTTTGCTTCGTCTTTATTATGTGCAATGCCTGAAATAAGTGCTTGTTCCATACTTTCGTCCTCTGCTGTAATCAGCGTTCCTTCTCCCTCTTCAAACGAGGATAAAACCCTAAGTTGTACATTATAATTTCTGGCAAATTCAACCGACCGTATTTGTAATACCTTCGAACCTAAACTCGCCATTTCTAACATCTCTTCATACGTAATGATATCCAGCCGTCGAGCTTTTGGTTCAACGCGAGGATCCGCAGTGTACACACCATCCACGTCTGTAAAGATATGACACTCATCTGCTTTCAGTGCTGCTGCCATGGCCACTGCTGTTGTGTCAGACCCTCCTCTACCGAGAGTGGTAATATTCCCCTGCTCATCGATGCCTTGAAAACCAGCGACGACGACAACTTCTCCTGCCGTAAGGGCTTTTTTCACTCTCACGACATCAATATCAACAATTCTTGCTTTACAGTGCGCACTATCAGTACGTATATGGACTTGTGCTCCAGTAAAAGATCGTGCCCTGCAATTCTGCTCTTCAAGTGCCATACTCAGTAGTGCAATAGTCACCTGCTCACCTGTAGACAACAACACATCCATCTCTCGCGAGCTTGGCTGCTCTGATATCTCATGCGCCAAACTAAGCAGACGATTTGTTTCGCCACTCATCGCAGAAACCACCACCACCACGTCATGCCCATCTGACCGCGCCTTCGCAACCTTCTCAGCCACAGCCTGTATGCGTCCAATGCTGCCAACTGACGTTCCACCAAATTTTTGAACTAATAACGCCATATTTTCCTTGTTATCTAAAGTATACCCCATATGGGGTAGATTGTGAGGTACTTGAAAAGGCAGGGATTCTAACGGAAATGGTGCGGCTGGGGAATCCTATCCCTTTAAATTATCACTAAAGATCAAAATATCTTTATCTTAATCTGTAGTTTATTTTAATTAGTCTTGGGATTCTAGCTTGTCACGCACCCAGTTTGGAACACTGGCAAGTGCCGAGTCAAGTTCAGTCGGTTTATCGCCACCAGCCTGTGCCAGATCTGGACGCCCACCGCCTTTTCCGCCAACTTGCTGCGCGACAAAATTAACCATCTCACCGGCTTTGATCTTACCGATGGTATCTTTGGTAACCCCCGCGATTATTGTCACTTTATCGCCCTCTACAGAGGCCAGAACTAATACAGCTGTTACCAACTTATTCTTTAATTGATCCACGGTGTCTCTTAGCGTATTGGCATCCGCACCTTCGATCTTTCTGGCAATAACTTTAATGCCTTCGATGTCTTCTGCCTCTGCCGCCATTTCACTACCAACACTACTCGCTTGCTTTGCCTGCAACTTCAGAAGCGTCTTTTCAAGGCTGCGTGTTTTTTCAAGTTGTTGTTCAAGTCGTGACACCGCAGATGCACGATCTGCTTTAAGTAATTGCGCCATGTCATTTAATTTCTGTTCACTCTCATTGACCCAGTCGAGAGCACCTTCTCCAGTCACCGCTTCGATTCGGCGAACACCTGCAGCTACACCAGACTCAGAAATAATCTTCATTAAGCCGATATCTCCAGTGCTGCTGACATGTGTTCCACCACATAACTCTATAGAAAATTCCCCACCTATTTTGAGTACGCGAACCGACTCGTCGTACTTCTCACCAAACAATGACATAGCGCCAGATTTTTTTGCATCTTCAAGCGCCATTACATTCACTTCTGTTGTTTTGTTTTCAAGAATTTGTTGATTCACTAATGTCTCAATCTGAAATAGCTGTTCTTTGCTCACTGGTTCGTTATGTGAAAAATCAAAACGCAATCTGTCTTCGCTAACGAGAGAACCTTTCTGAGTCACATGTTCACCCAGTACATTTCTGAGTGCGGCATGTAACAGATGCGTGGCTGAATGATTGCGCATAATGTTCTTGCGCCGTCTTTGATCAACACTACAATTCACTGACTGCCCGACTTTTAATGTCCCTCCTTGCAAAGCCCCAAAATGAACGAAGGCTGATCCCTGTTTCTGCGTATCGCTAACATTAAATAGAGAATCAGCAGCAGACAAACTTCCTGTATCTCCAACCTGACCACCCGACTCAGCATAGAAAGGTGTTGATTCAAGTATCACGCCGCCTGACTCTCCAGCCTTCAATACCTCGACTGATTTACCATCATGATATAGGGCACTCACAGTCGCCTCATAGATCGATTCCTGCGTCGAGATTTCATAGCCATTGAATTCAGTTTCTAAATCTGTCTCCGGGAGTTCAGACATGTCTACACTAAACTTGCTGGCAGCGCGGGCGCGACTTCGTTGTTGTTCCATGGCTTTTTCAAAGCCAGCATTATCCAGCGTTAAACCACGTTCGCGCGCTATGTCTGCCGTTAGATCAACAGGAAATCCGTAAGTATCATAAAGCTTAAATGCGTCTTCTCCCGCAATCACAGTTCCCTGTATTTCACTAATGACCAGTTCAAGGTGTTTTAACCCCTGCTCTAGAGTTTCCGCGAATCGTTCCTCTTCTTTCAGGAGAATTTGACTGACACGTTCACAATCTTTGTTCAGTTCCGGGTAAGCTTCGCCCATTAATTCACTCAAAGGTGATACCAGTTTATAAAAGAACGGTTCTGTGAAACCAAGTTTGTTTCCATGCCTGATTGCACGACGGATGATTCGACGCAATACGTAACCACGCCCTTCATTAGACGGTACAACACCGTCTGTAATTAAAAACGCACAAGAGCGAATATGATCGGCAACCACTTGTAACGAAACTGTTTCGGTTACCTTTCTCTGAGCCAGATTTTTGATAGATTCAATCAGTGATTTAAAAAGATCAATATCGTAATTGTTATGAACACCTTGAACGACAGCCGCAATGCGCTCCAGGCCCATACCGGTATCAACAGAAGGTGATGGAATCGGGTTTAGATTGCCCTGAGCATCACGATTGTATTGCGTAAAAACTAAATTCCAGATCTCGATATAACGATCGCCTTCCTGATCAGGACTGCCAGGAGGGCCACCGGGAACATCTTCGCCGTGATCATAAAATATTTCTGTGCACGGACCACAGGGACCTGTGTCACCCATCTGCCAGAAGTTATCTTTTTCGCCACAACGACTAAAACGATCTTTTGAAACACCAATCTCATTGAGCCAAATATCTGCTGCTTCATCATCGTCTTCAAAAACAGTTACCCAAAGTCGTGACTCTGGAATGCCTAAATCTTTAGTTAAAAACTCCCACGCATATTCAATGGCTTCATGCTTGAAATAATCACCAAAGCTAAAATTTCCCAACATCTCAAAGAAAGTATGGTGACGTGCGGTATATCCGACATTTTCAAGATCGTTATGTTTACCTCCCGCGCGGACACAACGTTGTGAGGTCGTGGCTTTATTGTAGGGGCGTTTGTCGAGGCCAAGAAAAACATCCTTGAATTGCACCATTCCGGCATTGGTAAACAGCAAAGTCGGATCATTCCCCGGAACCAGAGAACTACTTGCCACGATTTTATGATCTTTATCATGAAAATAATTCAGGAATGCAGTACGGATATCGGAGCTACTTTTCATTATTATTTTTTAATCTTCGTCCGTTCTAAATATTTGTCTGATTTGCTCACTGGTAAAACCGCGATATTGCAAAAATTGAGATTGCTTCATTTTATCTGGATAACTTGTGGGTACAAGCTTTCCATATTTTTTTTCGCGGACTTGACGCACTTGTTCATTCCATTGCGCGTCATTTGCTTGAAGATGTAAGGAAATCAGTTCATCGCTAATACTTCTTTCACGGAGTTCTTGTCTGATTCGAACAGGTCCGAACCCTCTTTGCAGACGACTGTGAATATAGGCTTCAGTAAAACGACCATCGCTCTGCAGGTCTTCATCTCGAAGCTGTTCGATGACTGTCAAGACATCATCTTGGCAGTCATCGTTTTTGTTCAGCTTACGCTCTAGCTCATTGAAACTATGCTCCCGTATCGACAGCAACCGCATTGCACGGTCACGAATTGCTGCAATTTCTTGGCTCAGGCTTCTATTTCCTCTTTTTCCTCTGTTATCTCTGCCACTTTTGTCTTCTCATTAGCGCTCGGTTTTATTGCAGCAACATCAGGCATCACTGCCTTACGAATACCCGCCTCAATCTCGTCGGCCATGGCAGGATTCTCCTTCAGAAAGATCCTGACATTGTCTTTACCTTGACCAATCCGCTCGCCCTTATAGCTATACCAGGCTCCGGCTTTCTCAATCAATTCATGTTGCACACCAAGCGCAACAATCTCACTCTCTCTGGAGATGCCTTCGCCATAAAGAATGTCGAAGATTGCTTCTTTAA
>JBLHKO010000098.1:0-4591 GCA_047620145.1 Gammaproteobacteria bacterium | reverse complement strand
ACTTGTGCTATTAGCTGCCAGATCTGCATCTAACAAACAATCCCAGAACCAACGTTCGCCTTTTCGCCAATCTATCAATAAGTTTTTTACTAAAAATGATCCCACCACCATACGCACACGATTATGCATAGTGCCGGTCTGCCAGAGTTCGCGCATACCTGCATCAACAATTGGAATGCCCGTCTGACCTTTTTGCCAAGCTTTGAGGGCATTGTCATCAGATCGCCAAGGAAAATTTTCAAACTTGGGGCTGAAGTTCTTTTGAGGGATGTGCGGAAAATGAAATAATAAATAATGTGAAAATTCCCGCCAGCCTAATTCACTTAAATAACAATCTAAGCCTACATCTTTAATATTGCCATTTAGTGCATCAATGGCGGCATACCAGATTTGATTGGGCGATATTTCACCAAAATGTAAATGCGGTGATAACTTGGAGGTAGCGCCTAGGTCGGGGATATCTCGCTTGTTTTTGTATTCTTTGGCCCCGTCCGGCAAAAAGTTACTAAGGTGTTTTGATGCACCTTGTTCGCCAGGGCTCCACATTTCGTTGATTGTGGTGTGCCAGTTTATATCTGGCATTAAATCAAGGGATTTCACTCCATTATCTAAATTAGGGATGTATTCAATTTGTAGATTTTCAGGTGTTTTTACTGGGATTCTCGGGGCGGCTTTAGAGAGACAACCGCGACGATAATAGGGAGTGAATACTTTGTAAGGTGTGTCGTCTTTCTTTAATACTTGCCATGGTTCCCACAACAAATGGCTATTAAAACTTTTGACATCTACCCCCGCTTCTATTAATACATGTTTAAGTTGAGTGTCTCGTTTTATTTGCCACGGTTCGTAAGTTCGGTTCCATACTACGCTTTTGATGTCATGTTTTTGGATTAGATCAATTAAAATCTTGCTTGCATCACCCTTAGTACAGTGAAGCTGTCCGTTTAGTGAATCATTTAATGAAATAAGTGAGTTGTTCAGCCACCACTTACTGGCACCACCAGGTATAAAATGTTCGGGGCAATCAGTGTCAGCGATGTACAGTGGGATAACAGACCCGCGCTCACTGGCGTAGGTAAGTGCTGGATTATCTCGTAAACGTAGGTCTCTACGAAACCAAACTAAAGTCGATGCGGTGATAAAGAGCACTCCAGTGCTGTATATATGTTGATTTATACTGATAATATACGTTTCTAGATCGTACCGTTATCACTTTTTAATGCGAGCAACCAGCGTATTTATAGTAACAGGCGGCGTCCAATCACTTGCCGCCCGTCGGATATTCAGGGTAACGTGACAGGAGCAAGGGTGTTTGTTCTACTTATACTCGAAGATTAGAATTGCCAATCATTCTTAAAATTTACAATTTGGACATGAATAGCTAGTTAGAATTGCTTTCAAGCAATCTAATAAATAGTTATCTGACGCCTGCGGATGTATTTTATGGTCGTGGAGAAACAATATTGAGCCAACGTGAACTCATCAAGAAAAACACGTTAGCGATGAGACGACAAATGCATTACGATAAACAAGAAGTTAATTACACAACCATTTGATGAACTAATGTGTCTCTTAAATCAAGCAGCTCTTTGGCCAAAAGGTTTCGACGACGTACAATCCGCTTCAGAATAAATAAATGAGAGTGCCCAATACCAAGCATCATATATCCAATGCCACCATTTCCTTTTAAATTTAACATCTGCATAGAATTGTAAGTCTCCTGCACTATCCGAGAAAAGATCAACAAGAGATAATTCCCAATGTACAGATTTGCCGTCCTCACTAATCTCTCCATTAGATGCAATTATTTGAGGCGCTGTGATGTCCCATCTGATGGCGCGGCCTGCAAACATTGCGGCCATCATTCCTTTTGCAATATCGCCCGAAGTGTCATCGTCGCTACCCTTCATTGATGAATAATCACTTGATATTCTAAAGGTATCTTCTCCGGTCTTTGTTATTAAAACACTGTTATTGTCATCACCTTTTTTATTGAGTACTAGTGTCTTAAATTCTTCAATGGGTCCGTCTATGATTACGGTGCATATGATATTTCCTCCACTGCTATGCTTTTTTGATGTTTTAGTTAGTGAAGATGAGGATTCTAAATTTATATCACCACAAATATCACCATCACCAAAGCCAGCTAGCTTTTCATCAAACACCATCTCCATTTCATAATGTGCCGTATTATCATCTTTAATTATTAATTTCTGATTAAAATCAAAACAAGCAGATAAAAGAAAGCATAAAGAAAAAACTATGATTGTTTTGTATAGAGAGACGTAATTTTTAATATCCACGCATTCACCATTTCATTTTATTGAGGGTTTATATAGGTACTTAGCGAGAATAGATAATTGCATGTTAAATATATTTAGCCAAGAAGAATTATTTTTATCACTAGTAGTGTGTCTTAAATCAATGGATTCATAGATTATGATTGTCCGTTTAGGGCGAGATTACAACAAATCTAATATAACTAGCCGAATGTCCGCTTTATACTGAAAGCGGACTTTGCTTTTAGAACTTATTAAACTGTTTTATATCTTTTTTAATTGATCTAGATCAAAAGCAATTACTCAAATGTAATTATCCCGAACTGTTGTTCAATCACAGGTACCTTTTAGTAATAAATAAAATGATGTAATTTCTATATAAAGTTATATAAAATGCTAATTTTAAAGTATATATTGAATAATACATGGGAATATAATCCGTGCATAGACTATACATGAGAGTACAATGTTTCTTTTGGTTCTTCTTGTTGGGCTGTTCATCTGCCATGGCAGCAGCTCAAGAACTGGTCATTAACGGTTCGTTTGAGTTAGGCACATCTCCATCAGATGTGACGGGTTGGACATTGGAATCAACCGATCCTGGAGGCGGTGATTTTGAACGTCTACAGATAACCGATTTTCATTCACAGGGTACTTGTTGTGGTCAGTCCGACAATCCAGACTTTGTGGCTGAAGGAAACTATGCCTTAATGTCCAACCAAAGTATCGGTTCCTCGCAAGCTGCTTATCAGGATATTCTCATCCCGGCGGAGGCTGTTAGTGCCGTTTTTACAGGCCAGTTCTCAATACCCTTCTTTGCGAGCTTTGGTCCAGGTGATATTTTCCTTGTTGATATTCAGGATACTGCTGGAGCTCCATTGACGCCAGGCGACCAAGTGCTAGTTTCGGTTGTCAACCTTGATGGCACAGCAGGTAATCAAGGAGTCACACCTTTTACCTCGGACTTAATTGCTTATGCCGGTCAGACAATTCGCCTTCGCTTTTTCGTTACAGCTGATTCGTATCCTGTTACATCCACATTAGACTTGATTAGTCTGCTTATTGCCTTTGCTGCACCAACTTCGCTATCGGTGCCATCGGGCCTCTCCCCAAACGCAACAGCAGTAGCCGCTGTTGTGAATGACTTGCTGGCCAATGACCCTGAGTTGCTGTCTGCCTTTTTAGCACTGGGGTCAACTGAAGAACTTAATGCCGCACTTGAAAGCCTTGCACCGGACATGAGCGGGGCAATACAGAACGCCACGATAACGGCCCATAACTTCTCAATTGACACCATCGTAAAACGTTTACTCAGTCTACGTACTGCCGGTAGAGGCATGATGACGGGTATGGCGGCAGGTGACGCTTTTAGCCAAGGTGGTGTTGGCATGTGGTTACAAGGGTTTGGTTCAACTATAGACCAGGATAACCGCAAGGGGATTAATGGTTTTGATGCAGATACTGTGGGGACTTCCTTTGGTGTGGATACCCTACTCAGGGATAACCTGCGTGTGGGTGCCGCTTTCAGTTATGCATCCACCGAAGTGGATACGAATGACTCTAATAACAACGTTGATATTGATAGTTATCAGGGCGCCTTATATGCAAGCTATGAGTCAGGGCCTTGGTTTGTCGATGGCATTGCATCTTATGCACAGAATGACTATGACAGTACCCGTAATGTTGTGGCGGGTACAGTTAACAGGATTGCCAAAGCAGACTTTGATGCAGACCAGTTTGGCATCAAGGGAACAGTAGGCCGTACCTTCAATGTTTATAATGTTGATTTAACACCCTATGTGGCACTCCATTATGTCTATCTTGATACCGATGGTTATACTGAGTCCGGTGCAGGTACGGTTAACCTGACTGTAGATGATGAAGAAGCGGATTTCCTGCAATCCACACTAGGTGTGTCCCTCAGCAAAGAAATGGAAACAAACAACGGAACGAAATACACACCCGAAGCACATATTGCTTGGTTACATGAATATCTGGATGAAAACCAGAACAATACGTCTACCTTTACAGGGGGTGGAGGTTCATTCACGACCAATGGTTTTGACCCTGCCGATGACAGTGTAAATATCGGTGCCTCGGTGGCCATATACAACAATAATAATATTGATGTAAGAGCAGCATATGACTTTGAGGCCAAGTCTGATTACGACAGTCATACTGGGCAACTGACCCTGCGTTATAATTTCTAACCAATTCTTTTATCTGCTGAATATCTTTTTATGTCCGCTTTCGCTGGAAAGCTGACCTTCAAATACAATCAATTCGAATGACCTCTTCATACTGAAAGCGAA
>JBLHKO010000097.1:0-4598 GCA_047620145.1 Gammaproteobacteria bacterium | reverse complement strand
CCAGAATATGTTGTCGATAAAGGTACCAAGTTAGAAACAATATTCGATCGTATTAGTCTTGTGGATATTCGTTTTGAAATATTAAAAAGAGATGCTGAAATTGTCGCACTAAAATCAAAACTTCAGGAACATAACGCTGCGAGTGATATTGAGCAGGAATTAGAAAAGGATGAATCATTTCAAGAAGAGTTAAAAAGATTATCAAAAGAAAGAGAAGCTATCCGCGCCTATAATGTCGGTGGAGAAGTTCTAGCGGAATCAGACCTTAAACGGATAGAGGAAATTGCCAAGAGAACATATAGCAATCCTGATCAAGAAACAGTGAGTCTGCTGAGTGATGAAGAAGTCCAAAACCTTCAAATAGGACGTGGCACGCTTTCTATTAGAGAAAGAGAGATCATAAATAACCATGTCTCAGTTACGATTAAGATGCTTGAGTCTTTACCCTATCCCAAGCACCTCGCCAAGGTGCCTGAATATGCGGGTGGCCACCATGAGAAGATGGACGGTAGCGGCTATCCAAACAAATTAAAAAGAGAAGATATGTCTGTGCAGGCAAGGATGATTGCTATTGCGGATGTCTTCGAGGCACTAACTGCCAGCGATCGGCCGTATAAAAAAGCGATGCCGTTATCACAGTCTTTAAAGATATTGGGACAGATGAAACTGGATAACCATGTTGATGCAGACCTGTTTGATATTTTTATAAATGAAAAAATCTATCTTGATTATGCCAATGAGTATCTTGGTGAGAATCAAATTGATGAAGTCGACTTCAATAATATTCCCGGCTATACCATAATCAATTAAATTCAGTGACTCAATCCATCAGCGTACGTGAATTAATTCAACGTACTGAAAAACAATTCGAATTAGCCGAACTTTATTTTGGTCATGGTACTGATAATGCGCTCGATGAATCATTTTATCTGGTGATGGCAGCGGCAGGATTGGAATTTGATTGTTCTGAAGAGAAACTGGATGAACCCCTTCAACAAGACGTATTAAACCATATAGAAGGATTGATCGACCAGCGTATTAATCAGCGAATACCGGTTGGCTATCTGGTTAATGAGGCCTGGTTTGCTGGTCAAAAATATTATGTCGATGAGCGTGTATTAATACCGCGCTCACCCCTTGCAGAGCTCATCACGTCTCAATTTATGCCGTGGTTATCATTTAGTAACGTAGATACAATTCTTGATATCGGCACCGGGAGTGCTTGCATTGCCTGTGCTTGCGCGTATGCATTTCGACATGCGCGGGTCGATGCTGTTGATGTGGATGATGATGCGATTGAGGTTGCTAATAAAAACGTTTCGTCTCATCAACTTGAGGAAAGAGTTAGCATCATTAAATCTAATTTATTCGAACAGCTTAAAGATAAAAAATACGATTTAATTATTAGTAATCCACCCTATGTTGGTAATGACGAGATGCAATCATTACCAAAAGAGTATTTGCATGAGCCTGGGCACGCTCTTGAAGCGAGTGATAATGGTTTGGATTTAGTTGAAAAAATATTAAAACAAGCCTCGACTCATTTGAATGATAACGGTGTGTTGGTGGTTGAGGTCGGTAACAGTATGGATGTTTTAATTGAACGATATCCTTCTATGCCATTTACTTGGCTAGAGTTTGAAGAAGGTGGACACGGTGTTTTCTTACTCAATAAAATTGATCTGGAAAAATTTAATTTTTAATCTAATGAATTAATACATTCATGAACCAGTGTTTTGTTGGACTCGCCTCATAGAGCATATCTGGCGTAACGGGGCGAAGGTTGCCTTCTTCTGGTGGCACTTTTAATTCATTCATATCAACATCATGTAGCTGTCCTTCAATACCCTTGTCTGTCATTTTCATTTGGTAATAGATACCGTTGTAGGCGTTAATCCCATATTCACCTGGGTACTTATGAAGAAACAATATGTCATATTCCAAATCAGTCATGTCATCTTTAGATATAAACCGATTGTTTTTATAAGGGTAGGGAAGGTGGCATATCATTATTTTTGGTTTTTGCATGCAATCGAATGGCCGCATCGATAAAAACTGTTTTTCAAATTTGTCTTCATCGAGTTTTAACTCATAGCTATAGCCTTCACCTTTTGCAGTAAAGGTTATCTGTCCAATATCAACAGACTCATTTTCACTGGCCTGTAAAGTAATTGTCATACTGCGACCAGTATCGATTGCAAACAAATTACAGGAATATAGCGTGACGAATACTAAGAATATAGATTGGCTAAATTGTTGCATTACTCAGGTACCCTCAAAAAGATTCATTATTACATCCATACATTGATATATATAGAACTTTAGATACAATCACAAGTCTCATATAGTAGTAATGATGCTGGTGAATTTATGGAAAATAGTATTAAAAATGGTGAGTTTCTATCGGCAGTGACTGATGAAATCCCGTTTGACTATCTTTGCGGTACTGCAGAATGTTTGAAAGCAATTGCCCATCCTACGCGACTGAAAATACTCCTGTACATGATGAAGGGAGATTTTACAGTAGATGAAATTAGTAAACATTGTGAGTCATCACAGGCGCAAACCAGTGGCCACTTAAGGTTGATGGAAGGAAAAGGTCTTTTAAGCAGAGAACGACGCGGAAGAACCGTTTTTTATTCCATATTGGAACCCCATCTCATAGATGTAATGGAATGTATCAATAGTAGATATGTCGAAATGAAAGAGAGTTTAAAGAGGTAATAACGATGAAATATTCAACGACCAATAAAATATTCTTTGTTTTCATTAGTGCACTGTTAATGCAGTTTTCTTCTGTGGTATTAGCCGATGTCCAACCAGCAGATCATCGCCATAAGATATCGGACAAGAAATGGGAAGATAACTTAAGAAATCAAAACTTTCAGGACAGGGAAATCATTGAAGGTGTTGAGCAAGACATCTTTGAATTAAAGGCCCCCTTCACGGCTGAAGATGCAACCGTTGTTCCAATCTCAGTTCATACGAAGATTCGACAAACCCCCGAACGTTATATCAAAAAGATATCTATTTTTGTTGATATGAACCCGATGCCAGTGGTGGGCTTTTTTGAATTTACCCCCGATAGTGGCAAAGCCGACTTGGCTATGCGCATACGTGTCGATACCTTTAGTTATGTTCGAGCTGTTGCTGAATTGAATACTGGCGAATTATATATGACTAAGACTTTTGTTAGGGCTAAAGGTGCGTGTTCAGCGCCACCGCCAGCGAGTATGGAAGAATCTAGAAAATTGCTTGGCAAGATGAAGATGAAAGTAGTGGGTGATGTAAAGATGGGTGAGCCTAATCTAATGCAAGTTAAAGTGCGACATCCGAATATAACCGGGATGGCGCCGTTAAAGATTGGGTCGCGTGTTATTCCGCCAGCATTTTTCATGGATAGTTTTGAAGTTGAGTATAACGGTAAGTTGATCGTCAAAGCCTTTTTAACTTTTTCTATAAGCATGGATCCAGCGTTACGTTTTTACTTTGTACCAGAAAAAGAGGGTGTGATGACAGTGAAAGGAACGGATACTAAAAAGAATAAATTCAGTTCTACTCATGAAGTAAAGGCTAGTTAGTAGAAGATAAACAGACATATAATATCAGTGGAATTTTGAATATGGGGGTGAATATACCCCCTTTTTTTTAAGCATTAAATAAATATTGATGAGGATAGATGATGGCAAAAGATCGGTTAAACGATCAATGTCTTGAGGAAGACCAGATTGCCGGAAATGGTTTACTAGATCGTCGACTCTTCCTCAAAAAAGGCCTGCAGTTTGGTGCTATCTCAACGCTTGCTTCATCAACTGCCCTGGCATCAACAAATTCAGAAACAAATATCGACCCTGCTAATCCTCCCTGGATGCATACTCCGGGAAAACCATTCTCAATTTATGGTAAGCCTTCTGAATTTGAAGATGATGTCGTTCGTTTCCCCACGCAGAACGAAATGGTTCCTGGTAATGGCGTTTCATGGACGCCGTTACATCTGATGGAAGGAACGATAACGCCTAATGGTTTGCACTATGAAAGACACCACAACGGCGTGCCGCAGATCGATCCAAAAACACACCGCTTATTGATACATGGTCTGGTAAAGAAAGACTTAACATTTAGTATCGATGATTTACTGCGTTATCCAATGCAATCAAAGATTTGTTTTATAGAATGCGGTGGCAATAGTAATGCTGGTTGGAATAAACAACCTTCCCAATCTGAAGCAGGTTACTTTAACGGTTTGGCATCTTGTAGTGAATGGACCGGTGTGCCTCTTTCAGTTTTGTTAGATGAAGTTGGTTTAAGAAAAAAAGCTAAATGGCTTGTTGCGGAAGGCGCTGATGCCTTTGCTATGCAGATGTCCATCCCCATCGAAAAGGCATTGGATGATGCCTTTCTTGCCTTGTATCAAAATGGTGAACGCATTCGGCCGGAAAATGGATACCCTTTGCGCTTGATCGTGCCCGGTTGGGAAGGCGTGTTAAATGTAAAATGGTTACGCCGATTAAAGGTAACAAATCGTCCGGTAATGGCACGCAATGAAACATCACGTTATACCGAGTTACAACCCTCCGGTAAGGCGCGTATGTTTACCT
>JBLHKO010000096.1:0-4659 GCA_047620145.1 Gammaproteobacteria bacterium | reverse complement strand
CTAATGAGGTGTTTATTCTTTAGGCAAACCCAAAGGAAAATCGAATAATACTTATATATTGGATACGTTAGTTGAATAAACACGAAGGGAGGGCGTTTTGCTTTACCATCTTTTAACGGCCGCCATTAATCATATTTATCGGCAAGCGACTTGAAAGCTTCTTCAAAGTCTGTCTCATTCGTGATGAGACAGACTTTGAATACAACTTTTCTCCTATTCTGCTCAGTACATTCGAATTTTTAGCAATAACACAGTTCCAATACTAACCATCAGGAAAATCTACCACTGCACTATAGATTTATGTCATGAATAGTTTAATACTACTTGTCGCGACCACGACCGTTATTGAAAATGAGACGCCATACCAAGGCTAAGTTTATAGTTGCACCTCCATATACTCATGCCTAAATTCCCAGTTATCTATTGCTGACACGTTTCAATTTCGACAGATAACCACATACCTGTCGTTCTATAGACAGGCTCGCATGCAGAAAAAAGAACCGCTATCAATATTAGAGCGAAGATTTGTCACACCTAAAATTAGTCCATAAAGCAGGTGGGATCTTGCGCTAATTCAGCACTTTCAACTAGGTACTGAATTTGAATGCGGGTTACTGTATTATCATATGATTCAATTGGACGATCATAAATTTCTTCTAGGTGTACGAGCAATTGTTCAAGGTTCTGAACGTCTGGCGAGCTACCATGAAAATCTGCCTCTGTCAGATCAGATATATAAAAGGTTCGTATATCATTTATTTTCACCGGAATTTTGATGTCTGAAAATACAGGAGCAATTTCACTTTTATCACACCCAGCCATTTCAATGATACGCGCCATGACGACTTCTTGATATTTATATCCACGATAATTCGGATACAAACGATTACCTGGCCGAAAGATAGTCGTCAGTTGTTGTTCAACTAACAGCCTTTCGTAAGTCTTACGAAAGGCCATTTCGTCTCGTGGTAAGTCCATAAATTAAAGCGCCGAACTCATGGTTTCTTTCAATTCATCATCAGGTTTATCAAGCTTAGTTATCATCTTGAATGCGGGAACCGCCTGATGCAAATTCATGTGTTGCCCACTATGAGTACGATTTCCATGAGCCTGAGCCATATTTAACGTCGTGGTCTCTGGTTCAAGGAGGATATCAGCCACAATAGCATCAACGGGAAGTCGAGCAAGATTGGCTTTTGATTGCTCCATATCACTTGCCGGATCACCCGTCATTGCAGCAAAAGCTGAGTAGGCTTCATTAGGTTGCGCACCTTTGTTGGAAGTGTTCACTACAACGCCTGCGTTTGCGAGTTCCTCATCAATACAATCTTCACCGACACCTCGGGCCGAACAAAATGGACTAATTAATCCGGCAATGTGCTCAGCTTTACTGACCGTGCGATTACAGATAACAATTTCGGAGGGCGAATTTTGAGCCATTTCATAGGCAATCGGTAAAGCGGTGCCACCTGCGCCTAAAATTACAATTTTCTTTCCTCTAATACAATCTGCATACTCACCTAATAATCCATTGACGAAACCAACACCATCAGTGTTGTAACCGATCAACTTACCATCTTCCCTTGCTATCACATTAACACTACCAATAGCTTCAGCAGATTGATCCAATCCATCTAAATGGGGAGCAACCTTATCTTTAAATCCAGAACCAGCACCTCCACCCATATAATTATCGTCAGCTTTCAAGGCCGCGAAAATAGCACCGACGTTTTCAGGATTACCGACAACGAAACAACTTCTGTAAGGTAGTTCGTAACGATCAAACACTGCATTATGCATGGCAGCTGACCCGCCTGGATAGTCATGATCTATCGGGAAAAATAGTACTTTTACATCTCCAATATTCGATAGGTCCAACTGGTTATTTTTAGGTTGCTGCGCCACTTGCAGCAGCCCCTCTGAAAAAAGATCTTGAATTGACATAAGCGCCTTTATTATTGTTAGTTTAGCTTGGGTTAGGTTACGTTTGGGCAACCCTTATCTTCTCTTAACCAGATCGACTAGCAATCTGACTTGTAAAGTCAGTATATTACTAAATCAGTTAAGATGTGAACTGCTTTATACATCTTGCATCTTTTTCAGCCCAACAGGTGAAAAACGTTAATGAATGAAGCCTCACCCTACAATTTAATAGGAAGAGATCGTTTAAAATGAAGGCTTTTGGCCAAATTTACTCGAATACTTCGACCATAAATCCTTAAATCTATTGTGTCAGCTGAACATAATTCTTCTGCATTCAACTAATATACCTGTTCCAAAAAAAGATCTTTAGACCAAGACAGACCAATCTATAAAAAAACAAGCAAGAATTAATTGGTGAGCCTACTTTGCGTCACTCAAAAGCAAGCCTACAGGCTTGAAATTACTCATATAACTGACATTAATCAGAGTAATTAAATATAAAAAATTCTATTTAATTACTCTTTAACCCTTACTCTAAAAGACTTAAACTTTACGGCTAGTAAATAGCAAAAAAATTAAAACCATCAAAACCTGTCTGCTCACCCTCAGCTATAAAGCTCTGTCATAACATTCGCATCCCAAGTCATAAGACCTTCGATGGTATTTATTATTCTCTATGCAGATGTTATTTCGATGTCAGCACCCAAACGCCATTCCAGGTATCACCAGGAGGATTTTCCATGAAATATACACAGCGTTCAATATAACTGTGGGTAAGCTGATCTTTTGGATTAGCCCTCAATGCTTTCTTAAAAGAAGAGATTGCTTTATTCCAATCCATGTTACGATAATGCTCAATACCGGCGGTGAAATAACCTACTACATCCATAACTTCAGGGAATTCTTCAGCGCTATAACCATCGAGTACTTCATATATAGCAACGGGTTTTGTCTTACCTTTAACAATCACAGTGTCTACTGCACGCATTCGATAAGTACCATGAAGTTTCACCTTAGTGTTTTCACTGATCAGAATCTTAGCGGCATATTGTTTACACGCGGATTCAAGCCGTGCAGCTAAATTCACGCCATCTCCAATCATGGTATAATCCATACGTTTGGGAGAGCCAATATTACCAGTAACCACTAGATCAGTATTGATGCCGATTCCCATATCGACAGCCACTAAGCCTGCTTTTGTTCGACCCTCATTCCACTCGCGTAACTCGGTAATCATTGAAATCGCAGCTCTCAAGGCACGATCTTCATCATCGTCATGAGCTATGGGTACGCCAAATCCCGCCATGAGGGCATCGCCAATGAATTTATCTAGCATACCACCTTCACGTGAAATACAATCTACCATAATGGTGAAATATTCGTTTAACAGGCTGACGGTCCCTTGGGCACCTAGTTGTTCAGTTAAAGTGGTGAATCCGCGAATATCAGAAAACAAGACCGTACTTTCAAGCGCTAGTCCACCTAATACATCGGCATCACCAGCTAACAATTGATCTGCCACTCCTGGATCCATATAGCGCGACATAGTCGATTTCATACGCTTCTCAGAGCTGATATCTTCAATCATGATCATCGAACCCAACTTTTTATGCTCTTCATTGCTTAGTAGAGGTAAAATGGTTACATTGGCTGAGACGTCTTTACCGTTAAAGATAAGCTTAGTATCCACAGACATATCAGTGGTGCCAGTCTCGCGAACCTTGGTAAGCCTATCCATGACCCATTGATTCTCGACCCCAAAATAATCTTCGGCTAACTTACCAATTACATCTTCTTCAATAGAATCAGTGATTTTTAGAATGGCAGCGTTGCAAGTAACAATCCCCCCAGTATCATCCATGGTAATCACCCCATTAGACATACTTTGTAGCATACTTTCGTTGTAATTTTTTATCCGTTGCACATCATCAAACAGTTTGGCATTTTCTAACGCTATGGAAACTTGTGCAGTGAATGCTTTTAAACGGGATTCATCTTCATGATTAAAGGTGCCATTGCGCTTGTTCAATACTTGCGTCACGCCAATTGTTTCACCTCTTTTATTCACGACAGGCACACATAAGATGGAGCGAGTAAAATATCCTGTTTGTTTGTCGAAGGCCGGATTGAAACGCATATCTGCATAGGCATAAGGAATATTGACGGTTTTTTTACTGGTAAACACTGCCCCTGCAATACCGGCATGATTGGGTAATCGGATTTCCCCTAACGAATCTCCCATTGCAACCTTTGAAAATAACTCGTTCGATTTGGAATCATTCAAGAATAATGTCGCCCTGTCTGCATCTAGCATGCGGGTCGATTCGAGCATTACTTTTTGTAAAACACTGCCAAGATCAATTTCAGAGGTAATATCCGAAACCACATCCATAAATTCCATCTCTTTCGCCCGCGTAACTTCCATTCGCTCTATATTTTGGGTGGCTTGCAAAGTCACTGCACATTGGGCGGTCAAAGATTCTAAGATATGCAGATCTATCTCATCAAATTCCCCAACTTGTTTATTCAATGTTTGAACTACACCGATTATTTCACCTCTTGGTGTACGAATAGGCACGCATAATATCTTTTCCGTTTTGAAACCCGTTTCTTGATCTACCGTTTTGTTAAAACGTGCATCTTCATAGGCATTATTTATAATGGCACCTTCACCTGAATTAAATACAAAACCTACAACACCTTCATCGGCCATTACTCTAATTTCACGAAATTGCT
>JBLHKO010000095.1:0-4823 GCA_047620145.1 Gammaproteobacteria bacterium | reverse complement strand
TTTAGGCGGATGGAGTTACGGCAGCATGCTCACTAATTATGTCATCGCGAAAGACCAACGCTTCAAAGCAGCTACGTCTGGAGCTGGCATTTCAAATATACTCAGTGGTTTTGGTGATGATCAATATATAAGAGATTACATTACTGAAATTGGTACTCCTTGGGATAATACTGAGACTTGGTTAAAAGTTTCCTACCCATTTCTAAATGCCAACGACATAGTGACGCCAACACTCTTTTTGGTAGGAGAAAAGGACTATAACGTTCCATTAATTGGTTCTGAACAAATGTATCAAGCACTCAAGCATTTAGATATTCCAACTGAACTGATTGTTTATCCTGGTGAGAATCATTCGTTCTCAACTCCAAGTTATAATAAAGATGTTCTGGAGCGATATCTGGCTTGGTATGATAAACATTTAAATTGATGTCAAGAATGATGGATGATGGATTAAGAACTAGATCAGGGCATTGCATCCAATGCCACCCATCAAAAATAGCTTATGCCTCAAGAAATAGTGAAGCGGCTGATCTTTATATTGCGGGGTCATATACATCTAAGGTTTTAAAAAGAAAAGCATCCTCTCGGCAAGCTGCTATCAAGTTGATTCTCATAATCGTTGTATTTGGATTTGTCGCTTGCGGATTTGTAAGAATTGATGACCCTGAAATTATCGGTGGCGGGATAAAGAGTATTAAAATCGTTGCCTTAGGTGACTCAACTACCGAGGCCAGCTGGGATGGAAATGCGAAAGAAGTTTATACATCCCGATTACAGAGAGAACTGGAGAAATACGGCATTGAAGCTGAGGTTATCAACGCAGGTATTAGCAACACCGATAGCAGGCAGGCACTTGCTCGTCTTGATTATGATGTCCGTCGCCACAATCCTGATGTTGTAATCGTTCAATTTGGTATAAATGACTCATGGATTGATGCAAGTCTTGGACGCTCCGAACCCAGACTTACTTTAACCGAGTATCGAGCTTGCCTAGAAAAAATCATCGATACGCTTAAAGGTGAAGGTACTGGTGTCATCATAATGACGTCCAATCCAATGCGGTGGTCTGAACTTTATGGAGAAGAGTTACGCGACCCGGTCCTCGGATTTGATTTCGATGACGCTCGTGGATTAAATCTGCTTCTGGAAGTCTATGTAGAGGAAGTTCGGCTTATCGCGGCAGAAAAAAAGGTGCCTTTAATAGATGTGTTTAAAAAATTTGAGGATTATGATCTAATCGAAAATAAAAGTATTCATGACTTATTAATCCCCGACGATGAGATGCATCCTAATGATTTGGGACATCAGCTGATCGCAAAGTGGTTAACTGATTTATTAATAGCTGAGTTTTATTAGTCATTACATTGTATTGTCAATACTAACCTTAAGAGATATATGACATGTCAGTAGACATTAAAGCCAAAAATGACAGAGCTCAATTTTATAATAACAACTCACACTTAAAAGCTGCACTATTTCTGTTGTTGACGTTTTGTCATTCGACCTATGCAGCCACGGTACTAACCGCCGATCGTTTAATCGATGGTCGAAGCTTACAGCTAATTAAAAATGCGGTGGTGTTGGTGGTTGGGGATCGAATTGTCGCCATTGGCGATCGTACTATTATTCCGCCAGGAGCTAATATTGTTGATCTGGGAGATGCTACCTTACTTCCCGGTCTCATTAATGCGCATGAACACCCGTTGATGCATTCGGATGACTATCAGACTGCCCACTTGACAACATCATCAGCATACAAGGGGTTGATGGCTCTTTCGGGTTTACAGCGTCTTCTGCTTGCGGGTTGGACTGGCGTAAGAGTAATGGGCGATGCAGATGTATTTTACGCAGATCAAGATCTTCGTCGCGCTATAGACGCGGGAGTGTTTATTGGCCCACGCATAGCTGGGGCGGCTCATTATATTTCGATAACGGGAGGCGGTGGCGACGTAAATTTTTTTTCAACTGAACAGAACGTTAAACCAGACGGATTAGTTGCCGATGGACCAGATGAAATTCGTAAAGCTGTGCGAAACGAAATAAAATATGGATCTGACTGGATTAAGCTACTGGTGACAGGCGCTTTTCAATCAGTGGGCGACAATCCACGAAACGTTGCCTTTTCGCCTGAAGAGCTAAAGGCTGCCGTAGATGAAGCTAATCGCCATGGTGTGCCAGTTGCGGCTCATGCCCATGCCACAGAAGGAATTAAACAGGCTGTGGCTGCAGGAGTCCGCTCAATAGAACATGGGACCTATATCGATGACGAAGCCATTGAAATGATGGTCAAACAGGGTACTTATTTCGTGCCTACGGTTTACATGGGCGATTATTACTCAGAAGGAGAAAAGCTGCGCGCGCAAGATAAGAACGACGATTATATGATCAACGGCAGAGCTCAGTTTCTCAACGCCATTAGTCGTGCTCATAGGGCGGGAGTAAAAGTGGTGGTAGGCCTTGACCTTGGCGCTGGCGCCGTTGATCCTTCCATTTATGTAAGGGAGATGGCGATGTTCGTGGAAGCGGGAATTTCTCCGATGGATGCGATACAGGCAGGCACGCGCGTTCCTGCTGAAATGCTCGGCTGGGGTGAGCGTCTTGGAACTATAGAACCTGGTATGCTTGCTGATATTATTGCAGTTCCCGGCAATCCGCTAGAAGATATCGGTCAGCTGGAGCGGGTATCAATGGTTATGATGGGTGGTAAATTAATAAAACGTCCCGGTCAGCCTTCATCATTGGCCGGCTTATTGCCTTCTCCCAGCGGGTTATGACTACACTCGGAATTAAATATGCGTGAGAAATACCTTTCGCGAGAATTTGTAGATTAGATTTCTATATGACCGAGAATAAAACATGGATCTTAACAAGCTAAGAGTATTGTTTATTGCGCTCATTTACCTGCCAATACTGAGCTGCGCCGTCACTGACACGTCTAGTAATTTTGAACAGAGAGTCAATGACGCTGTTACAGCAGAATTACAGGCTAAAAAAATCCCGGGAATTGCGGTTGGTGTGTTTAAAGATGGCCAAATTGTATTGGCTAATGGATACGGCTACGCCAATATTGAATACAAGGTTCCAGTTAGCACGGCAACACTCTTTCAGTCCGCTTCCATAGGTAAGCAGTTTACGGCGGTCGCTCTGATGTTAATGGTTGAAGATGGGAAGCTGGCCCTAGACGAGACAATTAGGGCGTATTTTCCAGATGCACCTATAAGCTGGCAACCCATAACAGTTAGGCATCTTCTAAACCATACATCGGGTATTGCCGACTATTTTGAAGCCATGGGTAGTAATGGTACCCCAGCCTTTGATCTTCGGCATGATTATGATCCGGACGAATTAAGAGATATTTTTTACCGTCTGCCTCTAAATTTTAAGGCAGGTGAGAGTTTTGAGTACAGTAATACCGGCTATGTGTTGCTGGGGTTTTTGATTGATAAAGTCTCCGGGAAATTCTATGGTGATGTGCTGCAAGAGAGAGTATTCAAACCCTTAGGTATGCAGACAGCAAGGGGTATCAATGAAGAAGATATTATTGAAAATAGAGCGGCTGGTTATCAATTAGTCCAAGGCAAAGTCAAGAATCAAGAATGGTACGCCCCCTTAATCAATACTACAGCTGACGGTTCGCTATACTTAAGCGTGCAAGATTACTTAGCTTGGGACAGGGGTTTGATAGAAAAAGCTATATTGAAAAGTGAAAGTTGGACTCAAGTTTACACCCCAGCAAAGATGAATTCTGGGCAAGAATACCCCTATGGTTTTGGTTGGAGTGTCCATCACTCTAAGGGACTACCTTGGTATCATCACAGTGGTAGTTCACAGGGCTTTAACGTGTATATATCACGCCACTTGGCTAATAATACCACCATCGTCATACTCACCAACCTTTACGGCAGTGAGCCTTGGCAACTGGTCGACACTATTGCAGACATTATCGATCCACAGCTCGCTAAAATAAGTGCATTAATTGATGATAGGCAATCTAAAGTTGTTGAGTCCGAGTAATCAGCCATTAACGTGCTTAGACTGCGCCTTTAAGAGACATACCTGAAAACACCATTTTTTAGTAAAACTCATGAATTCTTATTAGAACTCAAAAAAAGAAAATGAACAGGTTGATGATAAAGGTTAGAGCCAAACAAAATCTATTCAGGTTTTACATTCGATCAAAAAACATCAAAGTGTAATAAATCATTCGCTGTGGCGCGACGGCGTATTAATCGGCTAGTTTGTTGGCAACCGATCATCACAGCGGCAGGCGCTTGTCTACCACAATACTGGTTCATCATTTCTAAACCGTAAGCCCCAGTATCAAACAGGGCGATGATATCGCCAATCTGGGTATTACTGGGTAATTCACGCAAACTGGGTTGCTGTACTAGTACTTTCTCAAGTGTCGCTCGTTGCTCACTGAGCTCCGGCATAATTGCTAAGAGTGCTTTAACTCGCCCTTCGCCCTCTATGTCGTAAAAGGTGTCGCTGCTATCACATAAAGGCCCCGCCACGCGACAGAGCTGAGTGGCCGTATCATCAGATTTACTGGCATTAACCAGATGAAAATACCAACCCAAAAAAATGTCAAATAATACGCTGTAACCGGCATCCAAATAAAATACGGGCTTTTTCTGGCGTGTTTTCCTGGCTTCAATGGTGGTGAGCAGAATAGCCGTGTCGCTAACCATGCTGCGGCCGGGTTCCACAATGATCTCAATGTTGCTGCCGAGGGCATTGGCCACAGGCCTAATCAAAATATCAGCTATGGTATCAAAGCCAATATTCGCACGGTAGGTATCTTGATAATGCGGGCTGACATT
>JBLHKO010000094.1:0-5006 GCA_047620145.1 Gammaproteobacteria bacterium | reverse complement strand
CATAACCTTTCCTGTTTCCTAAATGTTTTTCTTCTGTTGTGAAGACTTGAGGAAAGATTAGTGGCCGCGCGTTAGCGGTAGATTTCAGTAATGTAATGATTTGTTAACGACAGGTTAAGTATTGAAAAGCAGGTGTTCGTTTTGCAGAAAAGTGAGGCTAGACGACCCTTCCATGGATTTTGACCATTTCCAAAGCAGGGAAAGCAGCAAAAGCCAGATGTCTGGCGCTAAGCAATGATTGATGTTTGAGCCCACATACAACCGGGACAAGGTGCTACCGAATCAAATCGTTGATACTCTGGAAGTGCAGCACATAAAATATCAGGGCAAACATAAGCCGTATACATATCTCCTAATAGACTATTAAGCATGTAGCAATTGGACGAAGATTTTTTCTTTGTCAGACAAGCTAGAGATTTGAAATGAATAAATTTGATATTACATATGAAAGTAAAAAGAGGATTCTTGTCGTTGATGACGATACTGATATGACTCGTTTGCTTAAAGTGATACTGGAAAAATCAGGTAAATTTGAGGTCAGGACAGAAAACGATGCTTTAAATGCCGTTAATGCGGCTCACGAATTCAATCCTGATGTGGTTCTACTTGATGTCATAATGCCAAAAATGAAAGGTGGACAGATCGCTAAAAAGATAAAAGAGAGTAAAGAGCTTATGCATTCGAAGATAATCTTCTTTTCTGCACTCTTGGGTAAAAGTGACACAGGTGACACGGGAAAAATCGTTGATGGTAATATGCGCCTTTCCAAGCTTGTCAGTGCCAATAACGTGGTTACTTGTATTGAGGATATCCTTGATGTACGTTAGATCAAATCAGAAATTAACCTGAAATATTGAAACTAACATTTTTAATATTATTGATTGTACATCCAGGTGTTCTTGTTTGATGCCTGATTAATTTACAGGGAAAAATTATGTTCGATGCAAAACTATAAGGATTTGTGTAATTGTTATGTCTAAAAAACCAATAGAATCAGAAGTAATCCAAAAATCCATAATCTCTACTGATAATCCAATCGACCCACAATCATTAACAAATATGTTCGGTGATAATCCGGAACTATTTAAAGAAATTCTTAATGATTTTATTGTGCCTACCTGGGACATAATCAATGAAATCAAAACAGGTTGGGAGAACCGCTCTGCAGAAGAAATTGAAATGGCTGCACATAAACTCAAATCATCAGCAAAGAGTGTGGGTGCTATTGAGCTGGGAGATATTTGCTCAATACTAGAGGTCGCAGGTAAAAAACAAGATTGGGCAACCATTGATCCATTAATCCCCAAGCTTGAACCGATAATGTATGAAATTGAACAATACATAAAAACCCTCTAGGTAATCCCGGTATAGAGGTTCGCAATTGTTGTTCGACAGTTGCAAGGATACCGCCTTGGACAAACTAGGTATATACTAAGATCATCAAAAAATAAACCACTATTAAACATAATCAACTGTTTTTAGTGAGGATACTGGCATTGAGTAAGGAGATGCTAATGGGAAAAAATGAATATTTATCCCGTTTAAGAATACTGGTGGTGGATGATGAAGAATTTATTCTTAATCTTACACGACGAGTATTGGAAAATATCGGCTGCATGAATGTGGAAACAGCAATGAATGGCGAGCAAGCTATTGAGCAATTAACAGGTGACGGGCGACCTTTTGATATTGTCATTTGTGATTTGAAAATGCCGGACATGGATGGATTTGAATTTATGCAAAAAGTTGCGGAGTGGGACGCTAGAGGCGGACTAATTATACTTAGTGCTGAAGATAAACACACCATCAAAAAGGCACATAAACTCGCCAAGTCAAAAAACCTGAACATTTTAGGAGTAATTCCAAAACCGCTTGATCAGGGGGTATTAAAAAAACTTCTGAAAAAATTTCAATACACCTAGTCGAAAGTTATGATACTGATATGCAGGATATTAATACTGGTGACAATAAAATCCAGAAAAATCGATAATAAATATCATACATGCTTCTGTATTAATCATTTTTAGTAATAAATAACATCATGTCAGTTAATAAAGATATCTCCCGGTTAAAAATACTTGTTATTGATGACGAAATTTTTACCATCAATCTCTGTGTCCGATTACTCAAGGAAATTGGTTGTGATAATGTAAGCACTGCAGACAATGGTAGGGTTGCCATAGACCGTCTGATTCACGCGAGAGAACCTGTTGATATTATTATCTGTGATCTAAAAATGCCTGAAATGGATGGTTTTGAATTTATGCAATACATGGCAGACAATGACTATACATGCGGACTTATTTTTCTAAGTGGTAAAGGTGATTACATGCTAGAAGCCGCATATCATCTTGCCAGGAAGAAAAAAGTTAATATCTTAGGTGCAATAACTAAACCGATAGAAGCGGACGTAATAGAGGAATTACTGAAAAAATTTGTTTCTGATTAGTATTACGTTAAATTGCCAATCTTAAGTTGAGTCAATAATTTATATTTCAGGACGCAGCATGATGCATGCTTAAGCCATATGAACTACATGAACAGAAAAAATGGGGACATACTAATTTTTTAAATCAAGAATATTGCCTGATCAAAATAATGAGTTAGAAAAGCAGCAAGTGCAGATGGTTGAAATCAAAAAAGAAATATCCACTGGCAGACGCTATCTTGGTGAGATCCTCGTCTCATCAGGGTTGATTGATTAAGAGACACTGAAGAAAGCCCTGAAAATTAATAAATCACAGGGAAAAAAATTGGACAGATATTAATTGACATGGGGGTTGTCGATGACGTCCAGATTGCGGAAGTTTTGGCTGACCAGTTATCCATTCCACTTATTACACTACAGGGTCTGGAGATTCCCAAAAAAGTTATCGCATTGGTGCCTCGTGAGCTGGTTAAAAACTATATTGTCATTCCCGTAGGGATACAACAGAGAAGACTCACCCTGGTCATGGCCAATCCACTGGATTTCTATGCAGTGGATGACATCCGATTCGCTACGCAACTGGAGATAGAGATGGCAATTGCTCCCGAGCAGGAGATTATTGCAGCGATCGGAAAGTATTATCCGGTATCAGACCTTCTCAAATCGGTGGTGGCGAGTGGCAGTGGCACCGATAGTCATGTGGCATTAACCATTTATGAAGAAGGTGATAGATTAAAAGAAGATGATATCAAGCTTGATGATCTGCTCGATCTTGTCGAGAGGACACCGATAGTAAATTTTACCAACGCAATCATTGATGATGCCATAAAGCTCAATGCAAGCGACATCCACATCGAACCACAACATAATGCTGTCGTCGTCCGCTATAGAATTGATGGTGTCATGCGGGAGATCATGAAAACGGACAGGAATATCCACACAGGAATCGTGACGCGAATAAAAGCCATCTCAAAAATGGATATTTACGTGCGCAGGAAACCACAAGACGGTAAGCTTTGAATTAGCCGCCAAAACGCAATATTCGACCTCAGAATTTCAACACTACCCACTTCTTACGGCGAGAAGATCACGATACGAGTGCTTAACCCATTAGCCGTACCTGATTCTATAGATGAGCTATATCTTGCCGAGCAAAATCTGACAGACTTGAGATACGCGATCACCCAGCCACAGGGAATCGTATTGGTAACAGGTCCGACCGGAAGCGGCAAGACGATGACACTGTATTCCTGCTTAAAAACGCTGACATCTCCCGAAATCAGTATCGTTACACTGGAAAACCCAATTGAAAACGATATTGCTGGAATCAATCAGGTAGAGATCAATCCTCAGGCGGGACTAACATTTGCATCAGGATTAAGGTCAATATTGAGACAGGACCCGGATGTCATTCTGTTGGGCGAAATACGGGATAATGAAACTGCAACCATAGCATTCCAGGCGGCGCAGACGGGTCATCTCGTGTTATCTACTCTTCATACCAATAATGCGGTGGCAACTATTCTGAGACTGATAGACCTTGGCGTAGACCCCTATAACATCAGCACATCGTTAAACGCTGTAATGTCACAAAGACTCGTCAGACGAATCTGTGAAAAATGCAAAGTACCCGATCCCGTAAGCAATGAGAGACTAAAAGAATTACCGCCGGCATTCAGCAACCGCGAATCAATCAAGTTCTGGAAGGGCAATGGCTGTGATGCTTGTAACTTTACCGGATACTCGGGGCGTATTGGCCTGCATGAAGTTCTGTGCATTACGGACAGTATCCAGGATATCATTAGACAAAAGGCAAAAGAGCAAGCTCTCGAGGAAGAAGCTCACACCAAAGGCGGTTTTCAACCTATTAGTGTAGATGGAATAAGAAAGGCCACTGAAGGTCTGACGAGTTTGTCAGAAGTCTATCGTGTGGCACCGCCAGATATTAGGGATATGATTTATGGATCACAGGAATGCGTGGATGGTGTAGATGAAACCGAGACGGAAACCTCGTCACTCGATGATGGCCCACAGCAAGTTGCCAGCATTTCACCTAAAAAGATACTTATCGTCGAAGACAACGAGGTAATGCTCCGACTCATCCAGGGCATATTGGATGGAGAAGGTTATGCAACGATAACAGCGCAAGATGGCGCAGAAGCTTTAAAGATTGCCTTAACAGAAATCCCGGATCTGATTGTGACGGATTATTTAATGCCGAAGCTTAATGGAATTCAACTCATCAAGAAGCTTAAATCGAAAATGTCCACCTTATTTATCCCCATTATCTTATTGACAGTCAAAGATGAGATAGATTTAGAAGTGGAAGTAATCAACGCTGGTGCGGATGATTTTTTAGTCAAGCCAATTAATGCCAGGAAACTTGTTGCCAGGGTAAGCCGGCTTCTTAAGAAACGGTTTGATCAAAAATAGACTTCTAAAAAGCGGGACATGATATTTTTCAATTTCAACAGATCTGGTACGCCGTCTGGGTAAAACCCTACAACACTCTGCCGTAATAGCTTAATTCGTCTTTGTTAAAGATATTGTTGCTGATATCACCATTATCAATACATTG
>JBLHKO010000093.1:0-5140 GCA_047620145.1 Gammaproteobacteria bacterium | reverse complement strand
GTGGAATATTATGATTCCTTAATCTCAATAGGGCTCGCTCAACAGACTTATCCAGTTCATTTGCATGATTAACGTGCAAAACAATCGCGAGCTGTAAACGTGTCTTCGTTAACCACGCCAAACACTCATCATTAATCCTTTCAGGGACAACGATCGGGAAACGTGTGTGAATGCGCAATCGTTTTAGATGAGGAATTTCCGCCAGTCGTGTCACTAGATCAGTAAGTCGTTCGTCAGAAACAGACAACGGATCTCCACCACTTAGAATCACTTCTGACACACTTGTCTCCTTTGTCAGATAATCGATGGCTTTGTCCAGATTTGCGCCGGTGGGATTCGAATCGGAATAGGGGAAATGTCGACGGAAGCAGTATCGACAATGAATTGCACAAGCACCTGTTAATATCAGGAGTACTCGTCCATGATATTTATGTAATAAACCCGGTGAAACCTGTCGATTTACTTCATTGAGAGGGTCTGTAACAAAACCCGGGAGATCATTTTCTTCATCCACAGCAGGTAATACCTGTCGGAGCAAAGGATCGTCGGGGTCATTTTGATTTATTCTATCGACAAATCCTGATGGCGCGCGCAGTGGAAAATCCTTATTCGCTTGCTCTGAAAACAATGAAGGATCGAGGATATTTAGCTTGTTCAGTAGATCATGAGGATCTGAACTTGCCTCCTGTAATACTTTCTTCCAACTTCTATGCTGCATGTCTTCCCTTATTAACGGTACATGTAATAATCACGGTGCGATGTGCCATACTCGCAGTAAAAACGGTATCATACGGAATTATTTTACAGAATATTTGGAAGAGATGTTCATGGCAACATATAGCACAAGTGAATTCAAGGCTGGTCTTAAAATTATGATCGATAACGACCCATTTACCATCATAGTGAATGAGTTTGTAAAGCCGGGGAAAGGACAGGCATTTAATCGCGTCAAGATGCGAAATCTGAAAAATGGGCGTGTCCTTGAGAGAACCTATAAATCTGGCGAATCCGTTGAAGCGGCCGACGTCATGGATACAGATATGCAATATCTTTATAACGATGGTGAAACCTGGTATTTCATGGATCAAACGACGTTTGAACAATACCCAGCGGATAAAACGGCTGTAGAAGAGGCTGCTCAGTGGTTGAAAGGTGAGGAGGTCTGTGAAGTCACTCTATGGAATGGGACACCTTTATCAGTCGCTGCACCAAATTTTGTCATACTTCAAATCACAGATACCGATCCTGGTCTGCGGGGCGATACGGCATCGGGAGGGTCCAAACCGGCAACGCTGGAGACAGGGGCTATCGTGAAAGTGCCTCTGTTCATCGAAAATGAAGAATTATTGAAGATTGATACCCGCACTGGTGAATATGTCGGACGAGCTAAAGACTAAACATCATTAAGATAGAACCCTGAGATATAACCCGAATTAATTTTCAAGAAGTGAATTTCTAGATGTCAGAAGCCTGGCGACCTTACGCTGAACATAATTTAATTAAATTGAGAGCAGAGGTGTTTGCTAAAATTCGCCAGTTTATGAATGAGCGGAATATCACAGAAGTCGAAACACCGATATTATCTCAGGCGACGGTAAGCGATGTGCAATTGAATAGTTTTCTCACAGAGTATTCCAGTCCACAACAAAGTTCTGCTCAAGTCTTGTACTTACAGACTTCTCCCGAATTCGCCATGAAACGATTATTAGCCTCGTTCAGCTCTTCAGATGGTCTAGGTGCCATTTATCAAATCTCCAAGGTATTTAGAAATGAAGAGCAGGGCAAACTGCATAATCCGGAATTCACAATGTTGGAGTGGTATCAGCAGGGTTATGATCATCATCAATTAATGAAAGAGACTGAGTCATTATTGAATCTCTTTGCCATGAGTGATTGCGAAAAAATAAGCTATGGAGAGGTCTTTGCTAAACACACAGGCTTAAATCCGCATACGTGCGCGACAGATAAGTTAGAAGATATGGCGGGTGAATATGGTTTGTCATCAAGCAGTGGAGAACGCTCGGTGTTACTGGATTTTATTTTTAGTCATAAAATAGCTGCAACATTAGGCAACACGAATCCATTATTTGTTTACGATTATCCGACGTGCCAAAGTGCACTTGCCAAACTCAGTGATAGTTCGCCTAAGATAGCTGAACGCTTTGAATTATTTATTAATGGAATGGAAATCGCTAATGGTTTTCATGAGCTCACAGATGCAGATGAACAACTTTCTAGGTTCGAGGATGATTTGAACTTGCGAAAAAAAGCAAAAAGGTCAGACGTCCCCATTGATCATTTGTTTCTGGATGCCTTGAGACATGGCTTGCCATCTTGTGCCGGTATTGCCGTGGGAATTGATAGATTGTTAATGGCAATAACAGGTATTGAAGACATCCGAGAAGTTATTACTTTTCCTATCGAAAGAGCCTGATAGATAGACGATCACCATGCTTAATATCAGTGACATTCTCTCAGAAACAGGTCCGCTCGCGGATTGTATTGATGGCTATACTGTACGCCCACAGCAGCAGCAATTGGCACAAACTATTTCTGATGTGATTAATAATGGTGAGTCTCTGGTGTGTGAGGCGGGCACAGGCACAGGAAAAACTTTCGCCTATCTGGTGCCAGCATTAATGTCTGGCAAACGCGTGATTATTTCAACAGGCACCAAACACTTGCAAGATCAGTTGTACTACAAAGATTTACCGATAGTACGCAAGGCATTAAATGTACCGGTGGTGACTGCTTTACTCAAAGGCAGAGCGAATTATCTTTGCTTACACCGTCTCGAAAATGGCGATGAAAATTTTCGTTATGCTACCAAAGAAGATTTGTCTGAGATCCCCATGGTCAAACAATGGGCAGCAACGACAGATAAGGGTGATTTGGCAGAGCTCATCAAACTACCGGAAGATGCTGCAATTCGTTCCAGGATTGTTTCGAGCACGGAAAATTGTTTGGGACAGGACTGCAATTTTTATGATGACTGTTTTGTCTTCAAAGCCAGGCGTAAGGCAAATGAAGCGGAAGTAGTCGTAGTCAATCATCATCTGTTGTTAGCAGATTTGGCCTTGAGAGAATCAGGTTTCGGGGAAGTATTGCCTAAGGCAGACACCATTATTTTTGATGAGGCACATCAATTACCAGCATTAGCTTCAGAGTTTTTCAGCCAGACTTTAAGTAGCCGTCAATTCTCTGAGTTGTTTAGCGATAGCACGGCTGCCTATTTGACAGATGCCAATGATATGAAAGAAGTGTTGGATGAAATACGCGAGTGTCAAACCAGTTTACGCAAATTTCGTTTAAGTTTTGGTCACAAGGAAAGGCGCGTGGCATGGAACGAAGTGTCTTCTGAAAAAGAGGTCAAACAAGCATTACAAGATTTCCGTGATCATTTGAGTTCATTAGAAAAATATCTTGATAGTTTGGCTGGGCGTTCAAAATCACTAGAGAACTGTTGGCGACGATGCAGCATTATGATCGAAACCTTGCAAGCATTCATCAACAGAGAAACTGAAGATCTCGTGCAATGGTTAGAAACCAGAGGGCAGGGATTTTTACTACATCAAACACCACTGGATATTTCTGCGACATTCCAGGCGCGTTTGGGAGAACACGGTTGTAACTGTATTTATACCTCTGCAACTCTGTCTGTTGCTGATGATTTCACCCATTTCTCTAATCAACTGGGTCTATCTGAAACCGTTGCTCAAAGTTGGTCTAGTCCGTTTGATTATCAAAAGCAGGCACTGCTTTATTTACCACAAGGGATGCCAGAGCCCAATGAATCAGTTTATACAGAGGCTGTAGTGAATATGGCATTGCCTGTGATTGAAATGAGTCAGGGACATACATTTTTACTATTCACCAGTCATCGTGCTATGAACGAGGCTTATGATTTATTGGAAAAGAGAATTAATTATCCTCTTATGCGTCAGGGAGATGCGCCCAGATCAGAACTGTTACAATCTTTTCGCAAGACAAAAAATGCCGTTCTATTAGGGACAAGTAGTTTTTGGGAAGGAGTTGATGTCAGAGGCCAAGCGCTTTCCTGCGTCATTATCGACAAATTACCTTTTGCACCACCAGATGATCCGGTATTTCGCGCGCGTGCAGCTAAAATGCAGGAAAATGGGCAAAATCCGTTCATGATGCATCAATTACCACAGGCCGTGATCAGTTTGAAGCAAGGTGTGGGTCGATTGATACGTGATGCGAATGATTATGGTGTGTTGATGATTTGTGACCCAAGACTCAAGAGTAAATCGTATGGGAAAGTTTTTCTGAAAAGTTTACCTGATATGAAAAGAAGCTCAGAGCTTGCGGATGTTGATGCATTCTTTTTCGAGAGAATGCAGGGTAATGATCTGTAATCTATAGGCATTATTTCAAATGAAATTATCTCTCAGACATATTATTTATTTTAGAGTGTTGTTCTGTATTACTTTGGTGGCCGTAACCTACCTGGCAACAACAGAATTAGAATTTACAGCTGTTTCATCAAGCTACGACAAGTTGAATCACTTTTCGGCCTTCCTTGTTTTAGCATTGTTACTGGATTTCTCGTTCCCTAATTCTCGTTTTAATACAGATAAAATTCTTCCATTGATTGCTTATGGTGTCGGTATAGAAGTTATTCAACATTATTTACCACACAGAATGTTTTCATTTTTTGATGTTGGTGCAGATATTCTTGGTTTGGTGGGCTATGGTTTATTGATTCCATTCCTTAGACGGATACCTCTATTCGAGGATCGGTGGATCAAATAAAATTGGTTCAATTCATATCATGAATAATCATTTTCAGATAAAACCACAGCACCAAGACTATGCCGAGCTAATACAGATTACGGATACGCATATTTTTGCTGATGCAAAGGACAGATTTGATGACGTTGATACCAGCGCTTCTTTAAATGAGGTTCTCAATCTCGCTAAAGCCAATGATTGGCCAGTCGATGCTTTATTAGCGACGGGCGATCTCGTACATGACCCGAGAACGATGGCTTACGAGAGGCTGCTGGAAGTATTCACCACGATTGAAAAACCGGTGTTTTGTTTACCCGGCAATCATGACTCCCCGATATTGATGCATAAATTGCTCAATAATCAGAATGTTCATACGTCAAAGTCG
>JBLHKO010000092.1:0-5353 GCA_047620145.1 Gammaproteobacteria bacterium | reverse complement strand
CCTGTGTTCGCAATTTATGCCGAGCAGCTAGTGGATGTGACGCCACTCTTAGTGGGGTTGGCGATTGGTATTTATGGACTGACGCAAGCCATGTTCCAAATTCCGTTTGGCACTTGGTCAGATAGAATTGGGCGTAAGCCGGTGATTATTATTGGGTTACTGATATTTGTGCTCGGTAGTGTGGTTGCTGCCACAGCAGATTCTATTTATTGGGTGATTATTGGACGTGCTTTGCAGGGAATGGGCGCCATTGCTTCAGCCATTATGGCGTTGGCATCCGATTTGACTCGTGAAGAACATCGTACCAAGGTGATGGCGATTATAGGCGCCAGCATTGGCGCTTCGTTTATGGTTGCGCTGGTTTTAGGTCCAATCCTGCAATCTTGGGTAGGTGTGCCAGGCATTTTTTGGATTACAGCAATTCTTGCCTTAGCCGGAATCGCCGTTGTGTCTATGTTGATTCCTACGCCTGTACAAGCGAGTCAGCAAGCAGCCGTGGTTAATCGAACTACATTAGGGTCGGTATTAAGCGATTCACAACTGTTGCGCCTGGATGCCGGTGTATTCATTTTACATATGGCGCTGACGGCAATTTTTGTGGTGGTGCCATTGATGCTAAGGGACCAATATCAAATTGTTCCTGCGCAACATTGGAAAGTCTATTTAACGGTGATGGTTGCTTCACTAGTGCTGCTTGTCCCGACTATTATTATTTCTGAGAAACTTAAGAAGACAAAATTGGCCTTCAGTTTTGCAATATTTATTTGTGCGGTTGGCTTGTTAGTGATGGCCTGGTTCTCACAAAGTTTCAATGTTTTCTTTGTCTCCATGGTGATGTTTTTTTGGGGATTCAACTTTCTAGAAGCAAGCATGCCCTCATTGGTCTCTAAACTAAGCAATCCCCTGAATAAAGGTATGTCGATGGGGGTATTTTCTAGCAGTCAATTTTTGGGAGCCTTTACGGGTGGAGTGACCGCAGGATTTTTGTTACAGAATTTTGATCAAAATGCAGTATTTTTGTTCGCATTCATTATGTTTTTGATTTGGTTTCTAGTAGCATTCTCCATGCAGGCACCGAAAGATTTTATGAGCTATACCGCTCATTTAGGGGAGTTGGAAGCATCCCAAAGAGAGCAAGTAGCTAATGCCTTGTTGGCATTTCCAGGGGTCACTGAAGCGACCGTGATCGCTGATGAAGGTATCGCTTACCTACGGGTGAATAAGGGTACTTTTGAAGAAGATAAAGTGAAACAATACTGCGCACAATTAAATTAATTCGAAAAACTGAGAAAAGAGGGCAAGTCATGGCACGAGGTGTGAATAAAGTAATTATCGTTGGCAATCTAGGTCAAGATCCAGAAGTGAAATATATGCCTAGCGGACAAGCGGTGTGCAACATCAGTGTTGCAACAACCGATAACTGGAGCGATAAAGCTTCTGGCGAAAAACAAGAAAAAACAGAGTGGCATCGTGTTGTGTTCTTTAGAAGGTTGGCTGAAATAGCGGGTGAATACTTAAAAAAGGGTTCACAAGTTTATATCGAAGGCCGGCTACAAACGCGAAAATGGAAAGATCAAAGTGGCGTAGAGAAATACACCACAGAAATCATTGCTAATGAAATGCAAATGTTGGGTGGTCGAGGTGGCGGTGGTGCAAGTGGTGGCGGTTTTGATGCTCCTCCAGCAGCAGATGATGGCTTTGGTAGTTCAGCGCCTTCAAAGTCTGCGCCAAGTACGCCAGCACCAAGTACGACTGATGATTTTGATGACGACATTCCGTTTTAAATATTAAGTGATAGTGGTCGATTAATTGTTTTTAATGTGTAGCCTGTCATTCCCGCTTTCATTAGAAATTGCTCCTGCATTTCTAATGAAAGCGGGAATCTATTGGTAACTGCACAATTCGTTCGAAACTATTCTTTTGAATAAAATCAAATTACTTCTGATTGCTCCTAGCTTTTATCCTGTTCATGGTGGAGCTGGGTTGCGATTCTATAGATATCTTCCTCTGTTTCATGAAAATGATGTTGATGTAACTGTTATTTGTGGCACGCCAAAGCTAAAAAAGTTTACTGAAGAAGATCATCAATCAGCCTGGCTAGATGCGCTTGATGGGCAGTTAATTTCTGAGTTGGAAATTGAAAAGGCAAAAATTCTTAAATATAAGGTTCCTGGGAAAGGTTCAAAAAGTCGCTCGGAAGTCTTATTGAATGAAGCAATTGAGCTTTGTGAAAACCAAGCTACTAAACCTGATGTGATACATATAATTGCACCTATGCCGTATGGAGTTCTTGGTAAATTACGTCAACTGAGAGCTCTAGGAGTGAAGCTGGTCTACTCACATACAATTGCGCGTAAGTTTTCAAGAAACAAACTTGTTGAAAAACTCCAGAAATGGAAACAGAGAAGAATTAATAAACAGTATCACTTGGTAATTGTTCAGTCAGCGTCAATGAAGGAAATTATTTTAGAGATCAACCCTGCGGCTAATATTTATATCGTCTTGAATGGTGTTGATACAGAGAAGTTTTCACCTGCGGAGGATGCTGCGAAGGCTGATATGCGAGATTTACTCAATTTACCGCGCAAGGCATGTTTGATAACTCTGGTGGGTGCAGTGCACCCAAGAAAAGGCACAGATATTTTGATAGATGCCTGGTCTAAGTTGGTAGAGCGATACCCAGACTTGCACTTGTTAATTATCGGGCCCAGATATGATCAAACTCGAATTGAATTAAAAGAGTTTAAAGAGAGCATGGAAGCTATAATAAAAAATTCTGGTAAGGATGCTAATGTTCATTTTATTGGTCAAGTGGAAGGTATTGATAGATACCTTAAAGCTTCTGATATGTTTGTATTTCCATCAGAAAGAGAGGGCATGCCTAATGCTGTGTTGGAAGCTATGTCTTCGGGTTTGCCGGTAGTGCTAACACCTTTTGTTGGATTATCTGACGAGTTGGGAATGATGAATAAAGAATACCTTCTCGCAAACCGCTCAGCTGAATCTGTGGCTGAAAAAATAAATTTGATCTTGGATGATAATGACTTATCTCAGGCGTTGGCTGCTAATGCTCGTAACTGGGTTGTGGCTAAGATGAATCTTACAACAAGCGTCAAATCTCACTGCAATCTTTATGTTGAGCTACTAGCTGCATAGCAACTATATAGATATTTTATAATGTGTGGAATTGCTGGAGTTTTGTACCCTGAACCGAAATTAACTAATGATGAATTTTCGTCATTAGTTAAAGCTATGGGAGATACATTGGTTCACCGTGGTCCAGATGATAGCGGTGTATGGGTAAACTCATCCATGGGTATTGGATTAGCACATAGGCGATTATCTATTATCGATCTATCTCCACAAGGTCACCAACCAATGACATCTGGCAATGGTCGGTACGTGATTGTATTTAATGGCGAGATATATAATTACAAGAAAATAAGAGGACATTTAGAAAAGAACGGTGTGCAATTTAAAGGTCATTCGGATACCGAAACACTTCTAGAAAGTATTGCTACTTATGGTCTAGAGAAGACACTCGCTGACATAAATGGGATGTTCGCATTCGCGCTGTGGGATAAGGAAGAGTGCTCGCTCATATTGGCGCGAGATAGAATCGGTAAGAAGCCGCTATATTATGGCGTGTGTAATGGTGTGTTTTTATTTGGCTCAGAATTGAAAGCTTTAAAAAAACATCCTGATTTTGACGCTGAAGTGAATCGTGCTGCACTGGGGCAATTCATTCAAAATTCTTGGTTGAACGGGCCAGCTTCTATTTATGAAAAAATCAATAAGCTAACGCCAGGTACATATCTGAAGATAAATAAATCATTCGAATCAGAATCTCTGCAACCAACCACTTATTGGTCTGCGTTAAAGTCTGCTCAATTGGGTCAGGCTAACTTGTATTCGGGTTCTTATGGGGAAGCAGTCGAGCGGCTTGAAAAATTAGTGGCTGATTCTGTTGAGCGAAGGATGATTGCTGATGTTGAGTTAGGCGCCTTGTTATCAGGAGGAATTGATTCTTCATTGGTGGTATCTATGATGCAAGCTCAATCCACCCGTAAAGTTAAGACATTCTCTATTGGTTTTTACGAGGAAACGCATAACGAAGCGATTCATGCAAAAAAAGTTGCTGAATATTTGGGAACTGATCATTCGGAACTATATGTTACGCCTCAAGAATGTATAGATGTTATTCCTCGGTTGCCAGAAATGTATGATGAACCATTTGGTGATGTGTCGCAGATTCCTACCTATCTAGTATCACAGCTAGCAAGTAATCAAGTAAAAGTTGTTTTATCTGGAGATGGGGGAGATGAGTTGTTTGCCGGATACACTCGATACTTCCGATGTATGCAGCACTGGGGAAAACATGAAAATATCCCGTCGTCCATGCGGCCAGCGATAGGAGTCGTTATGGATATAGCATCCAAATCAGCGTGGCATTTGTTAGCCAATACAAAAACGCAAGAAGGTGTAGCTGGGTGGCGACGTTTCGGAGCCAAACTTGAAAAACGTGCCAGAAGAATAGGAGCGCAAAGCTCTCTTGAATTATTTGTACGTATGATGACGAGGTACAAGAATATTGGGGAGCTGGTTAAGATGAGCGAAGGTTCTCAAACAATATTAACCAATAAGGAAATATGGCCGAGTCATGCCGACCCTATTTTGAATATGATGCTTATGGATACGTTATGCTATTTGCCCGATGATATTTTAGTAAAGGTGGATAGAGCGAGTATGGCAACAAGCCTTGAAGCGCGATGCCCACTGTTGGATAAAGAGATTGCTGAATTTTCCTGGTCGTTGCCTTATGCGATGAAGGTAAATAACGCTGGAGGAAAAAGAATATTGAAAGATGTTCTCGGAAAATATGTGCCATCAGAATTGACTGATAGAAAAAAAATGGGATTTGGTGTTCCTATTGGCAAATGGATAAGAGGCCCTCTGCGAGATTGGGCGGAAGATTTGTTGGATGCAGATAAAATTAGGCAGCAAGGATATTTAAACGAAACGAAAGTGCAAACATTGTGGCTGCAGCATCAATCGGGATGGCGAAACCATAACGATATATTGTGGTCGATACTGATGTTTCAAGCTTGGTTAGAGAATAATACTTAGATGCCTAAAATCGCAATCTTCATGAATAGCTTGTCTGGTGGTGGCATGGAGAGAGCTGTATTGAATTTGGCGAAATTTTTTATTGATGAGGGAGCAAGTGTTGATTTGTTGGTTGCTTCAAAAAATGGACCCCTGCTTGCAGAGGTTCCACCTTCAGTTACGCTTATTGATTTGAAAACGTATAAGACTAAAAAAAAATCAGTGAGATGGTGGATGTTTAAAGCTG
>JBLHKO010000091.1:0-5586 GCA_047620145.1 Gammaproteobacteria bacterium | reverse complement strand
TTTTTCCATATACCAGAAAGTACGCACGGCTTGTTTAACTTCATGATTCAGGTAGTCGGTCAGATAATCCTCCTCAAACTGGCGGCGCGCAAACATCTTGGCATTCATCACGTTGGTCACCGAATCAACCACCTTGCCGGTGACTAATGAACGGGCGGCGGCAAAATCCTGCGCATACACCCGACAACGCTTCGCCAGCAGATAAGACACAAAGATATAAATCCCCAACCACAGACTTAACACCAAGGCCAGCTCGCCACTGGCGCTGAACAGAATTATCAACGCCACCAAAGACTTGATGATCAATGGATAGAAATCAAACGTGATCGTCCATAGCGCATGCATGCTGCTCGTCGAAACCTCTGCGATACGACTCGCCAAGGAACCAGCAAAATGCGAAATGAAATAACGATGCGAATGATGCTGCAAATAACTAAACAATGACTTACGGATATCGGCGCGCAAGCGCGGCCCTGTCATCACCAGCACAGCCCCACTTGCCCGACTAAAAAGTACAATCCCCAGATTCAGCAAAGCAAACAATAGCAGTCCGTCCTTGGTGGCAGTGAAAATAGCCACCCCCGTTTCATTCGCCAGGTTCACCGCATCGATAATTTCTTTGATGGCATAGGGTAGCAAGATGGTACAAGCCGCCTGCATTGCTTCAAACACAAAAATCGCCAGTAATGCATAGCGTGCTTTAAGATAAAAATACAGTGCAAAGCGCCATGGCGAACGAGAAAGAGGAGGCGCATCTCCCGCAATTATTGATGTTGTATTCATAAGGCAAGTGTAACGGTATAACGATACTAAGGGGAATCTGAATCAGAGATGCAAACTTAATCCATAGGATCGCAAGATACATGCTATGCAACAGGAGAAACCTACGTTCAGCTTGAAAAATAAAGCCGGAGTGGCGTGTTTAAATCACTCCGGCATCTTTAATTCATTAGGCAAAAGGCAAGACCTGACCCCGTAATTTTACACGTCCTTGGTGGCAGTGAAAATAGCCACCCCCGTTTCATTCGCCAGGTTCACCGCATCGATAATCTCTTTGATGGCATAGGGCAGCAAGATGGTACAAGCCGCCTGCACTGCTTCAAACACAAAAATCGCCAGTAAGGCATAGCGCGCTTTAAGATAAAAATACAGTGCAAAGCGCCACGGCGAACGAGAAAGAGGAGGTGCATCTCCAGCAATTTTTGATGTTGTATCCATAAGACAAGTGTAACGGTATAACGATGCTAAGGGGAATGTGAATCATAGATGCAAATTTAATCCATAGAATCACAAGATACTTGCTATGTAACAGGAGAAAAGTACGTTCAGCTTGAAAAATAAAGCCGGAGTGGCGTGTTTAAATCACTCCGGCATCTTTAATTCATTAGGCAAAAGGCAAGACCTGACCCCGTAATTTTAATGGCTGAAAGTGCCGCAGCGATAGTGGACATGAGTCCAATATGCGTCCCCAATTTGCGCGAGCCATCCACCAGGAAACGGGATAATAATTCAATCGCGCCCGAGTTTGACAAACCGCGACTGACAATAAGCACCAAAGCAACGATGATAGTGGCAGGATGAGAAAAACCAGAGAAAACCTTGTCATGCGGTATAAAGCCTACGACAAAGGCAATAAACAATGCGGCTATTGTAACGATGTCATAGCGGATTTTTCCCCAGAGTAGCAGGGAAAAAATAAAAAAAAGCAGGCCGAACAGAAAAATTTGCTCAAAGGTCATAATATAATCTCAGAGTTAAACCCAATTAAAATAATTAACTGCTGCAGTTTAGCAGTGAATAAACTAGATCAGAAAAAATAAAATTTAAGGAGAAGCGTCCCCTATAAATTTAGAAATCACATTTGACCTGATCATCTTCAAAATATTTTTATTATGCCCCATCACACTACAATTTTCAGTTAGCTCTCTATATTTAATAGATAAATTATTTCAGTCATCACTATTAACAAGCCTGTTACTTCGTTAATTAACACCTGTTAGTCGATGTTCACTTAATTTATGCATTGTCTTCACAAATCTTTCACAACTCCATCCGTAAACTTCTCGAACTTTAAAAATAAATCTTAGGAGATTAACCATGTCAATTGGACACGCCGTAAATAATTCGAAGTATATGAAAGTCATTACTTTTACTTTAATGTCATCAATGATTTTATTGAGTAGTCTGGCAAGTGCTGCACAAGATGCTAAAAGTGATCAGGACATTGTTGATGTCGCTGTTGCAAATGGCAACTTCAATACACTTGCTGCAGCTTTAAAAGCAGCCGGTCTTGTCGTTGTACTAAAAGGTGAAGGTCCCTTTACCGTATTTGCACCAACCGACGAAGCATTCGCAAAGTTACCAGAAGGTACGGTTGAGTCATTGCTAAAGCCTGAAAACATTGATCAACTTAAAGCCGTACTGACTTACCATGTTGTTTCAGGAAAAGTGATGGCAGCAGACGTTGTTAAGCTAAGTACTGCAACCACTGTTAATGGCGCTGATATCAAAATCTCAGTTGTCGATAAAGCAGTAAAATTAAATGACGGTAGTACAGTCGTAATGACTGATGTAAACGCAAGCAATGGCGTAATACACGTTATCGATACAGTAATATTACCGCCAAGTTCATAACCTCTTCCCTTAAATAGTTTCTATACTTCCCCTTAAGAAACTAGTCTTAAGGCCTGCGAATGCAGGCCTTTTTTTCATCTATTAGGAATTTGTAAGGGACGTTACCATTTAATTCTGCCCTCTTGATTCAAGTCCTGACCCAGTAACACAGCAACTTAAGACCTGACCCCGCAGTGTAGGTATAATCCCCCTCTAAATTCAGGCAAGACAGCCTCAACAGTTGGTGGCTCATCCGAAATGATTTCGGTTCTGTGTCTCACGCTAATAATTAGGAATCAATATGAAAGCAATTACCGTCACTAGCAACCCAAGTGAAGCAGTGTTAAAAGAAATGGGGTCGGCGTACTGGCCAACATGGGAAAAAGAAGTCGCAACTTTCCCTTGGGCATTTGTGACAACAGAAACAGCGCTTATTCTAGAGGGCGAGTGTGAAATGACACCTGAAGATGGTGGGCCTTCCACGACATTCAAAGCAGGTGATTTGGTGGTGTTTCCAAATGGTTATAAAGGCATTTGGGAAGTCAAAAAACCTCTGAAAAAGCGCTTCAAACACATCGATGGCAACTTTGTTAAATGTGCTTTATGCCGTTTTAAAATTCTGTCAAATCGTCTTAAATCGATCATGAAATAACGGTTAATTCCATCACGCCTAAATAACTGAGGTAAACAAAGCATATCAATGGTCTATTTTTCCATCAGTTGAACAAGCTCTTCAGCTTTGGATCTATAAGACTTACCGATATCATTTCCGGTTTTTAATCTTGTTTTAAGTTCTTCGTAGGGCGACTCTCCGAGAGAATTTTTCTTATGAGGATCAGCCCCTGCTTCAATTAAATACTCAACCTCATCGAATATATGGTCATGACTGACAGCCCATAATAGCGGAGAATAAGACCAGTCTGTTCTCCCTGGAATTTCCCACAGACCGTTCACATCGACACCTTTCTTAATTAGTACATCTGTAGGGTCAGGTCTTGTTTCTTGCTAGTACATCTGTGGGGTCAGGTCTTGTTTCTTGCTAGCAAAAAGCAAGACCTGACCCCGAAGTTTACTGACCCCGAAGTTTTACACACGGCTTTGAATCTCAAGAAGATTTCGATTATTTTATTGATTTGTACAATGAATGTAAAAATCTAGCAAATACGTATTGCACTGATACCATAATTGAATCCTTTTCATTAATAGCTGTTCAAATGCTAAGCAATAGAAATGTTGAGGTTTATGCTTCTTATAGTAACCAAGCTTATGATGAACAATTCTTAGACGATGCAATACAATTAGCGATTAAATTGCCAAATGAAAACCTAAGAATTCTTTCTAATTATTATGGCGAGCTATCATCAAGGTATAAATTTGAATTTAACGCTAATAATTACGACTCCGCACAAAAATATTTAGACCTTGCTACGAAATTAATTTCAAATACCTCAGAGGAAGAATACAGTCTAGGTAAGAAGATATTAGCTGGAGATATGGCTACAACTGGTTTGATGGATTACATCACTAATGGAAATGGGCTTCATACTGCAACCCAGACGTTAGAACTCATTAATACAGCAAAATTTATTGACCTAAAACGCACTCTCAATGAAACGCTAGGTTCGATATTTTCCAAAGCTATGCAAGCTAAAAATAATGAGGAAAGTGAGATAGTAGATAGATGTATTGAATGTTTACGCCTTATAGAACCATATCTTCCAGAGGGCAATATTATAGATGGATATATACAGGCCATTAGGTGAAAACTAATTTCATGATATTAAGAATCTATGGGGTCAAGTCTTGAAACTCGAACGAGCAAATAAATTTAAGATTCAAGACCTCATATCTTACCTGACAGAGAGATTTTATTTCCAAGACGAGGCAAAGCACTGAGCGAAAGCCCGGAGTTTACAGTTTCGTAAATGAGGACTTGAGCCAGCGCTTTAACGACGTATTGGGGAAAAAGATCCTGTTAGGTTAACGTCCGTATGCGTCAACACCCGGCAAAGGTCGATGATACTTAACAACTTCTCTATATGTTTTAGTCGCAGCTGCAATACCTTTTTCAACGTCTACCGGTATTCCCGCTTCGTCACATGCCATCAAGAAAGCTATAGAAGCAGCCATAGCGTGTTGTGGTTGTATACCGCCTGTCGCGCAGAGACGCCAGCCCAGATTAGGCGCACCTGGAATAGCGGCCGCTTCTACGGCGTGCTTTGAAAACATGATGTTAAGTACTTCCGTGATTTTTTTAACACCAAAACCTTCCGGTGCTTTAATTGCCGTCACTGCATTAGATCGAAGATGTTCTTCTTTTGCAACCAGTTCAAAACCTGCAGCCAGTACGGCTGCACGATAAACTTCAGAACACTCTTTATGACGCTCGCATACGCGATCAATACCTTCAATAGCTATCGTATCCAATGCCACAGCGAATTGAGCATAATTTCCTGGCGTTTCGATGTGTAGTCCCATGCCATCCATCGCATCAATCATCTTGGTAAGGTGTAAGTAATGTTGGCCTTTTTTAATGCCTGCATCTGCAAGCGCTTTGTCGGCCTCATACACTTTCTCAACCGCTTTAGGACTGAGAGTAAGCATGCCGATACCGGGCGTTCCCATCATGCCTTTTTGGCTACAACCAATAAGCATGTCGATGCCCATGTCAGTCATATTACAGGGCAGGCTGCCGATGGCAGAAACCCCGTCAATAATAAGCAGTGCCGGGTGCTTTAGTTCATTCAGTAAGTCACGCAACTTTCTGGGGTCAGCCATTACACCTGCGCCTGTTTCGTTTTGCGGTGCCATAACTAACTGGATCTTATGTTCTGTGTCTTTTTCCATGACTTCTTTACACTTGTCATAAGGCAGATCTTCACCAAGTTCACCTTTGAGACGCATGACGTTTCTGCCTAGGTTTTCAACGCAGTTACCCATTGCCGTACTGAAAGCACCAATTTCCATGGTGAT
>JBLHKO010000090.1:0-5593 GCA_047620145.1 Gammaproteobacteria bacterium | reverse complement strand
AGCAGGGGCATTGATGGAAAGATCTTAGCCGCAAAATATGCAAGAGAAAATAATATTCCCTATCTCGGGATTTGTCTGGGTATGCAGCTCGCCGTTATTGAGTATGCGCGACATAAGCTTGGGCTTGAAGAAGCGAATAGTACGGAATTTGAACAAGAGTCTAAACATCCTGTGATTGCTTTGATTACTGAGTGGATGGATCAGAGTGGCAGCATAGAACAACGTAACGAGGGGACTGATTTGGGCGGCACTATGCGTTTGGGTGGTCAGCAGTGTCAATTACTTGAGGGCAGTCGTGTTAGAGAACTGTATGGCAAGGATGTCATCACTGAACGTCATCGGCATCGTTACGAATTTAACAATAAATATAAACAGCAGTTGGAAGATGCCGGTATGCAATTTACCGGTCTATCGATGGATGGAAATTTGGTCGAAATTATTGAATTAGCGGATCATCCATGGTTTATTGCTTGTCAGTTTCATCCTGAATTTACTTCCACACCCAGAGATGGGCATCCACTCTTTTCTGGTTTTGTAGCAGCCGCAACACATTATCGTGATTCCCAGAACGAAGATCTGGCAGCATCTGGCAGCAGTAAGGAGGCCAGGAATGCAGCTGTGTGATTTTGAAGTTGGTAGCGATAAACCTTTCTTTTTAATCGCAGGGCCATGCGTTGTCGAAAGTGAGCAGATGGCGATTGATGTGGCTGCCTACCTGAAGGAGTTGACCACTGATTTAGGTATTGCTTTCATTTATAAATCTTCATATGACAAGGCCAACAGGAGTTCACAGGACTCCTATCGTGGACCAGGTATCGACGAAGGTTTAAGGATATTAGCCAAAGTAAAAGCAACCTTGAATGTGCCTATTTTAACAGACGTGCATGACGGTTCACCTTTGAACGAGATTGCAGCAGTGGTTGATGTGCTGCAAACGCCGGCTTTTTTATGTCGGCAAACTGACTTCATTCAAGAGGTAGCGCGTCAAGGTCTGCCGGTGAATATTAAGAAAGGTCAATTTTTGGCACCATGGGATATGCAGCATGTTGTGAATAAAGCGCGTGCAACAGGGAATGAACAGATCATGGTTTGTGAACGGGGTGCAAGTTTTGGTTACAATTATTTGGTCTCCGATATGCGTTCATTGGTCGTGATGCAAGAGACAGGTTGTCCTGTTGTGTTTGATGCAACGCATTCAGTGCAAATGCCTGGAGGACAGGGCGCGAAGTCTGGTGGGCAGCGGGAATTTATTCCAGCACTAGCGCGTGCAGCAACTGCAGTGGGAATCGCAGGACTGTTTATGGAAACTCATCCGGATCCAGAAGTTGCCTTGAGCGATGGGCCGAACTCTTGGCCTTTGGATCAGATGCGCGAATTACTACAAACGTTAAAAAATATTGATGAGCAAATAAAAACCGGGGCTTGAGGTAATCATTTATTCATTTGTCGTTCGACCCTAAATAAACAATCCCAAAAAGATTAATCGGAAAAAATAAAGAAGAGTTAAAGATTTATGTCTGTCATAGCTAAAATTATTGCAAGAGAAGTATTGGATTCGCGAGGCAATCCAACTATAGAAGCAGAGATCGTTACAGAAGCAGGTGCAGTAGGCAGTGCCATGGTGCCATCAGGAGCATCTACCGGAATCCGTGAAGCATTGGAGTTGAAAGATGGTGATGAAAATCGTTATCTTGGTCGTGGTGTACTCAAAGCTGTCGAAAATATTCACTCAAAAATCAGTTCCGTTGTCGTCGGAATGGAAGTGACAGATCAAGTAGGTATCGACCAGTCCATGATTGATCTGGATGGTACTCCTAATAAAGCTAATCTGGGTGCAAATGCAATTCTGGCCGTTTCAATGGCAACAGCACATGCGGCTGCTAATGAAAAGAGACTACCTCTGTATGAATATTTAGGGGGAGATGGGCCTTTTACGATGCCAGTACCAATGATGAATATCATTAATGGTGGTGCGCACGCAGACAATAGCGTTGATATTCAGGAGTTCATGATTTTACCGGTCGGCGCATCCAGTATCAGAGAAGCTGTAAGATATGGGACGGAGATATTTCATGCGCTTAAATCAGTACTCTCGGCAAAAGGCCTGAGTACAACAGTGGGTGATGAAGGTGGGTTTGCACCGAATTTGTCTTCTAATGAAGCAGCACTTGAAGTCATTATTGAAGCCATCGATAAGGCAGGGTTTAAAGCGGGTGAAGATATTTTACTGGGACTTGATGTTGCAAGTTCAGAGTTTTATAAAGACGGAAAATATAATCTTGCCTCAGAGAACAAAGTTTTAAGTGCCGAAGAGTTTATTGAATTCCTAGCACCCTGGTTCGATAAGTATCCACTTATTACCATGGAAGATGGTATGGCTGAAGATGATTGGAATGGTTGGCGTTTAATGACCGACAAGTTTGGTAAAAATATTCAGTTAGTGGGTGACGATTTATTTGTAACCAATACAGAGATACTTAAGCAAGGCATCGATAAGAATATTGCTAATTCAATCTTAATCAAGGTAAACCAGATAGGGACACTAACGGAAACGATTGCTGCTATCAATATGGCCAAAGCGGCAGGTTACACCGCAGTCATATCCCATCGTTCCGGTGAAACTGAAGATACAACGATTGCGGATTTGGCTGTCGCGACATCTGCAGGACAGATCAAGACAGGCTCGCTTTCACGTTCTGATCGTGTTGCAAAATATAACCGTTTGATGAAGATCGAAGATCAGTTAGGTGATCGTGCCAGTTATCCAGGTAAGGATGTTTTCTATAACCTGAGATAACCTAGGTATGAATTAGTTTTGTGAGTTAGATCTGAGGGAGATTGTTGTAAACAAAAATGAAATTCGTTACGGTCATGCTCTTCACTATGTTAGTACTATTGCAGTACAGGTTGTGGATTGGTAACGGCAGTTTGACCGAAGTGCATCATTTACAGCAAGAAAAAGAATCGATAACCCAGGAAAATGAATCATTGAAAGAACGTAATGATTCTTTGGCGGCTGAAGTTCTAGATTTAAAACATGGACTGGATGCAATTGAAGAACGTGCTCGTAGTGAAATGGGCATGATTAAAAAAGATGAAACATTTTACCAGTTAGTCGATACTAAAAGTCTAGGCAGCAGCCATTCCAAACAAAAGGAATAATCTAAATACATGACAACTGATATCCGTTATTGGGCAGTCATACCAGCTGCGGGTGTTGGAACACGCATGCAGGCCGAAGTCCCCAAGCAATATTTAAGCATTAATAACAAGGCAATACTTGCGCACACTCTGGAACTCTTTTGTTCACATCCAAAGATAGAAGGTGTCGTTGTCGTAATTTCCGCAAAGGATGAATTTTGGCCAACGCTTGATATAAGTTCACATTCAAAAATTATTGTTACCGAAGGCGGAGTAGAACGATGCCATTCCGTTTTAAACGGATTAAATGCGTTGCTAGAAAAAGCTGACAGTAATGATTGGGTTTTGGTGCATGATGCAGCACGACCTTGTTTGCGAAAAGAAGATATTGATTGTCTGATAGAGACGCTGAATGGACATGAAATTGGTGGTCTATTGGGCTTGCCCGTCAGAGACACGATGAAACGCGCAGATAAGTCATATACGGTTCAGGAAACAGTTGAACGCGAAGGTCTTTGGCATGCCTTAACACCACAAATGTTTCATTTGGGAATACTGATGGAATCTCTGAAAAACGCTTTATCCAAAGATCTCATTGTCACGGACGAAGCGCAGTCGATTGAGTTGAATGGCCTTAAACCTGTCTTGGTTGAAGGGCACTCTGACAATATAAAAATCACATGTAATTATGATTTGGCACTTGCCGAATTATATTTATGTCAGCAGGAGAAAGAATAATGCGTATAGGACACGGTTATGATGCTCATACTTTTGCAGATGACTGCCCATTGATACTTGGGGGTGTAACTATCCCCTATGAACAAGGATTATTAGCACATTCAGATGGCGACGCGGTCATTCATGCGCTCTGTGATGCCCTACTTGGGGCAGCTGCTTTAGGAGATATTGGTAATATTTTTCCAGACACTGCAGAAGAATTTATAAACATCGACAGCAGAATTTTATTAAAACAAGTGAACAATTTGATTGTGAGCAAAAATCTTTCACTGGTAAATGCAGATATTACGATACTCGCAGAAGCACCTAAGATGTCCCACCATATAATGGGTATGCGAGAAAATATTTCACAAGATGTAGAAACACATCTCGATAACATCAACATCAAAGCAAGTACAACTGAAAAAATGGGCTTCATCGGACGCAAGGAAGGCATCGCAGTTTATGCTGTTGTATTGCTCGAATAGCGTGTTGATAGTAACTCTAAATCAGTTATCTCCCTGACATTTTCTTACTTTTCATAGATTTACCCCACATAGGTATTTAATTTCTTAGCTTTCCCCTGTTAGACTCTGAAGATGGCAATCTTAGAAATTGTCTAGTTTCGGTTCATTTAAAATACTTAAATTTCTTTTAGAAGGGGAAAAATCATGAGTAATTTACATTATGCAAACGAAGTATCATTTAATAATTTTCAACATCTCGAAGTAAAAATCGTTCCTGAACAAAAAGCAGTCTGGCTGTATTTTGATTCTCAGCCTCGTTCTTGTTTTACATTAACACTTTTACAAGAGTTAGATGAGTTTCAATCAATTCTAAAATCACGTAATGGGAAATTACCTCATGAAGGTAAATTAATTGATATCGAATTCAATATCATCACCTCTCGACATCCGGTGTTTAGCTTCGGCGGAGATCTTGCGCATTTTATCAAGTGTATAGAAACTAGGGATAGTGAGGGCCTTAGAGCTTATGCAAAGAGTTGCATTGATGCGGTGTATTTTAACAATATGGGGCGTGAGCTTGGTATTACAACTATCTCTCTAATTCACGGAAATGCTTTAGGTGGTGGCTTAGAGGCTGCGTTATCGAGCAACATAGTAATAGCTGAGCGTCAGGCAGAAATGGGATTTCCAGAAGTTTTGTTTAATCTTTTCCCGGGAATGGGCGCATATAACTTACTTGCGCAGCGTGTAAGCTCTTCAATGGTAGAAAAGATAATGTTAAGTGGGCGACTGTATAGTGCTGAAGAATTCCATGATCTTGGCATTATTGATGAATTAGTTGAAGAAGGAGATGGGGAAGCAGCTGTCAATTCATATATTCGTTCCAATCGTAATCGTCTAAACAGTCTAAGAGCAATAAGAAAAGTACGCGCATGTGTCAATCCATTAGATTATCAGGAGTTAATTGATATAGGTGATATTTGGGTTGATACAGCCATGGGTCTTTCAGATAAAGAAATACGTGTGATGTCACGCTTGGTTAATAGCCAAATAAATTTCGCGAATACAGAATCTGACGTAGTGGCTTCGCGAGCAGTGGCATACTAAATGTTGTGACTGAACGATAGAATTAACTTAATAAACAAGAGGACACTAATAATGAATTCTTACGATATAAAACAATTACGAACTGCAGTTTCTGAGTATACAAAAAGATCGACGTATCTAGGGGTTGCTGTATTCTTGATTGATTCAACGATATATATTCT
>JBLHKO010000089.1:0-6182 GCA_047620145.1 Gammaproteobacteria bacterium | reverse complement strand
ATGAAATATTTGTGTGAACAAGAAGGACTGGATTTTAACGAGTTCATCAAAGAAGACAGTAGCATCGAGATGCACCATTTTATTGGAAAAGATATCGTCTACTTCCATGCACTTTTCTGGCCGGCCATGCTCAAAGGCAGCTCTCTCCGCACACCAACTGCTGTAAATGCACATGGTTTTCTTACAGTTAATGGCGAGAAAATGTCAAAATCCAGAGGCACTTTTATCAAAGCGCGAACGTATCTGGATAATCTTAATCCTGAGTATCTGCGTTATTATTTTGCTGCAAAATTAAGCAGTGGGATTGATGATATTGATCTCAACATGGACGATTTTCTGCAACGTGTGAATTCTGATCTGGTGGGTAAAGTTGTCAACATCGCCAGTCGTTGTTCCGGATTTATCAAGAAAAACTTTTCCGGGAGACTTGCCTCAGATATTCATGACCAGCAATTACTTTCAGAATTTGTAAATGCTGGCGATAGTATTGCCTTGGCATATGAGAGCAGAGAATATTCAAGAGCCATGCGCGAAATCATGGCGCTGGCAGATAAGGCGAATCAATATATTGACGACAATAAACCGTGGGTCGTTGCCAAACAGGAAAATAGCGATGCTGAATTACAAGCCATCTGTAGCATGGGGCTGAATTTATTTCGCATTTTAATTATTTATCTCAAACCAGTGTTGCCGGTGATGGCAGAAAAAACCGAGCAATTTCTTAATGTCGATCCATTTGTCTGGAAAGATAGCCAAGCTACACTATTGGAACATGAAATAAACAAATTCAAACCACTGATGACACGCGTGGAACAGGAGCACATCGATAATATGATAGAAAAAAGCAAAGAAGATCTAACGGTCACGGAGAATGCTTCAGCAAATAAATCCCCAAGCGCTAGTTCATCTCCAGGACCATTACATGATAATCCTATTGCTGAGGTTATCTCGATTGATGACTTTGCAAAAATCGACCTGCGCATTGCAAAAATTATCAAAGCTGAACATGTTGAAGGTGCAGATAAATTACTTCAATTGACACTGGATATTGGTGGCGAAACACGCAATGTCTTTGCGGGAATCAAATCAGCCTATACCCCCGAGGATCTCGAAGGTAGGCATACTGTGATGGTGGCTAATCTGGCACCGCGCAAAATGCGCTTTGGCCTTTCTGAAGGCATGGTGCTCGCGGCAGGCCCCGGAGGCGACGATTTATTCATTTTGAGCCCAGATGAAGGTGCTAAACCCGGGATGAAAGTAAAGTAAAGCAAAGTGGAATGAGAATAAAATAGAATCAGAGTAAAATAGATGAATGGAAAACATTTTTCTTGTTCTGATTAGTTCTGCGCTGGTCAACAACATCGTTGTTGGTCATATTATCGGAGTCGACCCCGCTTTTGAATCAACACGAAAACATGATGCCGTCTGCGGACTCTCAGTCGTCATGCTTATTTTATTACCGATAACGACTGTCATTGCTTCTGCAACGACGCAATTCATATTGGTTCCACTGCAGCTTCAATATCTACAAACTTTTGTCTTTGTATTGCTGATTATTATGATTGTCTATGGACTAAGCGCATGGCCAAAACCAATTTTCAAACATCGAATGAACATATTTTTACCTCTCGCAGGTATGAATGCAACGGTTCTTGGTACACTGCTCTTAAATCAACAGCAAAGTTTTCATCTATTCTATTCATTTGTTTTTGGTCTTGGTACAGCAATGGGTTTCACACTGTTGCTTGCCTTACTAACCGCCATTAACACACGTTTAGACATGGCCGATATACCGGCACCTTTCAAAGGCTCCTCAATCACACTTATTACACTGGGATTAATTTCGATGGCTTTCCTGGGATTTTCAGGACTCGTGATATAAATGACGGGTATTCTATTCATTGTTTTATTCATCATGTTCTTGGCCTTGGTTGCCGGACTACTTGTTTGTAGATTTCCTGCATCAATAACAACATCAGAAAAAATTAAAACTGATAAAATTCTTTCAGCCTTACCTCAAACTCAATGCGGCCAATGTAACTATCCGGGTTGCCGTCCATACGCTGAAGCCATCGTTCGTGACGAAGCCGATTTCAATCAGTGTCCGCCTGGCGGCACTGCTACCATAAAAATATTAGCAAAGTTGCTTGGGCGTCAAGTCAAACCTCTTAACCCAGAAAATGGTATTGAAAAAAAGAAACTCGTTGCTCTGATAGATGAATCACTTTGCATCGGTTGTGTTAAATGCATTAAAGCCTGTCCCACGGATGCCATACTCGGTGCCGCTAAACTAATGCATACTGTGCTTGCTGAGGAATGCACTGGCTGTGAACTTTGTATTGCACCCTGCCCAATGGATTGCATCAGTATGCAAGCAGTGACAGGTTAGATCTGTGGACAACGAACTTAACAATAAATCTACACGGGAACTGCATGCATTTCCTGGAGGGCTAAACCTTAGAACCTATAAGGAATTGACTAATGATAAGCAATCATTAATCACACCACTTCCCGATAGAATTATTCTGCCACTACAACAACATATCGGTAACCCTTCAGTAACTCTGGTTAAAAAAGGAGATAAGGTTCTCAAGGGACAAAAAATAGCTGAAGCCGATGGTTACGTTAGTGTCCCTGTTCATGCCACCACCTCTGGAAAAATAATAGATATTTGCACTTGCCCATCTATACAAGACCAATCACAACAAATACCCTGCATCATTATCGAACCGGATGGCGACGACGCCTGGTTCGATATTCAACCCGTAGCAGATTATATGTCTATTGATCCTAAACAATTACAACTCTTGTTACGTGAAGCAGGCATGGTTGGAATGGGCGGGGCAGGTTTTCCAGCACACGTAAAACTATCTGAAGGAACCAACACAGCAGTTGATACCTTAATTATCAACGGCGCCGAATGCGAACCGTACATTAGTTGTGATGATCGAATTATTCGTGAGAAAGCGAATTACATCGTTTCCGGCACACGCATGCTGCAACATGCGATTCAGGCAAAACATTGTGTGATCGCTGTTGAAGAAGACATGCTTGAGGCCTTTGATGCTCTGAATTCATTAATCGATAATGATATTGAGCTGGTTAAAGTACCAACAAGATATCCGGCCGGTGGTGAAAAACAACTAATCAAAGTATTAACAGGAAAAGAAGTTCCTACTGGTGGTTTACCCATTCATATCGGTATCGTCATGCATAATGTCGGAACGGCTGCGGCTGCTTTTCGGGCGGTTACGCGTGGAGAACCTCTTGTTTCTCGTTATATGACGGTATCTGGAGATGTTGAAGAGCCACGTAATTTGCAAGTACTCTTGGGGACGCCCGTCAAACATTGTCTTGATCAAGTCGGTTATCAACAGCACGACAATGAGATAGTGATTATGGGCGGCCCAATGATGGGTAAACATATACACGATACTTCCATGCCTGTAATCAAAACCACCAATAGTATACTTGTTACTACAGAATTTAATCATAGCAAAGAAATGCCCTGCATCGGTTGCGGACAATGTGTTGACGTATGCCCCGCCAAATTGCTTCCTCAGGAATTATTTAAATATTCACGTGCAAAAGATATTAAGCAAACAAGAGAGTTACATTTATTTGATTGTATAGAATGTGGTTGTTGTGCTTATGTTTGTCCTAGCAACATTCCTTTGGTGAAATATTATAGACAAGCAAAGAATGATATTGCTATTCATGAAAAAAAGCAGGTTGAATATGATCATGCTCGCTCTCGATTCGAAGCACGTAATGAACGCCTAAACCATACCGATGATCGTTTTAATAAAAACAAAACAACTTCTTCAAATCAAGAACTATCTGATCTAGAAAATAATGATTTGGCAGACAAACAATCATATATTCAAGGTGCTGTTGAACGCATGAAACAGAAACGCAATAAAATAAAATAATTCGATGGATAAGATCCAGAATATAAGTCCGCCCCATATTCACTCGCAAACTTCAATCAATAAAGTCATGCAGCAGGTGATATTTTCGCTTGTTCCGGGAATTATTGTGTCTACATGGGTCTTGGGTTGGGGCGTTCTCGCACACTGCTTACTCGCCGTATTTTTTGCGCTTGCTTTTGAAGCCATCATGTTAACGATAAGAAAGCGCCCGCTTCAGGACTTTATCTATGATGGCAGTGCCATCATTACCGGTTTGTTGTTTGCCTTAACTATCACACCTTTCGCCCCTTGGTGGGTGACTCTATCAGGCATCTTCTTTGCCATTGTAATTGCCAAACATCTCTATGGTGGGCTTGGCTATAATATCTTCAACCCTGCCATGGCCGGCTATGTCTTTGTGTTGATTTGTTTTCCAGTCGAACTAAATTATTGGCCAATATTAACTGATGTTGGTGGTGTCATCGAAAGCCTAGAAATAGTATTCCTCGGTTTACCTGATGGAGGTCTAGACAGCCTGAGTGGTGCAACTGCATTAGCATTTACTAAATCACAAATCAGCGGCATGGGTATGCTTTCCGAATTCTCTAATGGCCCGCTGTTTGGAGTTATGGGTGGTAAAGGTTGGGAATGGATCGGCCTTGCCTTTCTGGCCGGCGGGGTTTGGTTAATTATTAAGGGCATCATTAAATGGCAAATTCCTCTGGTAATGATATTTACGTTATGTTTACTTAGTCTTGTTTTTCATGCTTATGATGCCGATAGATATACCTCCTCAATGTTTGCTTTATTCACTGGTGGTACATTACTTGCTGCCTTTTTTATAGCCACAGATCCCGTGACCGCTTCAGCGACACCTCGTGGAATAATTATTTACGCCGCAGGGATTGGAATACTCACATATGTCATTAGAACATGGGGAAGCTATCCTGATGGCATCGCATTTGCTGTATTGATAATGAATGCTGCTGTTCCATTTATAGACAATGTCACACGGCCTGATGTTTTTGGCAAAAAGGCAACATGAAGATTTCTATTAAACAAATACGACCCTTTATTCTTCTGGCAGGTCTTTGCGCCATTGTCTTATCGCTTACACATCAGCTAACCATGGAACGTATTTCTGAAAATATAGAAATGGAAAAATTACAGGTGCTTAGCGCAGTCATGACAGCTGATTTTGATAACGATATTTATCATGATGTTAAGGTAATTAACTATACGGATGATTCAGGAAATGAATTATCAACGAATGTATACAGAGCAAGAAAATCAGGGAATCCCGTTGGAATCGTATTCATGCCCATTCCAGCGAAAGGCTATAACGGTACAATCCAACTATCGATCGGCATCCTTCAAGGCGGCATACTTTATGGTGTTCAAGTATTAACACATCGAGAAACAGAAGGCTTAGGGGGTAATATTCATCAGGATAATACTGATTGGCTGAATAATTTTTCCAAACAGTCATTTCATATCACGCCAATCGAATCATGGAATGTTAAGAGTGAGTCAGGAGCGTTTGACCATATAAGTGGCGCAACAATTACTTCGCGTGGTGTTATCAATGCGGTTAAAAATAGTCTAAAATTATACCTAGATGAGCAAGAGTTCCTTTTCTCGGAGTAATGGCTTTTAGTAATGAATACTGATTTTAGGATACAGATATGGCACTAACCAAAGATCTTCCTGATGCACCTGAAGATATTATTGCATATCTCCGCGACCACCCTGATTTTTTTGTAAAACACACAGACATACTTTCTGAACTCAACATTCCACATAATACTTCAAGAAATATTGAGTCAACGGGAAATATTTCTTCACTGATTGAATATCAAGTTGCACAATTACGTCAAGAGAATTCCGGATTAAATGAAAACCTGGAGAGATCAGAACAAGATGTATTGCAGCAGCGAGAGCTTGCAAATGCGATGCATGACTTATCCTTAAAGTTGATGAAAATAGATTCATTGGAGAAGCTCAATAGTCTTTTGACTAAAAGTTTGAAACTTCATTATCAGGCCGATCGATTTTTATTTCTTATTTTTCAAACACCCGTTCCCAATAATAATTTTTCTAATATTCACTTTCTTGAAGCTAATTCAAAATTAGCCTTCATGTTCGCCGAATTATTTCACCATAACAAACCTCTATGTGACAGCCTGCAAACAGAGCATATAGAAGCACTGCTTGGCGCAGAAATTGAGTCTATCCACTCTACGGTGCTTATTCCAGTACAACAATCAGATT
>JBLHKO010000088.1:0-6294 GCA_047620145.1 Gammaproteobacteria bacterium | reverse complement strand
CCCCGTCATTAACTCAACGCGAGAAAGTGAAGCTACATCAAAACATTCCAGCAAATGGAAATGTGTTAATGCCGATTTACCTGCCTTATCTACTCTGACTTTTCTATCATCTGATGTTGCCCCGGTTTTACTCAATGGTGCATCGACTACTGTCAAAGTATCCGTTACATGACCTTTCAATAACGCGAGATAGTTTTTTTTTATAAGGCCACTTTTTAATAAATCATGCATCCCCCGCAAGGTTTTATGATCTTTGGCAATCAATAGACAACCTGATGTTGCTCTGTCCAGCCGGTGCACTAACTCAAGAAAATGTGCATCAGGACGTTGGGCTCGCAGGATCTCAATAACCCCATGTTGGACACCACTGCCACTATGGACGGCGATATTTGAGGGTTTATTAATGGCAATCAAATAGTCATCTTCATAAACCACACTATTTGAGATCAACTCAGACAGCCCTGCTGAGGGTTTGGATGAATTTTCTGTGCTAGTAAGGTGTACTGGCGGAATTCTGACCGTATCACCAGCCTGTAGACGGTAATTTTGTTTTATCCTGCCTTTATTAACCCGAACCTCGCCTTTTCTGATCATCTGATAGATTCTAGTCTTGGGAAGGCTGCCAAAGTGGCTAATGAGGAAGTTATCCAGGCGCCTGTCTGCGTGCTCATCATCTACTGTGAGGAAGGAGACCTGCCGCTGCTCAATTATTTTTGCCGTCATAATTTGCGGGAGTATAGCAACATTGCTATATTAGGCGTTGGAATACAGACATTTTCGGATATTTTGAACCGCCACGACGATTTTGAGGCGGTATTTAATTACATAAACAGCACAAGCTGATGTTGTGAAGCCGGTAGCAACAGTGGTGTTGATGGCAAAAGAATCATATTTATGCCTCCCCATCCCTTCATGACCAGTAAATGCCCGCGAAATGCCTCAGCTATTAACTAGCTATATTATTCCAACGAGCAGAGGTTTTATCTCACTGAGTTACAAATCAACCAGAAGTGGCTGATTGAAACAGGTAACGAAACAAACCTCATTATATAATGTTTTAATTATCACTCGTCCCGATGTTATTGAATATCGTAATGAGTGATAACAGGCGCTCCCAAGAGCCTAATTAAACGCTTCCTTTTGAAGTGTTTATCGCATCAGATAGATGATAAAACGCTGTCTGAGACTGCGATTGGTAGAGCGCATACAAAGGAATACAGACAATGAAAAGAATGCTGATTAACGCAACTCAGCCTGAAGAGGTGCGTGTGGCGCTTGTTGATGGCCAAAAACTTTATGATCTGGATATTGAATCCACTGGTCATACCCAAAAGAAATCCAATATATACAAAGGCCGTGTGGTTCGAATCGAACCCAGTTTAGAAGCCGCTTTTGTCGACTATGGTGGTAATCGTCACGGTTTCTTACCTCTTAAGGAAATTTCTCGAACGCTATTCAAAAATCAATCTGAATCCGGCCAACGTGGTCGCGTCAATATCAAGGATGCGATTAGTGAAGGGCAGGAATTTATCATTCAGATTGAAAAGGAAGAACGTGGCAATAAAGGCGCTGCTATCACTACGATGATCAGCCTGGCCGGCCGATATCTGGTGCTGATGCCGAATAACCCTCGCTCTGGTGGTATTTCACGTCAAATAGAAGGCGCTGATCGTGCTGAAGCTCGTGAAGTTCTGAATCAGCTCGAGATTCCCGAAAATACCGCACTCATCCTCAGGACCGCGGGCATTGGCAAATCCAAAGAAGAGCTGCAGTGGGATACTGATTACCTCACCACTTTGTGGCAGGCGATTGATCAAGCATCAACCGAACGCCCTGCACCATTCCTGATATATCAGGAAAGTGAAGTGATAATTCGTGCGATTCGAGACTATCTGCGAACAGATATCGCGGAAATCTGGGTGGATGACAAAGAGGTACACCAACGAAGCCTGGAGTTTATGCAGCAGGTAATGCCGCAAAATTTGCATAAGCTTAAACTCTATGAGGAGGATGATCCGCTTTTCACAAGATATCAGATTGAAAGTCAGATTGAATCTGCCTTCTCAAGGGAAGTTCGCTTACCTTCTGGTGGTTCATTAGTTATCGACCATACAGAAGCCATGATCAGTATCGATATTAATTCCGGACGCGCAACCAAGGGTAGTGATATTGAAGATACCGCGTTCAACACAAACCTTGAGGCTGCTGAAGAAATCGCCAGGCAGCTCAGGTTACGTGATTTAGGTGGACTCATTGTTATTGACTTCATTGATATGATGGTCAGCAAAAATCAACGAGAAATCGAAAATCGAATGAAAGACTGCTTGCGTGTCGATCGTGCAAGAGTTCAAGTAGGTAAAATATCACGATTTGGTTTGCTAGAAATGTCACGACAAAGATTACGTCCCTCTTTAGGCGAGTCGCGTCATTTACCTTGCCCTCGTTGCGATGGACAAGGAAGCATTCGAGATATCGAGTCTCTTTCATTAGCTATTCTGAGGATTATTGAAGAAGAAGCCATGAAGGATTCTACAGCCAAGATCATTGTTAATTTGCCTGTTTCAGTAGCAACATTTTTGTTGAACGAGAAGCGTCAGCCGATAAGTGAATTACAGCAAAGACTCGATGTTGAGATCGTTGTCATTCCATCCCCGTCTATGGAAACGCCTCAATATCAGGTGTTGAGAGTGCCTTTATCAAAAGCCAATGAGACACAGCATCAACAAGCGAGTTACAGTCTTGTTGCTGAAATAGAGAATGATCTGAAAGACACAGGGCTACGCACGCATAAAACCGTCGTTGAACAACCTGCTGTTCAACAAATCATTCCGCAAAAACCTCTTGCCACAAAAAGTAGGCCTGAAAAGGAACCAGGGTTTATTTCAAACCTGATCGATCGATTATTCGGCGCTGCGAAAGAAGATGTCAAGGAAGTGGAAAAGCCAAAGACCAATGACAGGAACAATAGAAACAATCAATCTGGCAATCAAAACCGAAATCGTAATCAAAATAGATCGAATTCCACTAATCGTTCAGATAATCGCCAACGTAACAATCCCAACAGAAAAAATAATCCAGGAACAAAATCAACAGAGAATGTAGCCGCGGCGACAAGTTCTGCAGCTATAGCAGAGGTGGCAGCACAAGCAGGTTCAAACAGTCCATCGAACTCAGGTACAACAAGCTTTGAGTCAAAAAATAATACTGGCTCACCTCGTCGAGGCAAAAGAGGCGGACGTAGACGGCCGAGGGCAAATGATGACACTGCAAATGCAACCACGAACAAACCAGCTGAGAATAATGATGAGCAAAAAACAGCGATCGATCAAAAATCTGTTGAAACGCCAAAAGTAAGTGAAAGTAAAGTAAGTGAGACTGTTGTTAAACCTACTGAAATAACATCTCAAAAGGTCAGTCAGGTGGTTGAAAAACAATTGCCACAAAATACTGAGATAGATACAACACCCAATACTCAGGCTATTGCTCCCCATCCTGACCGGGTCAGCGAAGCTCAAAAAAATGAGTCTGGTAATATAATTACTGATTCCCTGAAGCCTGTACTGATTGATAAACAAGCCAATGACGAACTCAGCGTTGCGCAATCATCAACAGGAAACAAAAGTGAAGTTGCTACAAAAACATCATCGCTAGTTTCTAACGATGATACCAAGACAACTGAGGTGATGCCTCATCCTGATAGAGTTTTAGAGCAGTCAACAACAAAGGATTACAAAGATGTTTCGCAATCCGGCGACAAGACCCACATCAACCTGAGCGTCGGTGCTACGGCTGATGAGAGGACATTTCTTGATATCGGTGCTTCTGAAAGAATCAATCCATCAGCAAAGGATGGCAATACCGCGAATAACACGTCTGAAACGGAAGAAAGCAAAAACTAGAAACAGATTTCTCTAATGAGTAGCATGTTCACAAGTTGCTTTGAACTCAATTTCTGGCCAGCGTTCGATTGCAAGATTAAGATTCACTAATGACGGGGCGATATAAGTTAATCGACCGCCCCCGTCAATTGCCAGATTGGTAGATGCTTTATTTCTAAATTGTTGCATGACCTTCTCATCTTTGCAGACTACCCATCGAGCCGTAGCAACAGGGACGTTATCATAAACACACTCGACACCGTATTCTTGTTTCAATCGTGCAGCAACCACATCAAATTGTAGTACACCAATCGCGCCAACGATTAGATCATTATTATCTAGTGGCCTGAATACCTGAGTTGCACCTTCTTCACCCAATTGAATTAAACCTTTAACCAGGGCCTTGGCTTTAAGTGGCTCTTTGAGTTGTACTCTTCTAAATAACTCTGGCGCAAAAAATGGAATTCCCGTAAAAGATAATGCTTCACCTTGAGTAAAAGTATCGCCAATCTGGATCGTGCCATGATTATGTAAGCCAATAATATCACCGGCCCAGGCTTCATCTGCCTGTTCTCGATCACCTGCCATAAACGTCAAGGCATTAGATACTTGTATGTCCCGTTCTATTCTGACATGTCTCATCTTCATGCCTTTCTGATATTGGCCAGAGCAGATTCTTAAAAAGGCAATTCTATCTCTGTGTGCTGGATCCATATTTGCCTGAATTTTAAAAACAAAACCACTGAGTTGTTCTTCATTAGCTTTTACTTCTCTTTGAATTGCTGTCCTTGGCTGAGGTGCTGGGGAATATTTTGTTAAACAATCAAGAAATTCCGCAATACCAAAATTATTAAGCGCTGAACCGAAAAAAACGGGGGTTTGTTTACCTTCAAGAAATTCGCTGATGTTAAATTTTTCACATGCGCCACGAACTAAATCTACTTCTTCTTTAAAATCACTCAGGATTTCTGATAATAATGATTCACTTTCTTCAGAACCTAGTCCTTTAATTATTTTCCCGTGCATATTTTCATCTACTTTACTGTACATGCGAATATAGTCTTCGTCTAAATGATAAAGTCCTTTTAAACGACTACCCATCCCAACCGGCCAAGTGACGGGTGCACATCTGATGCCCAACTCACTTTCTATTTCATCCAATAAGGTAACAGGATCCTTGCCCTCTCTGTCCAGCTTATTGATAAAAGTAATAATGGGTGTGTTGCGCAGACGACATACTTCCATTAATTTAAGCGTGCGTTGTTCAACACCTTTACTGACATCAATGACCATCAATGCAGAGTCAACAGCGGTCAATGTCCTGTAAGTATCTTCGGAGAAATCTGCGTGCCCCGGAGTATCGAGTAGATTGACTATATTGCCACTGTATTCGAACTGCATTACTGAGCTTGTAATGGATATGCCTCTTTCTTTTTCCATTGCCATCCAGTCTGAGGTGGCGTGTTTTGTTGACTTTCTGGCCTTCACCGTCCCTGCTGTTTGTATCGCACCACCAAATAATAATATTTGCTCGGTAACTGTCGTCTTACCGGCATCTGGATGAGAGATAATAGCGAAAGTACGACGTCTGGAAACCTCGGAATTCAAAGTGTTCATGTATATAGTGAGGAGTTTGCCAATTGCATGATGTTTTTTATTTCCCCTACAGCTTCTCCCAATCCAGTAAATAACGCTCTGGCAATTATTCCATGGCCGATATTTAATTCTTCAATGTCTGGAATTTGAGCAATATGTCTCACATTCTGATAATTCAGACCATGCCCGGCATTTACTTTTAGCCCCAAAGATTTAGCCAGTTCTACGCCAGCAATAATCTTTGCCAATTCAATGTCAGTCTCTTTTCCATACGCAGCATCAGCAAAATGTCCTGTATGTAACTCAATGACATCAGCACCCACGTCTCGAGCAGCCTTAATCTGCTTATCATCGGCATCAATAAATAAAGACACACGTATTCCGGCCCCTTTCAATCTTTCACAAGCTTCTTTTGTTTTAGTGTTTTGGCCTAACACATCCAGTCCACCTTCAGTCGTCAACTCTTCCCTGCTTTCAGGGACCAGGCAACAAAACTCAGGCCTTATATCTTCGGCAAACGCCAACATTTTTTCTGTGATGGCTATTTCCAGATTCATCGGCGTCAGCATCACTTGAAGAAGCAAATCGATATCTCGTTCTTGAATATGTCGTCGATCCTCTCGAAGATGGACGGTGATTGAATCTGCTCCCGCTTGCTCTGCAATTTGTGCTGCAAGAACAGGATCAGGATAACGTGTCAATCTTGCCTGCCTCAGTGTGGCAATATGATCAATATTTACACCTAATAACATGTTATTTGCCTGTCTTTATTTTTCTGTCTCGTGATGGAAGCGGCGCATTCTAACGTATTTATGAAAGG
>JBLHKO010000087.1:0-6300 GCA_047620145.1 Gammaproteobacteria bacterium | reverse complement strand
TGCTAAAATCCCTCATCAAATTTAAACCAATAAACATAATGGAACAAATTCATGGCAGGACATAGTAAATGGGCAAACATCCAACACCGCAAAGGCAAACAAGACGCTAAACGCGGTAAGCTTTTCACAAGACTAATCCGTGAAATCACCATTGCCGCAAAACTGGGCGGCGGTGATCCGGATGCCAACCCCAGATTGCGTACAGCCATTGATAGCGCCAAATCACAGAGTCTGCCAAAAGACACCATAGAAAAGGCTGTCAATCGTGGTTCTGGTAATGTTGAAGGTGATAATGTCGAAGAAATTCGCTATGAAGGTTATGGGCCAGGCGGTGTTGCTGTGATTGTAGACACCGTAACCGATAACAAGAACCGCACCGTTGCTGAAGTGCGTCACGCTTTTTCTAAATATAATGGCAATTTAGGGACCGATGGCTCTGTTGCTTATCTCTTTTCCAAGACCGGTTTAATCTCATACCCGACAGGTAGTGATGAAGATGCCATTATGGAAGCTGCACTAGAAAGCGGGGCAGAAGATATCGTCACCAATGACGATGGCTCAATCGATGTGCTTACTGAACCCGATAAGTTTATGGACGTAAAAGAGGTATTAGTCGCCGCCGGACTTGAACCAGAAAACGCCGAGGTGACCATGCATGCTTCAACCTCTGCGACATTAGATCTTAAAAACGCACAGACGATGTTGAACCTACTTGATGTATTGGAAGATCTCGATGATGTACAACAAGTTTATTCGAATGCAGATATCCCTGATGATGTCATGGCGCAATTGGAATAAATGACCCGGATTTTAGGAATAGATCCTGGCTCCCGTTTCACAGGATTCGGGGTGATTGATATTGAGGGGAATCATGCTAAACATGTGGCCAATGGCTGTATCCGGGTCAAGGGTGAAACATTGGCAGAGAAGTTACATCAAATATTCGCGGAAATTAACGATACCATTACAAATTATCAGCCCGAAGAAGTCTCTATTGAAAAAATCTTCATGAACAAGAATGCAGATTCAGCATTAAAACTCGGCCAAGCCCGAGGGGTTGCGATCGCTGCTTGTGCCACCAGACATCTGGAAGTTTTTGAATACACCGCCAATCAGGTTAAACAAGCGACCGTCGGCAAAGGCCATGCAAAAAAAGATCAGGTGCAACATATGGTGAAGATTCTGCTTTGCCTGCAAGAAGACCTCCAAGAAGACGCAGCAGATGCTTTAGCAATTGCACTATGCCATGGCCATTCCAGAGACACGCTGATGCGCATTCAAGGCGTAAGTGGTGTTAAGGGTGGACGATTGGTATGACCTATAAAATATGACGATGATAAATAAACGATGATCGGCCAAATTCGAGGTATATTGATCCACAAACAACCGCCGCATTTAATGGTCGATGTACAGGGCGTTGCTTATGAAATTGAAGCGCCGATGACGACTTTTTACAAACTGCCAGAGACAGGCGTGGAAGTTACTTTATTGACACATCTCGCCATCCGCGATGATGCACATCTGTTGTTTGGCTTTGCCTCGCAAGAAGAACGCACCTTGTTCCGCACTTTAATTAAGGTGAATGGCGTCGGCGCGAAGATGGCGCTGACCATACTCTCGGGGATGGAGACCGATCTCTTTGCGAAATGTATTCGAGATGGTGATGCCGATAGTTTGGTGAGGCTGCCCGGCGTAGGTAAGAAAACCGCGGAAAGACTTGTTATCGAAATGCGTGATCGATTGAAAGACTGGGCTTTAACAGCCACACTTAGTGGTGAATCCAGCAATACCCCTGATCGGATAAGCAGTCAGTCTGATGATGCCGTAAGTGCCTTGGTCGCCTTGGGTTATAAACCGCAGGAAGCCAGTCGTTTTGTCTATGCCGTGGCTACTGAAGAAATGAATAGCGAAGAAATCATTCGTGAAGCACTCAAGGCTTCAGTAAAGAAATAGGAGCCTGATCTGAATGCCACTTAGTTTAGGCAAACATGCCGTCATTCTGGCGAAAGCGACCTATAGGACGCAGGAAATGTCGCAAGAGGACATGGAGTCCGCTTCTGACACTTTATCTACTGGATGCTGGGATACCCCAGCATGACGGCGTTAGCATACAACATACGTTTTTACCTGAATTCTGGCTTTTGCCAGAAGTGCGAAGCCTGCCTTGGGGTATGACGATGTTGGTATGTAACATTCAGCGCTAAGCCAAACAGAGGATTTCCAGCCTTTCGACATAATCTTGCCATAATTACTGCGTAATATGGCCTGAGTAGATTAACCCGATTGGCATATTGAAGCGTTAACAGTGAAAATAGCCCCTGAGTAGTATTTTGCAAATAAAGAATAATTATGACTGCCGAACCTAATCCAAATATCGTATCGACCAGCACACCTGAAGATGCAGCAGCAGATAACACCCTGCGCCCGAAGCGACTTGCAGACTACCTCGGCCAACAGTCGGTACATGAACAAATGGAGATCTTCATTGGTGCGGCTAGAAAGCGGCAGGAATCTCTGGATCACGTATTAATCTTTGGCCCGCCCGGTCTGGGCAAGACCACATTGGCGCACATCATTGCCAATGAAATGGGTGTCAATATGCGCCAAACATCTGGTCCCGTATTGGAACGCCAGGGCGATCTGGCGGCATTGCTAACCAATCTTGAACCTCACGATGTTTTGTTCATAGATGAAATTCATCGTCTAAGCCCAGTGGTCGAAGAAGTACTGTATCCGGCCATGGAAGATTACCAAATCGATATAATGATCGGCGAAGGCCCTGCCGCCCGTGCAATCAAACTGGATGTGCCGCCTTTTACATTGGTCGGCGCAACGACTCGCGCAGGTTTATTAACCTCGCCCCTCAGGGATCGTTTCGGCATTGTGCAACGACTGGAATTCTATAGCACTGATGAGCTCTGCAGTATCGTTAAACGTTCCGCCAAAATTCTTGATGTGCCCATTGACGAAGCAGGTGCGAAAAAAATTGCAGCGCGTTCACGTGGTACCCCACGTATTGCCAATCGATTACTAAGACGTGTACGCGATTACGTTGAAGTCAAAGCCGACGGTGAAATCACAGAGGCACTGGCGAACAAAGCATTGGATATGTTAAATGTCGACATTCATGGTTTTGACGTGATGGATCGTAAATTATTATTGGCCATTATACAGAAATTCGATGGTGGCCCTGTCGGCGTCAGTAGTCTTGCTGCAGCGATTGGGGAAGAACGTGACACCATCGAAGATGTGCTCGAACCTTTCCTGATCCAGCAGGGTTTTATGATGCGTACCTCGAGAGGACGTACCGCGACAAAAACTGCTTATCTCCACTTCGGAATGGAGGCCCCGAAATTGATCGAATCAGGCGTGGATTTATTCGATGAAGGTTAATGCAGATAATAATGAATTCAATCTGCAAGTACGTGTTTATTATGAAGATACGGATGCAGGGGGCGTGGTCTATCACACTAACTACCTTAAGTTTATGGAGCGTGCTCGCACCGAATGGTTACGCCATGCCGGTTTCGAACAAGACATACTAATTGATGAAAAAGAAATTTTATTCGCTGTGCGCAAGATAAGTATTGATTATAATAAGCCTGCTTTATTTAACGATTTGCTTAATATCAAGACGCGTATTATCGAACAGCGCAAAGTCAGCTTTATTTTTGAACAACTTGTTTTTAATCAAGCGGAAGAAATGATATGTAATGCAGAAATTAAAATTGTCTGCATCGATAGTAATACACTGAAACCCAAACCTATCCCTGAAACTATTCTATCGGAGCTGAATTGATGTCTACTGGAACTGATCTCGGTTTTTTACATTTAATTCTCAATGCAAGTTTGCTGGTGCAACTGGTAATGTTGTCGTTGGTCATCACTTCATTTGTTTCATGGACAATGATTTTTAATAAACGCGTCATGCTCAACAAGGCAAGAAAAGCCGCCGATGTATTTGAAGGTCAGTTCTGGTCATTCGAAGATCTTTCACCACTTTATAATCGAATCTCCAATAGCAGAACCTCGGCAACTGGCATGGAAAAAATATTTGAAGCCGGATACAAGGAATTTGCACGTTTACGTGGACAGGAAAACACCCAGCCAGATGCCATTATTGAAGGCGCCCATCGATCTATGCGCATCGCCCTGAACAAAGAGATTGATAACCTTGAAACCAATCTTTCTTTTCTGGCAACGGTGGGCTCAACCAGCCCCTATGTTGGTTTGTTCGGGACTGTCTGGGGCATTATGAATAGCTTTCGTGCCTTGGGTAATGTGCAACAAGCCTCTATCTCGTTAGTTGCGCCGGGTATCGCCGAAGCATTGATCGCCACTGCCATGGGTTTGTTTGCCGCGATACCTGCTGTGATTGCCTACAATCGTTATTCAAATGATGTTGAAAGATTAATCAGCCGTTACGACATATTTACGGATGAGTTTTCTTCCATTCTTCATCGTCATGCACATTCTTAGGAACGTGAAACGTGAAATGTTACAAACAATATATCAGATGTTGGCTGATGGTTATCAGAGCGTACCATGCACAAATCACGCATCGTCCTTTACTTCTCACTTTTCACGATTCACTTTTCACGATTCACTTATAAAAAAATGAGACCCCGAATACGCAAACGTCCAATAGCCGACATCAATGTTGTTCCTTACATTGATGTCATGCTGGTACTCTTGGTTATCTTTATGATTACAGCACCTTTACTTAGCCAGGGTGTGAAGGTTGACCTGCCGAAGGTGCCGTCGGAACTTCTGCAGACAGAACAAAATAAAGAACCCGTCATTGTTAATGTTGATGCCAGCGGTAATTTCTTCATTAATTATGGCGAAGATCAGGAGAAACCTATTACTGCTGAAGATTTGGCGAATCGAGTCAGTGCCTTGTTAAAATATCAACCTGGTATTCCGGTGCTGGTCGGAAGTGACGCGAGCGTTCCTTATGGTCGGGTTGTTGGATTAATGGCCTTGTTGCAAAGTGCTGGCGTCCCCAGTGTTGGCATGATCACTGAGCCACCAGAAAATTAAAATTGGAATTTAGTGTCAAATGAAACCTGGTTGGTTAACAACGCTCAGTTCCAGCGCGCTATCTTTAATACTACATGTGGTACTTGGGGCTCTATTAATCTTTAGTTTTGACTTTACGGCACAACCGAAAATTCAACCCAAAAACAATATCAATACCGTTAAGGCCGTTACCGTAGATAAAAAACAGGTTGAGCTTGAATTAGCACGAATCAAAAAAGTTGAAAATGAGAAACTGCAAAAAGAAAAAAAGACTCTTGACGATCTCGAAAAAAAGACAGATCAACTAAAGAAAGATCGTCAAGCCGAAGAGAAAAAACTGGCCGAGACTAAAAAGAAAAAGGAACAAGAACAGGAAAAACGCAAAGAAGAAGAGAGAAAACTGGCGACTCTGGAAAAAGAAAAAACGGAACTTAAAAAACAACGAGAACTCGAAGAGAAAAAGATAAAAGAAGCAGAAGATAAATCGGAAAAACTCAAGAATGAAGAAGAGGCCCGCATAAAGAAAAAGATAGAAGATAAAGAAGCTGCTGAAAAAAAACAACTTGAAGAAGAACTTGCCTCTCAATTAGCGGCAGAGGAATCTGCTGAACAAACGCAAAAAGATCAAGCATTGATCAACAACATAGCAAGCAATATTAAACGTAGCATAGAAAGTAATTTTAACAAGGTAGGGTTACCCCAAGGCATCGCGTGTGTATTGCGTGTACGACTGATTCCAGGAGGAGAAGTCGTTGATGTCACTATTGCCGAGTCTAGCGGTAACGAGATTTTTGACAGACGCGCCGTCAATGCAACTCAGAAGGCTTCGCCGTTACCCGTTCCTGATGATGTGGCGACTTTTGAAAGATTGGGTTTGCGAGAAATTAACATGACCTTCAAACCAACAAATTAAGGTTTTAATGATGAATATAAGAAAGATCACATTTATTATTTTTAGCTGTACATTATTTTTGTCAAACTCCACCAACGCCGATATTGATATAATCATCGAAGATGGTATAGAAAACCCTATTCCTGTCGCAATCGTTCCTTTCGGTTGGTCACAGGCTACTACAGCACCTATCGATCTGGCAGGGATTATCACCAACGACCTTGAGCGCAGTGCGCGATTTAAGGCCATGGATTTTAAGGATCTGCCACAACACCCGAGCGAGTTTCAAGATGTGAATTTTAAAGACTGGCGTTTGTTGGGAATGGAAAACCTTGTCATCGGTCGACTGATAGAAACCAGCACAGGGGAATATGAAGTCGAGTTCC
>JBLHKO010000086.1:0-6348 GCA_047620145.1 Gammaproteobacteria bacterium | reverse complement strand
AGGCCAAAAGATGATCGATCTTTTATTTGAGCTTAATCAGGAGCATGGCACGACTTTAATTCTAGTCACGCACGATGAATCTTTAACTAAACGCTGTGATCGTTGTTTTCGATTGACTCAAGGTAAAATTGAACAGATATAGTTATGTTCTCCTTTTATAGCCGACTGATTAAGAGACAATGGCGTTTGGGAGCGATTCGCTTGTTCTGTATTGCAATTGCCATTGCTTGTGCCGTGACTTTCAGTATTACTTTGCTAGGTGATCGATTAGAAAAATTGTTTGTAAATCAGTCGAAGGAAGTATTAGCCGCTGATTTAGTGCTTGATTCCACCACCGAGTTACAAGTAGAACAATTAGGGATCGTTAGTGAAATTTCATTAAACCAATCAATCACCCAGGCTATTACCTTACGTTTTCCTACCATGGCTAATGCCAATGATGCGTTTATCTTAAGTAGTGTCAAAGCTGTTACTGATAAATATCCCTTACGTGGCGAACTGCTAGTTAGCAATACTTTATATGGTGAAGCCATCCCGATGTCGCATGGGCCCGTGGCAGGCGAAGTCTGGGTAGAAGATCGCGTGTTAAATGAGTTGGGTTTGTCTCTAGGCGAAACTGTGACGGTTGGTGAGCGTGCGTTCAAGATTACGCGTGTAGTGATCTACGAACCTGATAGAGGCAGTAGTTTTTACAGTTTTACACCACGTATTCTTATGCATTGGGATGATGTCGCTTCAACTCAAGTCATACAGCCAGGCAGTCGCTTACGTTATCATTATTTATTTTCTGGCGACACACGTGCATTAGAAGATTTGAAAAAAAATCTAGAACCAACCCTGCAACCCAACCAGAAGTTTGAGACGATTGAAGATACCAATGAAGCGATGGCCAATACGCTACAACGGGCTTACCGTTTCTTGCATGTTACGGCGCTAATTGCGATTTTGCTGGGGGCTGTGGGCGCTGCTTTGGTCAGTTATCAATATGCCAATGAAATGACCTATCAATATGCTGTACTGCGCTGTCTTGGTCTACGTGGCAAGCGATTACATGGTGCAATTCTGTTTCCATTCTTTTTATTTAGTTTGGTTGCAATATTCATTGGTTTAGCAATTGGTGGCGTTGGACATTACTTCATTCTTAATAGTCTAGGTGACCTTATCCCCTCCACTTTACCGGCGCCTGGTATTGAGCCTTTTCTGCTGAGTAGCATTACTGCACTCATTGTAGTGATCAGTTTTGCCTGGCCATTTTTGAGTCATTTATTAAAGACACCTCCAAAACTTTTGTTGAATCATGCTGAAGCACAGAAACAGCCGGTTATTTTTACTGTGACGTCAATGGCAATTGGCTTAGCCATTATAGTTTATGTTGGCACACAAGATGTTTTGATCAGTTTTTATATTATGGCAGGATTATGTGCGTTCATACTTATGGCTTACGGTTTAACACAATTGTTTATTCGTTGGATAATCAAGCGAAGTAAAACACAAACTGTTTCAACACGATTGGGCGCGCGCATGCTAGGTGCCAACCGACGTATGACGAGCTTACAGATTATTGCGATTGCCATTACATTTTTTTCTCTCGCTCTAATACAAACCTTGCGTGATGATCTGGTATCTTCCTGGCAATCCAAAGTGCCGGAGAATGCCCCTAACTTCTTTGCCATTAATCTGTTTGCAGAAGATCAGCCAAATTTTCAGGCCGAACTACAGCAAAATAATATTTCACATAGCCCACTATATCCCATTGTGCGTGGGCGTTTGAGCGCTATCAATGGTGAGCCAGTACGTGAGTATGTTAGTAAGGAAAAAGTGAAGAAGGATGAATCTCTAAACCGCGATTTATCTTTATCCTGGGGTCTGGAATTGCCGCCGGATAATAAGATCATTTCAGGACAGTGGCATAGCCCTGATGACCCACCAGAGAAAATAACCGTGTCAGTTGAAGAAGGTGTAGCAGAGAATCTGAAAATCAAGCTTGGAGACACGCTCGAATTTACCATTGAAACACATAAACTAGAAGCCGAAGTGACGAGCATACGGTCGGTAGAGTGGGAGTCGTTTTCGCCGAATTTTTATATTGTATTTTACCCGGGAGCGTTGGATGGTTTGCCGGTAACTTATTTGTCGAGTATGCACCTGAAGCAATCGCAAAGAACTTTACTGCCAGATTTTATTCAACATTATCCAAACGCAACATTTTTTGATGTTGATTTTTTGTTGACGCGAATCCGGGGCATCATGCAGCAAATTAGTACGGCAGTTGAAGTCATACTCTATTTTTCACTGTTCGCGAGTCTTATTGTATTTATTGCGATCGAAATGATCTTACGTCATTACCGCAGTTATAGCGTGGCGATATATAAAGCTGTAGGGGCAAGAAGCGAACTTATACAGAAAATATTTCGCTCTCAATTTATATTCATCGGTTTAATATCAGGTGCGATTGCATACACCTTGAATTTATCTATCGGATTTATAATATCAGCTTATTTTATTGAAGGTGATTATGTCTTTAATATAAAAACGGCAATCCTTTGTCTTATTATTGTGCCACTATTGGTATTAACGGCTGGTTATTTTTCTATTCAGCGTGTTCACCAGACACCAGCAAAGCAACTATTAACCGAAGAATAAATTATTCTTTATTGCCCTTGTTAATATTATCTAGCAATATTGATCAATACGACTATCAGGATTATTTATGTCATTAGAAATAGAAAAAAAATTAGAAGAGGCACGTTCGCTCTCAGAACTGGGAAAAGATGAAGCGGCACGGTTTAGTTTACTTGAAATATTAAAAGATGATCCGAATAATCAAGCGGCCCTATTGATGTTGGGCGGTTCATATTTTATAGGGGGAAAATACCCAGAAGCCGAGATGGTATTTGAACGGTTAATTCTGATGCTTCCGGGCGAAGGGAAATATTCAATCGCTTTATTTAATACTTTGTGTAAGTCAGATCGAACCGAAGAGGCATTGGAGGAGATCAGACGTTTTCTGTCGATTGCTGATAGTGTTAAAGAACGAGAGACGTTCGAACAATATATGCAGATCACAGATTCAATCGCTGAAGATCTTGGCCAAAATGATTCTGATTAGACTGAATAAAAAGGAGTTCCTATGTTAAGTGCGATCAAAAAATATTTTGAAAATAATATCTCAACAGAAAAAAGTAGTGATATTGACCATCAATTGAAACTGGCAACTGCTGCCTTACTAATAGAAATGATGCAGCAAGATGACCAGACTCATACCGAAGAAATCGAGGCAGCTAAAAAAGCATTAAGTGAGAAATTTGGCCTTTCAGATGAAGAGACTCATACATTATTTGAACTGGCAGAAGCCGAGGCTGCGGAAGCGGTCGATTATCATCAATTTACCCGTCTGATTGCCAAGGAATTCACGCAAGCACAAAAAATCAAGGTCATCGAGTTACTATGGTCAGTTGCTTATGCGGATTCACATCTGGATCGACATGAAGAACATATGGTACGCAAGATTTCTGATCTAATTTATGTTTCACATAAAGATTTTATGCAGGCCAAGCATAAGATACAGGATGCCTTAATTAAGAATGATTAAGATTAGTTGCTCAATAGTAAGCCGAATATTCCTCAGTTTTCTACTGTTAATTATAAGCTCATCATTATTCGCAACACCCAATGGTAAGGATTTATTGCTCGCTTGTGAGCATTCCCTCGCAAAGGGTTTTTCTGGTACCGAAGGCATGATGTGTACCTGGTATGTAACACCATGTGATTGCTTTCATGGCGAGAATAGTCAGATACCTCGGGTATGTTTACCTCCTGACTCTGATGTTGATGCCCTGGCGCGAGAAGTCACTAAGGGCTTGGCAACGACACTTGAGTTGCTTGATAAAAATGCTGATGTTGCCGCAGGGACGATTTTGCAGAAAACCCATCCTTGTACTGAATAATGTCGGCTGTGCGAGAAATAAACAGTGCAATTAATATGAAGATATTCAATTCATGTGTTCTTGTCTTGCTGATGGCTTGTTATCAAATTTCTTTTGCAAGCGATGCGTTGGAAGACGCACATATTATTGACTGGCATGTGCATGTTGCGGGGTTAGGCTTTGGGGATTCTGGTAATTTCGTCAACGATGAAATGCGGAACAACTATCGTTTCAAATTTTTCTTGAAGTGGATGAATGTGACAGAAAAAGAACTTGAAGAAAACGGTGATCAAATACTGGTTAAAAAGCTCAATGACAAAGTAACAGAATCAAAATATATCGATCAGGTCATCGTGCTGGCGATGGATGGTGTGATTGATGAGGCAAGTAAAAGACTCGACAGCAATAAGACTCAGGTATATATCCCGAATGAGTTCGTCGCTAGTCAGACAGCCAAATATCCTAATTTATTATTCGGTGCGAGTATTAATCCAAATAGAGAGAATAGCGTGGAATTACTGGAGCAAGTACATCGCCAGGGCGCGGTTTTGATCAAATGGATTCCCAATATTATGTATATCAATCCTTCTGACGAAAAATTTATTCCATTTTATAAACGCATGGCTGAATTAAAGATACCGTTATTAACACACACTGGAATGGAAAAATCATTTGCCAATGCTAAAGATCACTTCGCTGATCCAAGGTTACTTGAATTACCTCTGCAATATGGCGTGACGGTGATCGCTGCCCATATCGCAACGACAGGGGAGTCTGATGGTCAGGATAACTTTGAGAGAATATTGCCAATGTTTGCTGAGTTTCCAAATTTATATACTGATATTTCCAGCCTGACGCAATTGAATAAGCGAGGATATCTGGCAAAGGCCATGAAATACCCCGGACTTACAGAAAGAATGATCTATGGCACGGACTGGCCCTTACAGTCTTTTCCTCTGGTGTCGCCCTGGTATCACATTAATCATATTGGGATTAAAAATGCCTGGCGTGTGAGTCGTCACAAGAATAAATGGGATCGTGACATCATGTTGAAGCAAGCCTTTGGTGTACCACAGTCAGCTTTTGTCAGAAAGCTTGGAGTACTTAATATACACCCTGAATAAACTGCGTAATCGAACTAAGCTGTCGCCGGGATGGCGTTAGATGATACTACTTAGTTTCCTGCGCAGCGCTTCCACCAATTCACATTGTTGATGAAGATCGGGAGACCACCTCTTTTCATAAGGATCATAGGCATATTTTTGAAAAATCTCCAGACGATGCAGTGCATCTTTGTGTAGCATATTGTGCAGTTGTTCCACAATTAATTGGGCTTCTGCGATTTGATTGCTCATATCAATGTATCGCTTTGTTCAGTAGTGATAGGTTTAACACTATTTTTAATTAAGTGAATAAATTCTCGACAAGCGGTAGAATTTCGCAGACAAAAGGTGGTGTATAAATATTATGAACCACCGAGTGATAACTGTGTCACATTTTCATATGACGAATAATACTAGCAATAAAGAAGGGCAATAGTGTGATAAGTAAGGTGCATCAATGAAAAAATCGATTCTAATTGTAATGGCAATCTTCTCACTGGCAATTGCTGCGACTTATTATCCCTGGCAACAGACAAAACAGGATGAATCTGTTACTGATAATGACTCCGCTAATCAGCCTGACGATTTTCTGAAACTTCGCGGAGACGATACAAGGCCGATTATAAAATATCCTGTCACGGAGACACCGGCTGTAATTCCTGATACTAATCCAGGCACAACACTAACATCTGAATCTGAACAGCCTGATGTAGAAATACCCATTGTCCCTGATGTATCTGTTACGCAAGCTGTTGAGCCATTACCCAAATTAGATGAAAGTGATGACGCTATTTCAGCAGCAATCAATCAGTTAGCTGATGTGACTGAATTATTTTCGTTCAAGTCTTTTATACGTCATTTTGTTGTGACGATTGACAATATGACCAATCAGAAATTACCACAGCGCTATGTTTTTAATCAGCGCGTGCCAGATAAATTTTTAGTCATTGAACAGAATGAAGATAAGTCATTACTGGATAACAAAAACTTTAATCGATATACAAATTTTGTGAGCTTGGCGGAGCGTGTTGATAGCAGAAAGCTGGTTGCTTTTTACATCAGGTTCTATCCTTTGTTTCAGGAAGCCTATGAAGAACTTGGTTATCCAGATCGATATTTCAATGATCGTTTTATTCAAGTGATGGATCATTTACTGACTGCACCAGAGATTAAAGAACCGATTAATCTAATTCGACCCAAGGTGTTCTACCAATTTGCGGATCCACAACTAGAGGCACTTTCTGCCGGGCAAAAGATTCTAGTCAGAATTGGCGTCGACAATACACAGCGTGTTAAATCAAAATTAAGAGAATTACGCG
>JBLHKO010000085.1:0-6777 GCA_047620145.1 Gammaproteobacteria bacterium | reverse complement strand
AGCAGTATGTGATGTTCGATTACATGGCGCGAAAATTGCGACTTATGGTTCTCGTGTTGAAGATATTTTCTTCATTTCCGATAAAAAAGATCAACCTATCACCGATCCGATAAAAATTGAAAGCTTAACGAATTTCATAATCGATACCCTTGCTTGATTTATATGGTCACACCATCGCCTCTTTCAGAAAATGAATTGCTTGAAAGTGCCTCTAGAATTTCAGGAAAAACACTACAACAGTTAGCTCATCAACAAAATCTGGAAACACCAGAGGATCAACTCCATCACAAAGGTTGGGTCGGACAATTACTTGAGCTCAGTCTTGGCGCGACAGCCGGTTCGCTCCCCGAACCTGACTTTCAGCATATCGGGGTTGAATTAAAAACCTTACCATTAAGTAAAAACGGCACACCAAAAGAATCTACCTATGTCTGCGCCATCAACCTCACTCAAATCGAATCGCAATGGGAAACATCATTGGTTCATCTCAAACTTTCTCGCGTGTTGTGGTTACCTGTTGAAGCAGATCCCGATATACCGCTTGCAGCAAGAAGAATAGGATCCGCTATCCTCTGGAGTCCGAATGAAGAGCAGGAAACGACACTAAGGCGCGACTGGGAAGAGCTCATGGAGTTGATCGCCACGGGTGAGCTAGAACAAATCACTGCACATCAGGGACAATATTTACAAGTTAGACCTAAAGCTGCCAATACAAAAGCGCTACGCAAAGGCTTTAACAATGAAGGTGATGAAATCCTCACCCTGCCCCGCGGCTTTTATCTAAGACCGAGCTTGACCAAACAAATAATAAGGAACCTCTGATTAAGTCTTTACAATTAAATCGAAAGTTAGCCGTTGCACCGATGATGGATCATACCGATCGGCATTTTCGTTACTTCATGCGCATTATCTCACCACATGCACTGCTTTATACCGAAATGATAACTACAGGTGCCATCATTCATGGAGACCGTCAACGTTTTCTTGAGCATCATGCAGATGAATATCCATTAGCGATTCAATTGGGCGGAAGCGACCCTGAAGATCTCGCCACCTGTGCTGTGATTGCCGAAGATGCTGGCTATGATGAAGTGAACCTGAACGTGGGTTGTCCCAGTGATCGCGTGCAATCAGGACGATTCGGCGCTTGCTTAATGGCAGAACCAGAATTGGTTGCAGAGGGCGTCGCCAAAATGTCACGCCGTGTTTGTATTCCCGTCACAGTCAAAACACGCATTGGCATTGATGACAAAGATAGTTATGAAGAATTAGTACATTTTATCAAAACTGTAAAAACAGCTGGCTGCAGTACCTTTATTATCCATGCACGCAAAGCCTGGTTAAATGGCTTGAGCCCAAAAGAAAATCGTGAAATACCGCCGTTACAGTATGAAACGGTTTACCAACTGAAGCGAGATATTCCTGAACTAGATTTTATTATCAATGGCGGTTTCACCTCAGAAGATGACATTATGGAACAATACGAACACGTCGACGGTGTCATGATTGGTCGTGCGGCTTATCAAAATCCTTATCTATTGGCTGAGATAGAACAATCCATCTTTAATAAAGAAACACCGTTACTTACCCGTTACGAAATTTTGGAAAGATTCATGGCGTATGTTCAACAGAATCTGGATCAAGGTGTTTACCTTGGGCATATGTCGCGGCATATTCTTGGCCTATTTTTAGGTAGGCCTGGGGCACGGGCTTTTCGTCGGTATATTAGTGAGAACGCTTATAAGGAAGGAGCTGGGGTTGAGGTTCTTAGGATGGCTATGGATATGACGCTTTAGCGACCTTCGTCATTCCCGCGCAGGCGGGAATGACGTGCATGGATGCACTAATGTCGCGAATGCGGGATGCACAGGAGCGGCGAAACCCATCTTAAAAAAGAGAACAAATTATTTAAGGAAGTCCTGAACTAAATGAAAAAAACATTTTATTGTCGTTCTGGTGAATACCAGAATCCAGTCAAAATAATTATTTACTGGATGCTGGTATTCACCAGCATGACGATACTAATAGCTTTAGCAGCCTGTGACGATTCAACAAAACAAATTACACAGCTACCGGATGATGCTGTCATCCTCGCTTTTGGAGATAGTCTTACCCATGGTACGGGCGCTGAAAAAAATGAAAGTTATCCCGTCATTCTGGAACAATCGATTAATCGCAAGGTTATTAATGCGGGGATACCGGGTGAATTATCGATACATGGACTTAAACGTTTACCGCAATTACTTGAGCAACACCAACCTGAGCTCTTGATCCTTTGTCATGGTGGTAATGATTTATTGCAGAAAAAGAATCTTGCCGAGGCCGAAACAAATATTCGACAAATGATTGCCCTGGCGGTTAATAAAGATATTCCGGTGATTCTTCTTGGCGTGCCAAAACCAGGATTATTCCTCAACGATGCCAAGCTCTATAGCAATATCTCGGAAAGTACGGATATCACGTATATTCCGAACCTCATTGCTGAAATATTGTCAGATGCCTCAATGAAGTCAGATCCGGTTCATCCCAATGAGGCTGGTTACAAAAAAATGGCTTTAGCGCTGGCAAGCGCTTTACGAGATAGCGGTGCCTTATAGACTTAACTTGCATAGATATTGCTGGATATAAATACTGATTATGGGATGATCGCGAACCTTAAACCACAGTCAGACACATCATTAATTACATTCAGATACAGGTGAAGCATGGATAAAAAGAATATTTTTGGTAAACGTTGTTTTGCAGTTTTAATTTTTACATTGACCAGTTTCTCGGTATTTGCAGCCACCGAAATCAAAACCGAACATGAGAAATTGAGTTATTCCATGGGAACTTACTTTGCCATGGGTGTTGCACAACAAAATATGGGCCTCGATGTCCCTGCTTTTCTTCAGTCTATTGAAGACGTTCTCAATCAGAGCGACCCACGAATCAGTATGGAAGAGATGAGAGAAATTGTTTCGAAATACAAGGAAGACATTACTAAGCAACAAGAAGATCAGAAAGCAGCCAACCAAAAAATAGGTGATGATTTTCTGGCTGAAAATAAAAAGAAAGAAGGTGTCATTGAATCAAAATCAGGCCTGCAGTACAAGATTCTCAAGGCCGGTGATGGAAAAAGACCTACTGCCGAAAGTTCTGTCACAATTCATTATAAGGGAACCTTAATCGATGGTACGGTTTTTGATAGTTCTTATGATCGCGGAGAACCTGCCGAAATATCACTGGCACAGGTCATCAAAGGTTGGCAGGAGGCTGTGCCAATGATGAAAATAGGGTCTAAATGGCAAATCTACATTCCCTCACAACTTGCGTATGGAGATCGTGCGGCTAGCGAGGATATTGGCCCTAATTCTACCTTAATATTTGATATCGAATTAATTTCGTTTAAATAGTATTTTATTAATTACGAAAATAATCCGGGATAATCATAGGGCGACTCTCCTGCCAGGGAGAGTCGCTTTTTTATTTGTCTCTGCAATCGTCAACCTAAAACAGACAAATAAAATCTAAACTTAAGAGCATGATTACTCTCTAATGACTCGTGTTGGTACATTTAATTTCATTAACAATATCCCTATTTATTATTAAACCATGCAATTAAAAAATTTAATCCTCATTCTGTTCATCTTTTTGGCCATGTTCAATGGTTTTGCCAATGCCGAAGAGTCGACTGAAGCCGAAGATAATTTCAAACAGGGTCAGGCCTTCTATGAAAATGATGAGATTGACGCGGCCATCAAAGAATTTACCAACGCCATCAGTAAATCCCCAAATATCTCACGCTATCATCACTGGCTGGCTAAATCTTATGGCGAACAGGCAGAGAAATCAGCTTGGTTTAAGGCAATGCGACTGGCTGAAGACTCAAGGGAGTCTCTTAAACTTGCCGTTGAGTTAGACCCGGAAAATATCGCAGCACTCACAGATCTTATGAAGTATTACCAACAAGCACCGAGATTTCTTGGGGGTAGCGACGAGAAAGCAAAGGAAATCGGCCTCCGACTGGAAGCTCTAAAGTACAAAGACTCAAATTCTCCAGAGCAGCTTGACGTTAATTCCGGTACTCAAAATGAGCAAAACCCCTGAGAACAGTCACCGAGAAACAGTAAAATGAGATATAATGCGGGTTTACAGAATGAATCTGGTTTATTAAGTTATCACTATTTATTATGAAGAAATTTCCACAGTTCATTAAATTCGCTTTAGTCTTTTGTCTGACCATTGTCCTGACGAATGCTTATGCTGACACTCCATTGGTACCTCAATCAGAGCTAGTTCCTGCCAAAAAACATGCCAATGCAACAGAGGTTATTACTTATATTATCAATAGTCATCACTACCGAAAGAAACCTATTGATAATGCATTGTCATCATCCATGTTTGATGCCTATTTGAAAAGCCTGGATCCAAACCACAGTTTTTTTCTGGATGAAGATATACAAAATTTTTCAAAATACAGATTTAAACTTGATGAGGCTCTAAAAGAAACCGATCTTGAACCCGCTTTCGATATTTTCAGAATCTATAGAAAAAGAGTCAAAGAACGCACCAATTATGCAGTGTCTGAATTAAAGAAAGAATTTGATTTTGAAATTGATGAAGACTATATATTCGATCGCCGCGACCTTAACTGGGCCAATAATGTTGAAGAATTAAACGATTTTTGGCGTAAACGTGTAAAGAATGACATGCTTAACCTGCTGCTAACAGGCAAAGAAAAAACGGAAATAAAAGACACATTAAAGAAGCGGTATCAGCGAATTTATACCAGCACCTTCCAGCTAGATGCAAATGATGTCTTTCAAACCTTTGTGAATGCCTATACCACAACAATCGAACCACATACTTCCTACTTTTCACCGAGAACCTCTGAAAATTTTGATATCAGTATGCGGCTTTCTCTCGAAGGTATTGGCGCTGTCCTTAGAAGTGAAAATGATTACACACTCATCCAGAAAGTTATTCCTGGTGGGCCCGCCGACTTGAGTAAAAAATTACACGGCAAAGACAAGATCATTGGTGTTGGTCAAGGTGCTACCGGTGAAATTCTAGATGTGATTGGTTGGCGACTTGATGACGTTGTTGAACTGATTCGTGGGCCTAAAGATACGGTTCTTCGTCTGGAAATAATACCCGAAAAAACTGGCAGTGAAGATTTGACCAAGGTAATCACATTAACCAGGGACAAGATCAAACTTGAAGAATCAGCATCAAAATCTACCATTATAGATTTACCTGAATTGGACAAAAAAATAGGTGTCATAGATATCCCTGCTTTCTATGTAGACTTCGAAGCTCAAGCTAAAGGCGATGCTAATTTTAGAAGTACCAGCAAGGATGTTCGCAAGCTAATTACTGATCTGAATAAACAAGGCGTCGAAGGCATCATTATCGATCTACGTGCGAATGGTGGTGGCTCTCTCTCTGAATCACTGGCACTTACAGGCTTATTTATCAAAGAAGGGCCTGTCGTACAGACGAAAAATTCATCAGGAGAAATCGATATTAATAACGATCCTGATCCTTCCATTTTTTATGCTGGACCTCTGGCCGTACTCGTTGACAGAAACAGCGCCTCTGCTTCCGAAATTTTTGCCGGCGCCATTCAAGATTACCAACGTGGCATTATTATTGGCGAACCTACTTATGGTAAGGGCACAGTACAAAACATCGTCGATCTGAATCATTTTATTAAAAACCCTAAAGTTGAACACGGTAAGCTTAAAACAACGGTTGCACAGTTTTTCCGCGTGAGTGGTAGTAGTAACCAGAACAAAGGTGTTATCCCTGATATTATTTTTCCAACAGCCGTAAATATTGAGGATCACGGCGAGCGTTCGCTGGAAAATGCATTGCCTTGGGATGAAGTTGAGCCAGCACGTTATATTAAGGTAAGTGCACCAGTAGAATATTATAAAAAAATACAATCTTTACATGAAGATCGAGTGAAATCTAACAAGGCTTTCAAAATACTTCTTGAGCAATTGGAATTTATTAAAAAAAGCAATAATAAAAAAACTACATCCCTTATGGAAAGCAAGCGTAAATCAGAACGTACTCAAGTACTGGATATGAAGCATGAACTTGAGAATGAGTTAAGAATCGTTCAGGGACTTGAGCCACTACCAGCAAGAGATGACACTCTGGTAATTGACGAATTTGAAGAAGAGGATGATGAAGATAAACCACATGATGTCCTGTTACAGGAAACTGCTCGCATTCTCCATGATCTGATAGTCATACCGGATTCAAGTGGTACTGGGCTGCAAGCACTGAAAATTGAGCAAACGGACGCCATCAACAATATGTAACTTCTTTGACTGCTGTAATAAATTATTCCTTTATTACTTATTTCATCAACAATTAATGACTTAACAAGTTTTTTCGACACGGCGAAAAAAGGAGAAGACAAAATTAACAAAATTCCCGCAACACTCATAGATGGCGATGGCATTGGCCCTGAAATTACCGAAGCTACCATTGATGTTTTAGATGCATTAAAAGCGCCCTTTGAATGGACTCGTTTTAAGGCTGGCCTTGCCGCATTGGAAGAATCTGGAGATGTGCTACCTAAACCTATGTTGGACAATATTCGAGAAACTAAACTGGCACTAAAAGCACCTTTGACGACACCAGTGGGTGAAGGTTTTCGTTCAGCGACAGTGCGTTTAAGAGAAGAGTTTAATTTATATGCCAATGTCAGGCCAGCGCTTACCTTTATTCCCGGAGGGCGCTTCGAAGATATTGATCTAATCTTAATCCGTGAAAATACTG
>JBLHKO010000084.1:0-6862 GCA_047620145.1 Gammaproteobacteria bacterium | reverse complement strand
ATTCAAAGCGATTGCATTCAACGCTGGATTACATGACACCGATGGATTATGAAAAAACACTTAACAAAGTGTCCGGAAAAAGTTGACCACTACAATATGGGTTGGTAGGTCTGACCCGTTGATAATAATGCCCAGGCAAAGAGCAACGCAATGGGGAAACCTATCATAAGAGATACAATAACGGCGGTATCAAACCAGTCGGGAAGATTTAAAGGACCGTCTACAACAGCAATAATCTGAGCGATAAGCCACGCAACGATGGCATAAGCTACGCCAACCTTAAAGATATTACGGCGTTTTAGCTCAGTAAAAAATGAAGCCATATCCCCATCATCCCAGTTGCACCCCTTTTTGAGATTGATTTTAGCCTAGAGTAGACGGGAAAGGACACCTATAGATAAGGAATAGGTAAGAAATTGGCTAATTTGGCTTATGTCCGCTATGGATTGCCGTCTCAACCGGTCGATGCAACACATACCCCAAACAGGTGATATTCAGGTTATTAAATAGGGTTTATATTTACCCTATTAATATTTGATAACAAGGTATGCTCACAGGCAATTCTCGGACAGATATGACCGCCCTCAGAAATGGAGGCGTTTTAGTCAAGAATTGTCAGGAATGGTTGAAACCGGGATCATAAACAGTGTGGTCTATTAAGAAAAGGGCTTATATACTTCCTATACTCTGACAAACAAGCGACTGGGAGGAATATCATGCCAAAGAGCAATGTAAAATTATTCGACAGGAGGTATTTTCTCGGAGCCAGCGTGCTCACGCTTGGCTCATTGACGAACCTCGGGTTACCCAGTTTCGTGCTGGCGCAACAAGCCGGCGCGAACGATCCCGCCGCAAAGAAGGTAACCCAACTCCTTGCTAATTTCATCGCGCGGTTCGATCTCAAGTCTGCACCGCCCGAGGCAATCGAGCGCGCACGTATCGCCTTCATTGATACCATGGGCGTGATGCTCGCAGGCAGCACTAAGGAGGTCTCACACCTCATCTGCGACATGGTGAAGCTCGAAGGTGCTACGCCGACTGCGTCCGTGGTGGGGCAATCACTGCGTACCTCGCCGCAGCTTGCTGCGCTCGCCAACGGTGTCGCCGGGCACGCCATGGACTACGACTTCACCTTTCTCAGCGGACAGTCGGTGTCACCAGTCATTCCAGCCATTCTTCCAGTGGCCGAGTCGATCGGAGCGACGCCTTCTGACTGCGTGGCGGCATTCATTGTCGGCTGCGAGGTCGCGGCGCGGGTGGTGCGGGCAAGTCCGCGATTGTCCAATGAGGGCCAATGGCACACCACCGGCGTTGTGGGCACGATCGCGGCGGCAGCGGCCTGCGCCAAGCTCCTGAAGGTGCCGACCGACAAGATTGCCGATGTCCTGGGCATTAGCGTTTCTCTTTCAAGCGGCATTGCAGCGAACTATGGCACCATGACCAAGCCGCTGCACGCAGGTAACGCTGCGCGCAATGGTGTACTGGCGGCGATGCTCGGCGCGCGTGGCTTCACATCGCACGAGAATGCATTCGAAGGCACAGCCGGGTTCTTCAACACTTTCGGTCGCGGGTTGAGGCTGTCCTACGAGCCGTTCGAGGATCTCGGCAGCCGTTACGATCTCGTGACGTTTGGCTACAGAATCAAGGCCTATCCGAGCGGTGGGCGCGGCCACACCGCGATCGAGGCCGCACTCGCTCTGCGCGACAAGGTAGGTGCGTACTTGTCAGACATATCCAACATCCACTGCATGGTCTCGAAGTCAAGTGCCACGCGCATAAACACAGAATGGCCGGAATCGGTCGAAGCTGCAAAGTTCAGTGCCTCTTACGTGATCGCCTATTCACTCATCCATGGCGCTCCAGGCATTCCCGCCTTCACCGAAGCGGCACTGAAGAACGAGCGCGTTCGGGCGCTCGCGCGGTTGGTGACGGCGGCTGGCGATCCGGAGCTCAGTGATGCCCTCGGTGAGAGTGGGGCCAAGCTCAGGATTACTCTCAAGGATGGTCAGATCTTCGAGCAGCGGCGCGACTACGCCACCGGATCGCAGAAGCTGCCGATGACGCAGGCGCAGCTTGAGGAGAAATTCTACGAGTGCGCGTCACAGACCGTCAGCGCCGATATTGCCAAGAGGATACTGGCGACGCTTAACACCATCCATGAGCGACCGTCATTCGGCGATTTCTGGACGTTGATACAGAAGGTATAAACCTGACGCTACTATTCTCGGATGCCATGGCATGCATAGCAAGGGCAAAGATAATGATCTCGACCCGAACAGACATTACTCTATCAACTGATCGATGCAACGCTTTATCTTTAACAAAAAAATGGAGTGTTAGCAATTGTCTATAGAACTCGAATAAAATACACAGCCGAGTGAAAAGCTAAGAAGTGTTACCTTAAGCACCGAGATTACGATTAGTTACGCGATCATTTTTGGATTTGATTGTTAGCAATGAAGCCAACTGAACAGGCAGTAACCCTAAAACGCAGTATTACCCTGCCGATGGTTGTTTTTTACGGCCTAGGTACCATTGTTGGTGACAGATGTTATGCGCTGGTGGGTAAGGTTTCGGCTGAGGCAGGTATGTATGCACCGGTCTCGATACCAAGCTAAATCACGCAAAGACGCTTTTGGAAGAGTGCAACTCAGCGACGAAATGTATCGCACCGGCGGAACGAGAGGTCTGCAAAGTTTGAGCATCAAAAATTAGGGCCATGGTTTTATCAGGCAGGTAGTTTTAGCTGCTCTATCCAGCGCCCACTTCTATCCCTCTTGGCGCGTCACGACTTCGATTGTTCCACCATATCGGCCAGGCGTTTGCCAAGGATGTAACTGATATTGAAATTTAGTTTCGCAACGATATTGGGGAAATATTTTAAATCTTTTTGTAGACGTTCATAATCAAATATCAAGGCTGTAATGTCAGTTTTAGCACGTACATCCGCAGTTCGTTCTGTCTCACGTATGTATCCAATTTCACCAAATATTTGTCCAGCACCCAGTGTTGCGAGGGTATGAGATTGCCCATTATCACGTCTTGCCACCTCAGCTTCACCCGTTAATATTAGATACATACTGCGACCAACGGTGTCTTGTTCAATTAATAAGTCCCCAGCCTGGAATTCATGCAGTTCAGATATCAATATCGCCTTACGTCGTTGATATTCAGTCATATTTCGAAACAGAGTACAGGTACCAATTGTATCTTCATCCACTGACATTGACAGGATCTGATACAAACCTACCAATCTAATTTTTGACATAAGAATCGGGGTGATTATTAGATTGGTGAATATAGACAATAATATGGTTGCGGTGATTAAAGCGCCAAATTGTGCCACCACAGTAAACTTTGAAAATACTAAAATGCCAAATCCTAGAGAAAGTGCCACGCCAAATATAATCAATGATGGACCAACTTCATTAACCGCCAGATTTACTGCCCCTATATAATCAGACGACCTCCTACAATGTTCTATATAGCGAGTTAATAACTGCACTGTACCATCCACAGCCAATGCAACTGCAATGACCGCAACCATTGCAGTACCAGGATTTAAAGGGATGTTGAGCATACTCATTACACCAAACATAATCGCCACGGGTACGATGGCAGGTACAATTGCAATTAACCCACCCTTATATGACGTAAATAATACAGAGACAACGATAAAAATAAGCATCACGAGGATTACAAACGCATTGATTTGTGCATGTTTCAGGCTTTCTGCTGCCTGATTAACCATCAAATTTTTACCTACCACACTGGAAACTAATTCAGCTCCTGCTATCTGACTAACAACACCTTCAAGTTCCGAAATATGTTGATTTAATATCTGAGAATCATTGATATTATGGCGAACAATTATATTTGCCCGACTATAATCTTGACTGACATAACTCTGCAATTCACTACGATGAAACAGGATTAAATATTGTGCAACCAATTGACGCGTCCTCGGCAAAGCCATGCCGGGTTGTTCGCCCGCAATTTCAAGATGCACGTATTTCAAAAAATCTGCCAAAGACCTACTTTGATCAAAAATATTTTGCCCACGAACAAATTCCTGTATCTGAGCGAGCTTTTCAATATTACGTGGTTCCAGAAATGCCTTCGCTGAATTAGACTCTAGTGTAATAAAAAATGTATTCGCCCCAGCTAACTCATCATGCAAACGATTATAGTCTTGCACGAGTAACTGATTTTCAGAAAAATAGGATACTGGGTCATTGGTGACGAAAAAGGTAGAGGCATGATAGAAGAAGAAGATACTGAGTAATGCAGTAACAAACAATATCATTCTAGGACAACGGTTACTTGAATTACGAAAAAATGAAATCAACTTTCCAGGAAATTTGTCAGCCTCGTTTCTGTTTTCTATAAAATTTGTTGAAGCTCTTTGAAAGCCAGCCAACAAACCAGGAACAAACAATACTGTTATTATACCGTTGACTAAAATTGCAAAGGTGGAAGCAATAGCAAAATTCTGAATCAAACCAATAGAACTAAACATGTTACTTGCTAATCCCATAAATATTATTAATAGGGTTAACAAGAATGATATGCCGGTACGTTTAGCCACTTTACGCATTATTTCTTCATGGCTCGCCTCAGGCTCTCTACCCAGACATCTGATATAACCCAGCACAATATGTATATTTGCAGTTGCCGCAATAATAATAATAAGTGATGGCAGCATGGTACTAAGTACACCAATTGGCATCCCGAACCAGCCTTGCAGGCCAAAGGTCCAGATGATGGCGATTGATGAAGTTATCATTGGGATAGCAGCTGCAAGAAAACTGCGCACAAATATTATTATCGTAATAAATACAATGATGGCTGATACTGACCCTAGAAACAGAAAATCACCAGACAGTTGATTTTTAAGTTCTGTATAAATTCGTGGATCACCAATCTGGATTAATGATTGAAAATTTCCCTGATATTTATTTATTATGGTTTCTATATCATTATATAGTCGCTCAATCTCAAACCCCTCTACCCTGACGTTGTCCATCGTGACGACAAAGGCCATGACTCTTCCATGATCAGAAAAATAATCATCTACAAATAATTTATTTTGCAACAAAAATTCTCGCAATGTATCCACTTCGGCCTGTGATTCCATGGCATGGTCTATAACAGGTCCGGATTCTAACGAGCCATCTATACTTTGCAGGCTACGCAAGCTAAAAATACTGGCAACATTGTCTATACCGTCAATGCGATCAATATCGTTATGAATCTTTTCTATATTTGCCAGCTTTTCAAGTGACCAGAGATTGGCATCTTCAATAAATATATATATCTTATCGTCGGTTCCAAATTCCTCCAGCGCTCGTTGATACACTAATTTATCTGGATCATTGGCGGCGATCAGGCTATCGATTCCAGTATCAATTTCAAGTCGTGGTATACCGGCAATAAAAAATGCTGTAATAGCAATGATTGACAGCAATACTGTCTGTCGATACTTGACGCCTATTAGATATAGATTTTGTAACATCTTTTTATTGTTGTTCTGATCGCATGATTACCAGTGATTTGTCCAGCACAGTATTACTTGCATCCATTAATTCTGTTTCAAGCTCATCGTCATCCAACGGCTCAACATCCAAAGGAGGATAGTTTTCATAAAGCCAATTTTTAGTAAAAACTTCTTCAGGCACATAATCTTCTGAAAGAATTCTTTTATTCACCTTAATTAGGGTACTGTGATCTCTTTGTCGATCTATCATTAGAATCATTGCTGCATTCCAGGTATTTTTTGATGTATTGCTGAGATTATGCATAGTCATTTGTTTTACAATTTTTCCATTGCGATCCAGATAATCTGTACGCGTTATTGTCAATTTATCCTGTTGAATATAATGCTTCATTATTGGTGATGCTGATGCAGGATCAACATCTTGCAAGAACACATCAACGACATAAAAGGAAATATTTTCAATTTTTCTATCTTCGCGACGAACAAATTGATAATTATCAATTAGGCCACCAACTAAATCTCTTATACTAAAATCCGTCCCGAATAACGTTTCTCCATGTTTCCATATAGTTGTATGTTTAAATATCTCACCGTATGCAGGGAGATACACAGTAATATCTGGATCTTTATAAGTTTGATGATTAACGAGTAATGCAACACCGTGATATTCTTCTGGAGAATCAAAAACCAGTAAATATTTACTCATTAATTGATCAGTTAATCTGACATATTTGCGCAACTGTCGTGTATCACGATTTCCTGATTCATCCGTAAGAATTACCGAGAGTTCTTCGTAAACAGCCATCTCCACATGCATTTTATCCTGCACTAATTGAATAATATCACCACCATTAAGCTCGTCTGACGATTGTGCAGAGACATCAAAACAAACCATGAAGCCAAGCACTATTAAAAATGTGCGAATGAATAGCATAGCCGAGCTAACCTGTGTCTTCTTTTTGTTGGTTTATAGATTCGGCAACCCTTTTGCTAAGTTGTCCAAATAATTCTTTCATTGCATATACAATATTTTCATATTCATCAATTGCATTTATATCAGGGCTAATCAATTCGATCTTATGTGTGATAATTTGATCTGCGCTATTTTCTGTCGAGACCTGCCATCGGGCTACTAATTTTACGTATCCATCGTAATTTCGTTCAAATTGTTCGATATGTACTTGTACACGATAATCCGCTACTGACAATGTTCGGTTAATAGGTGTGCCGATATCATTAGTACCCAGCGCTGACGATAGATTTTGTGCCAGTGTTCTTAACAGATTTTTACGAAAGTTGTCTCCCCACTGATGAAAATCCGAAAAGAACAACTGGTTTTCATTTCCACGCGTAACAATATTAAAT
>JBLHKO010000083.1:0-6945 GCA_047620145.1 Gammaproteobacteria bacterium | reverse complement strand
CGTGCTGTCCAAAGGAGTAATGACCTGGCATAAAGCAACCAATTTCCCATTCCCCTACCCTGTTAGTCGGGATTACTAACGACAAAGTACAGCTTTCACCAGGCCTGAGCATGACTGAAAATGATCCATGCGCCCCTCGATCTTCACTTCCATATCCAATTAGATCTTCGTTATATATTTGTTCTTCATGGAGAAGATCTCGGCCAAAACGTATTTCATGTCTGACCTGGCCTTCATTTTTCAGGACGAGCATGTACATTTTACCAGCCTCTAATGTTAACTGAGCATTATTTTCCTGATCATCTACTCGAAAAAAAGATTCTCCCATAGTTATTACATGATCTTGAGCATTGACATAACCGTGCCCATAACCGTGAGCAGCGACCTTTTCTGGAAAAATTGATGCAACCCATGCCCCCACTGCAGTCATTGTGACACTTGCAGTTTTTAATAAATTGCGTCTAGATAAATTCATTTATTTCTCCTTTACAGGTAGTGGAGTTAAATATTACTGTTTATTTATTAATTATCCTACAATTCCTTTTTCAATATTTTTCAACAAGTTCCTGCGAACGCTCTTCATTCTTCTACTGTTTCACTAGGTATAAATACAGGTGATAACGAAGGAATTGTGTAACTACCACGACAATATCATAGGGCACGACATAAACATTCCCTTGCATCATGGCATACACCCTGACCACATTTACGATACTGAGCCGCCAATTAAAATATTGCTATAATAAAAAACTACAGCCTTTTAATTATAACTATAGATGTTCTGTCTCTTACAACAATGCGTCTATTGTTACTACGGTGTGCTACCAAGTTGATAGTTAGCTTTTCTATGCAACTCGTACTCACGTCCGTAAATATGTGGTAGTTGCTTAAATTCATCAGGTGCAATTTCGTTTGTCCAAACCGTTGCCCCACCAATAACCGTCATATATACATCAATTTCACCAATCTCAGTATCAGGCACGTCAACAGGGTCAAGAAAGTCCTTATTTATTACCATGAAGTCGGCGTATTTACCTACCTCGAGTGTTCCCGTTTTTGTCTCCGCGAAGGCAAACTCAGCAGGTGCAATAGTATGTAGTTTAAACGATGTAACCCTGTCAACACGTTCATCAGGATTAAACACTTCACCCGTTTGTGGATGTATCCTGGTGACAAACACTTCAACATCATGAAGGCTACCACCACCTGTATCAGATAGTACTTTCACTCCTGCATCAATCAGACTATTTACAGGTGAAAGAAATTCGAAACCTTCAGGACCGTAAAATTCAGGTATTGCTTCGGTTTCATCTGTTAAGGATCGTTCAACGTCGATAGGAAGATATAAATTATATTTAATTGCCATATCAACCACATCTGGCACTTTACCAAGCATGGTTCCATGAGAAAAACCATGTCTCATCGATCGAACACGTTCCAGCGTCATATAATCTGGATTTTTTGCCATAGACTCTTCCAATCTCTGAACAAACAGGCGAATTAAATGGCTACCAATTCCATGCATTCCGACAAATCGCCAGCCTGCATTAAGTGCATTCAACATACCCTCACCAGATGCTTCCATATTTTCAAAATCACCTCTTATCCATGCAGGGCACTGTTCAAGTTCATTTTTGACAAAGTCTTCCTTGCCGGGGAGTGCAGGAATATCCGGGCCTAGACAGGCACGGGTGACAGAATCGCCATCCCCTTCCGAACCCGCACCTAAAAGCCAAATCCATGGGTTGTACTCTATCCCAGTCCCCATATAACCTATCGTGGCATAAAGTGCCTTTGCCACTTCAGGATCAATAGAGGGTAATGCGTGTTGCCACATATTCCAACTAAATCGATATGGTAGGCGACCCTCATAACGGAACAGATCATAATATCCCGTTGTCTGTTTCGGGGTATCCAGTCGTGTACTGATTTGAGTCGTTCCCGTATTCCATATACCACTGTCAAACGCTGTAGATTTAACACCCTCTCCAAACTGATACGGGTCAGGTTGTTCTATCCAACTTAACGTTAACTCCCTTGTAATGGGTGAAGCCTTTAGCAGACCTCGCTCCGACGCTTTCTGCATACCATATGACATTTTATCTGCGGCCATATTCATACTGGTCCATTTTTCTTGTGTACGCTCCCAACCATATGTATTTAATAGATCAACCCTATGAGCTGCTAATACTTGAGACGCAGGCCCAAAAGTGGCTAGAATTACTGCTACAATAGTAAAAGAAACAGCGTTCATCACAATATTAATTTTTTGAAATTTCATTTTATTGCCCCCTGCTTGAATAGTCCCACTCCACCCACTCATCTACCTTGAACAACGCTTTGAATTCTGCTGCGCCGTCAGGGCCAGCAGAAATATTGACCCATGTACCAATATCGAAGTCCCCTGAATTGCTGAATATCCCTCCTCCACTATCAAGTTGGAACATACGATCAGAAACAATATTGTTAAGGTCTTCCTGAGTTATTTCTGAGTCAGCAGGATCTCGAGTATCCATCATATTGGATACCGTTGAAATCGATGGGTATCCTTTGTTGGTATCAGTTATTAGTGATATATCAATCCAATCATCAATTCCTACATCTACCCGCGCTCGCAATTGTTTAATAGCTGCTTCAACCTTAGCAAGCATTTCCTCTGGAGTCCTCTCCACAAGTAACTCAAGGCGATAACCGACAACAGTCTGGGTCAAATTAAAGATATTGGTTGCCCTGGCTTCAGCGCCCCACATGATGTGTTTATGACTGTCAATGAGACCAGGTAAAACCTGGTTACCCTGGAGATTTACTACCTCGGTCTCTGGCCCCTTCATTTTCTGAATTTCTTCGCTTGTTCCAAGTGCTATTATTTTCTCATCTCTTACAGCCATGGCTTGAACAATCGACCCTGGATTATCATTTATTCTTGAATCGTCCATCGTTACTATTACACCATTGATATAAATTATGTCTGGCCAATTAATAAGAACGTCTGGAATTTGTGCATTTATAAGTTGTGTGGGTCCTAACAATAAAATAAAAATTGCCTGGATATTTATAATACATATTCGTATTACTTTTTCTCTTTTCATCTAATTCTCCTCATAATACTGGAATTGACAGAATCCATTCATAAATAGAATTTATTATTATACTTCTGTTGGTAACTGACAAGTTAACTAATCTAACCGAAAATTTCTTCAACGTATTTCAACCTATATCGCTACCGCATTTTTCCAAGACACAAAGACGCGCTGTCGACTATCTCGATAATGATGCGCTGACACCAAATAACGTCCCAGGTGCCCATCTCTCAAGACAGGCTCGCATGGCTATGGCACGATTAGCAGGGAACGTATCCCCGATTTAATCTTCGAGTATGCAGATGACCAACAATTACGGTATTTATGTCTGGACGCCAAATACCGCACCAAGCGAAGTTATCTGATGGAGGCAATGGAATCAGCGCATATCTATCACGATGCTGTTAGGCACGGCGACTTAAGAGCTTCACGCTCAATGCTACTGTCACCCAATACACAGGAGGCACCAGAGCTCACAGCTGAAGATTACATCGACCGTAATGGCGTTGGTGTGATGCCATTAGTGAATGCTGATGATGCTGATAGCGTCGTTGAGTTTGCAATGAATACTGTTATAAATGACTGATAAATGTGTTAACTCATTTTAACGAAAGTAATCTTCTAGATTGGTAAGCATGAATGTCCTAAACATGAGCAGGCAAGCTCCCAGATAAATGATGTATCTGAATGTCGTTTATTTCCGCGGCCATCTCAACGTGCCTTGCTTGATGTGTGAATCAATAAAACAAGACTATAATGGTTGAAAGTCTCTCTTAACTTTTAGACCTTTGTGTCCCATATCTTCTGACGACTTACAGCCTGTAAACCATCAAAATATCTGGGGCAAAACGTGCTCTCAATGTTAAGAGGGACTTGAATCGTATGATCTTCGTCAAATATTATTTTAGACCGCTTTCACATCATCTACCCATAACTGAAATTGCTCTAGCGTTTTTTCGAATCGTCGCTTTAACTTGAATACTTCACATATATAGTTAACCGGGGAACTCGGTGATTGCTGAATAGCTACGCGAGCCAAACCTTTTGCTTCAGCATATGGAATCTCGGTCCAATCTCGCTCATAACCGAAGGCATTAAGACCCCTCCAAGGTATCTCATCAACTATATCTTCTGGACGAGACCAAACAATTGGCTTATGCACTCCATCACGAACCAACCCTGCCCAAGGTTTAACAAGAGCAATGATATGTTTCATTTGCTTTTTGCTTGTACGAGACAAACCATGCAGATTTGCGATATCCAATGCTAGCTCGTGAAGAGTAATACCATTTTTCTCTTCTAGAATGTCCTTTGCGATCTTTATGAGCGTTGGCTTGTAATTATGGTCAAAATAGCGAGAGTGATCATATGCGCCTGTTACCGAATTCGGCAGGCTCTCCGATATTTTAATCTCAGCTTCAGATTGTTCGCTATAACTCTCCGAGTTTACATTATATAGAATATTATCGGCTTCAGGCTCCTCCTGGACCTCGACAGGAACGATGTCTTCTTTTAATTCAGCTTTGGTGCGATCCACAGCTAAGATGTCATTTAGTCGACGGTCAATGCGTGATATTGCTTCATCGGGATCCTGGAAGTAATCAGTAGACCACAGGCGAACTAATCTCCAACCGAGATTCTCCAGAATTAACTGGCGTACTCGATCACGATCTCTTGCTGACGGCGATCCGTGATAGGTTGCCCCATCACACTCTATACCCGCTAAGTACACACCGGGAAAGTCTGGGTGAATAACACCGAGATCAACCCGAAACTTACTTACTCCAATTTGGGTTTGTACTTTCCAGCCCTTATCACGTAAAGCCCAAGCCACCGCCTGTTCGAAATCACTATCGAATTGATCAACGCCGTAAGCAGCTGTCGATTGTTCCGACAACGCAACTGGTCCTTTCTCAGCAAATTCCAAATAGTGCTTAAGGTGTTCTACTGCCAATGCCGACGTCCGACTTAAATCAATCATTGATGAATCGAAACTCGAGAACACCAATACTTCACTGGTTGCTCGAGTTATAGCAACATTTAATCTTCGCTCACCTCCAGATTTATTCAGTGGGCCAAAATTCATGCTCATGGCACGCCCTCCAGCTTCAGTCGGTCCGTAGGCTAAACTTAAAATAATGATATCTCGTTCATCACCCTGTACTGACTCAAGATTTTTTACAAAAACACCATCATACGTATCAGTGGATTTAAAGTAAGTCTCAATTTCATGATGTTCTCGGCGAGCATCATCCAGTAAATCTTCTATTGTTCTCTGTTGATCTGTATTTAGCGTAACCACCCCTATGCTCTGCTTACAGCTCTCAGGATTAGTTAGACGCTTAACAATTTCGTTTACAACAGCTTTTGCTTCAATAGGATTATTTCGGCCTTTACCCTTTGAATATATACCTTCTACTCTGTGTAGAGTCACCGCTGATTCTTTGGTATCTGAAGAGGGATACGTCATTAAAGAATTCTCATAATATTTACTATTCGAGAATGCTATTAGGGTTTCATGGCGGCTACGATAATGTCCTTTTAACCTAAGATGCGGTAATCGAGCTGCTAGTGCCTGATCCAATATTGACTCGAGATCTTCCTCATCGGGGTCATCGACATTCACACCACCACTAAAGAAACTTGTTGGTGGCATCTGCTTCGGATCACCAACAACAATGACGTTCTTGCCTCTGGCGATAGCACCTACTGAATCCCAAGTAGTCATCTGGGAGGCCTCATCAAAGACAACTAGATCAAAACCATTAAAACCAGAGGGCAGAAATTGAGCTACCGATAAAGGCGACATCATCATACAAGGACACAAATCCAACAAGCGCGAACCCATCTCATTAAATAAAGATCGCACAGGCTTGTGTCTGGTTTTCTTTTGGAGCTCTCTTGCTAACACTCCATATTCTTTGGGACTGTCTTTAGCAAAGGGGTCGGGTACAGTCTGTGCTGCAATGGCAGCTACGTAAGCGCTGGTTGTTTGAGCAACCTCGGCATCAATCTGCCTAAACTCAGTTATTAATTGCTCATGTGTTGAGGCCTTAAACTCGCGTAACTGATCGCACTCATCAATTAATTGAGGAGCAACCCAGCGACAAAACGCAGTGAACACTTGATCCTCTGCATCTTCTGGCAAAATAGTTCGTGCCTCAAGACCAGTGGTAAGCGTGTTAAGTTGATAGGCCTTCGCGGTCTCTTTTACCGCCAACCACTCACTCCATGACTTAAATTTAACAGCGCTGGAAATCAGCAAATCTATAGCAGGAACTACCTGTTCATAGGCATCGCTTTCACTAAAATCAAGCTCCAGCTTCACGGTTTCAGCTGCAACTGAAACGTAAGCATCCCACCGTTTCTTAAATTCATTTCTATGATTAATGAGCTTGGAGCTATCAAGAAAATCACGTCCATCAATAAGCTTGGACTTGACAGCAGTAAGCACGACTGCGGGATCATCAGTTAAACCAATTATATCCGCTAAAGCTTTATAGGCTGCTTTTCCTCGCTTGGCAGCGTCACTTAAACTATCCGGGGTTGTCTCCCACCCTTGCCAAATATTATCTTCCTCAAAAGGTTCTGACAGTGGAACAATTGAGTCATGTAGAGAAGATGCCTTTTCAAGGTTATATAAAACATCCATGTCACTAATTTTCTCATAACCTAGTTTTTTTGCTGCACCATTAATTTTTATTTTTGTAAAAAACCGTTTGAAAAAACTATCCTTTGCTGTATCCCGTCAGCACTAGTTGGACCAATTAGCCTGATTGCTTAAGAGATAGTTTTAGCTCATCGTTCACTGAAAAGGAAACGATGATGAAAGAAACTCGAAGTGTAGAAAAAACAGTTCGTGATA
>JBLHKO010000082.1:0-7062 GCA_047620145.1 Gammaproteobacteria bacterium | reverse complement strand
GATTTAATTTTTGTGACTGGTAGAACAAAAAGATCAATTTCTGACCATTTTGATAAGGCATATGAACTGGAAAATGAATTAATAAAACATAATAAATTCAGAATGCTAGAACTGGTCCAAAATATATTACCTAAAGATGTGAACTGTATTGACATCAGACAAGCAGAGCCGCTAGGGTTGGGACATGCTGTATTATGCGGACGTGCGGCTGTCGGCGATGAGCCTTTCGCGGTGTTGCTGGCCGACGATCTGATTGCTGATGGAGTTCGAGGTTGTTTGAAACAAATGTTAGATGTTTTTGAAACTTATAAAAGTAGTGTGATTGCGGTTGAAAACATACCAAAGGAAGATACTAATAAATATGGAATAGTGAGCTCAGATGAAATAAATCCTCAGATTGGAAAACTTAACGGTATTGTAGAAAAACCAGACCCTTCTATAGCACCTTCTACAAAGGCGGTTGTCGGTCGATATATTTTAACACCAGAAATATTTAATCTACTGGAAAAAATTGAAGTTGGTGCTGGTAATGAAATTCAGCTGACAGATGCGATTGCGGAATTAATAAAGAAAGAACAAGTATACAGTTTGGCTTTTGAAGGGAAACGATACGATTGTGGTTCAAAGCTGGGGTATTTGCAGGCAACTGTTGAATATGCGCTTAAACATCCTGAGTTAAAAGATGAATTTTCAACTTATCTGTCAAATAAAGGTTATTTGTAGACTCTTTAGAAATAGAATTAATTGATTTTTCACGAATATAAACAGAAAAGGGTTCACTTATGTGAACCCTTTTTTTGTTTGGCTCCTCGGGACGGGCTCGAACCGCCGACCTAATGATTAACAGTCATCCGCTCTACCAACTGAGCTACCGAGGAATAGGAACGCGCATGTTACTGATGTGACCAATACTGGTCAACCGTTACGTAAATAAAACTGATCTATATTTATGCTAGAGCTTTTTCTAGCCTTTCCATAGCTTTTTGCAGATTTTCCATGCTGGTAGCAAATGAGATGCGCATATATCCCGGAGCGCCAAATGCAGAGCCGGGAACCAAGGCAATTTCTCCTTGCTCCAGAAGATATTCAGCAAGTTCTATATCATTGTTGATATTTTCCATGCGATCGATGACGCCCTGGAAATTTGGAAAAACATAGAAAGTGCCTTCAGAGGCATGACATTCTATGCCATCAATTTTGTTTAGTTTTTCGTACACAAAATCATGGCGTTCCTGGAAAATTTTGTTGCTTTTGGTGATATAGGATTGGTCACCTTCCATCGCTACCTGTGCAGCCACTTGGGCAATCGATGTTGGGTTTGAGGTACTTTGAGACTGAATTTTCTCCATCGAGCTTATCAGGGATGCCGGGCCAGCTGCATAACCAATGCGCCATCCTGTCATAGCATATGCCTTGGATACTCCATTTAAAACAACAGTACGGTCATATAGCTGAGGGCAAGCATTGACGATATTTTTAAATGGTTCCTGACCCCAGAGGATATGTTCATAAATATCATCAGTCGCAATAATAACATCAGGATGATTGCTCAGTACCTTGCCGAGTGTCGCAAGCTCATCCGTCGTATAACAGACACCTGTTGGATTGGATGGACTATTAATGATTAACAGCCTTGTTTTATTAGTAATAGCAGCCTCTAGCTGCTCAGGCGTGATCTTTAAATGGCTTTCAGCATTGGTTTTGATAATCACCGGTTCAGCGCCGGCTAATTTGACCATATCTGGATAAGATACCCAGTAGGGTGCCGGAATAATAACTTCATCACCCGGATTTAACAGGGCCTGCATCAGATTATATAGACTGTGTTTAACGCCACAGGAGACAAGGATTTGCTCAGCCTTGTATTCCAGCTGATTCTCTTTTTTGAGTTTCTGGATAACGGCCTTGATCAATCCGGCAGTGCCGCCCACGGCCGTATATTTTGTAAATCCTTCTTTTAGAGCCTGAATAGCGGCATCTTTGATGTGTTCGGGAGTATCGAAATCCGGTTCGCCGGCGCCAAGACTAATAATATCTCGTCCCTCAGCCCTTAATTTTCCGGCTTTTGCAGAGACAGCCAGTGTTGGCGAAGGTTTAATGCTGTTAGCGCGTTGTGATATCTTTACGTCCAATTCTGCTTCCTCAAATTCTACGTGTAATTGAAAGGCATGTAATATACTTGAAACAATCATTACAACAAATAGTAAATGCATAAAGAATTCAACTTAATCTCAGAGTACCAGCCAGCCGGGGATCAACCTGCCGCGATAGAATCTCTTTTACAAGGTCTGAAGGACGGATTGGCTCACCAAGTACTCTTGGGGGTCACCGGCTCTGGTAAGACATATTCCATCGCCAATGTTATCGAGGAGGTACAGCGGCCGACATTGATACTCGCGCATAATAAGACGCTTGCTGCTCAGCTCTATGGTGAAATGAAAGAATTTTTTCCTGAGAATGCGGTCGAGTATTTCGTTTCTTATTATGACTATTATCAGCCTGAGGCCTATGTCCCCGCGAGTGATACTTATATCGAAAAGGATTCCTCTATAAATGAACATATTGAACAGATGAGGTTGTCCGCTACAAAGGCCCTGCTAGAACGGCCAGATGCAATCATCGTCGCGACTGTGTCGGCTATTTACGGCCTTGGAGATCCCAAAACCTATTTGAGTATGGTCATGCATTTGGATGTGGGTGATCAACTTGACCAGCGTCATTTATTACGTCGTTTGGCCGAAATTCAATACAAGCGGAATGATGTCGAATTACAACGAGGCACCTATCGCGTTCGTGGTGATGTGATTGATGTTTTTCCGGCCGAATCCGAGCGCAATGCCATTCGAGTAGAGTTATTCGACGACGAAATTGAGAGTCTGGCCTGGTTTGATCCATTAACGGGAGAGATTCTGAATAAAATCCCGAGGATCACCATTCATCCTAAAACGCATTACGTAACGCAGAGACAAATACTCCTTGATGCAGTTGAAGAGATTAAAGTAGAACTGAAAGAGCGTCTGAGCCAACTCAACGAGCTGAATAAGTTGGTTGAAGCACAACGCCTCGAACAGCGTACCCGGTTTGATATCGAGATGATTCTGGAGATTGGTTATTGCTCAGGTATAGAAAATTATTCTCGCTATTTGTCCGGACGAGCACCGGGTGAGCCACCGCCGACATTATTTGATTATTTGCCTGCGAATGGCTTGCTTATTGTTGATGAAAGTCATGTCACGATTCCTCAACTGGGCGGTATGTACCGTGGTGATAGATCTAGAAAGGAAAATCTTGTGGAATATGGATTTCGATTACCCTCTGCGCTGGATAATCGGCCGCTAAGATTTGATGAGTTTGAAAAACTTGCGCCGCAAACGATTTATACGTCCGCAACACCAGGGAAATATGAACTAGGCTACTCAGACAATACCGTTGAACAAGTGGTACGGCCAACAGGCTTGCTTGATCCTGTTGTAGAAGTCAGGCCAGTTGAAACACAGGTGGATGATTTACTCTCCGAGATTTATCTCAGAGCTAGTCTGCATGAACGAGTGCTGGTCACCACATTAACCAAAAGAATGGCTGAGGATCTTACCGATTATTTAGCCGAGCATGATGTGCGCGTTCGTTATTTACACTCAGACATCGATACGATTGAAAGGGTCGAGATTATACGGGATTTGCGTCTGGGTGAGTTTGATGTGCTGGTCGGTATAAACTTGCTTCGAGAAGGTCTGGATATCCCTGAGGTGTCGTTGGTGGCCATCTTAGATGCTGATAAAGAAGGTTTCTTACGTTCCGAAACCAGCCTGGTACAGACAATTGGACGTGCCGCCAGGCATATTAATGGCAAGGGTATTTTGTATGCAGCTAAAGAAACGGGTTCGATGCAGCGTGCGATGGATGAAACACGTCGGCGTCGAGAAAAGCAGGCGCAATTCAATCAAGATAACAACATCACACCGAAAGGTATTATTAAATCAGTTGCCGATATTATGGTGGGCGCGCGCAGCGATCGATCGAGGGCGAGACAGCAATTAGATAAGGTTGCCGAACAAGCTGGAGAATACTTGGTACTAACACCTGCGTTAGCCACGAAGAAGATAAAGCAGCTGGAAGAACAAATGCATCAGCATGCTCGTAATCTGGAATTTGAAGAGGCAGCCAGATTAAGAGATGAAATTAAACTTTGTCAGGATCATAGTCTTGGTTTATCAAGATTGAAAATTGCCTGATTCAAATTTTATTTATTTTAGCCCTATCAAACGAAACTTCTTGTCCTACTAGGGGTAAGTTTTGTATCCTATGCCGCCTCTTAGAGGGTAGATGTTTTGAGAGGCGAAGTATTTTAGGCGCGTAGCTCAGCTGGTTAGAGCACCACCTTGACATGGTGGGGGTCGTTGGTTCGAGTCCAATCGCGCCTACCAATAACCTTTCCAGGTATCATGGGTTATAAATCTCCATGTTGGGAATTCAGCCTGAAAAACGCTCCGTTTTTCAGGGACAGATTAAGGGAACCTCTGATTAAATCAAAAAATTAAAAGCTCCGTCATTTTAAACAATTGTCTACTGGACCTCGGCCACCCCCTTGCAGGGTGTGTTGGTATTCACCAGCATGACTAAAGAAGTGACTTATATAGAGGTTCCTGAGTTAAGTTGTCAATACCGTTTGTGCAGGTTTGATATTGCTTTCATCAAGCTGATGTGACTTAATCTTCGTATTCCCTATGCGCAAAATAACTCTGGGAGAACTATTGATGGGCGACATAGAGAAAGACAAATCGATATCGATACCGCAAGAAAAAGACTCAAAAGCTGGGACAGGAGAGCAAAAACGGAAACCGATGAATGATAAATTACGCAAAAAAATGGAAAAGCTCAAGAAGGACGATCCGAATATTCACCCTGTCTTCTAATAATACGACAGCAATTGTTACTATTGCCTTTGCAGGTTGATCGCAAATGAAGAAAAACCTCAATTAATCAGCCCCTCTTCAGGATATTGTTCTAATGGAAAATCAGCACGCATCCCCTATTTTCATTCACTCGCTATTTCGTGCCGGTAGCACTTATCTATTTAATGTCTTTCGCCGATCGGATTCAGGTTATTGGTGTTATCAGGAACCGCTTAACGAGAGGCTAATCAATAAAGCGAGCACGCCGGGTGGATTGCTGGTAGGTGTTGAGGGAGCAGATAAAATACTCCGACACCCCAAATTAGAAAAACCCCATAGTTATGAGTTTCATGTAGTTGCAGATGAGATTGTACGATATTTTCATGAGGGGTTTTCTTACGATCAATATTTTGCCAGGGGCAAAGACGATTTCACCGATGTTACTGCTTATTTCACTGCATTGCGAAATGGTGCACAGGGACGAGCTGTTTTTCAATGTTGTCGTACAGCTGGACGAGTTTTAGGTTTAAAGACTGAATTTGCAGGAGTCCATATTTTTTTATGGAGAAATCCTTGGGATCAATGGTGGTCTTACAAAAGAGATCATTATTTTGATTCACGTAATCTATTTATATCTGGTGCAAAAGATTTGCCTGAATTTTTATTGGCGCTAAAAAAAGAATTGAAAATTCCTGAATTCCACAACGTGGATCCAGCTGTTAAACATGCTTATTTTACAAATCGCATGCTTGATTCTACTGCAAGCTACAAACTTTTTTATGCCCTGTGGTGCCATGCAATGCTTGCAGCGAAGCCACATTGTGAATGTTCAATTAATATAGATCTTCTAAGTACATCAGACAATTACCGTAATAAGATACTGGAGAAATTGCATCGGCTTGGTGTGGATGGGCTTAATTTCACCGATTGCGCTGTACCCATAGCAAGTTACGGTGAAAGTGACGGCGACTTCTTCCTGAAAGTTGAGGATCATGTGCATAAGTTATTATTGTCACAGGGTGTCAGTGCCGGGCAGGTCAATGAATTGATACAATTGAGTGAAGAGCGAAAACAATCGCTAGTCGATACCTCGGCTCCCGAAAATTTTGCCATACGAGATGCCATGCATGTTCGAGAATACCTAAAGCAAGCTGAAGCGAAACTTTCTGAAATGCAAACCATGCTATTTAATGCTCGAGCACAAGCTCAACAAGCCGAGACTAGAGGTCGTCAAGCTAAATAATCGGCAGTTATCTCTCTCAAGTATCTTGGGTATAGGTGATTTTTGACTAGATGTAGAGCTCATCCATAAGGATTAGAAGTATCGTCGTTGTCTTGCTGCATGACTGATGAAAGAGCCGCAAGGGGATCATCGGCGCTCGTAATGTTTTGCAGCATTGTTTTGCATGTATCGATCACGGTTTGCCAGTTACCGGGCTGATCTTGTCGAAATAATCGCATTGTCGGGTACCAAGGGGCAGTGCTTCCCTCAGAACCCCATCGCCAGTCAGGGGCATAACTCAATAAAACCCACGTGGGTCTGCCGAGTGTTCCGGCCAAATGCGCGACGGAGGTATCTGTTGTGATAATGAGATCCAAGGCCTCCATCGCTGCTGCTGTTTCAGCAAAATCTGTTAACTCCAATGACAAGTCGGTGATATTTTTATTCTTTGCATGAGATGCAGGTGAGCCAACTTGAAGTGAGAAAAATTGGACCCTAGGGATTTCCAGTAATGTCTCAAGTTTTTCAAAGGGCACGGCACGAAGATAATTGATTTCGAATTCCATGCGTCCACTCCAGGCCAGTCCGATTCGAATTTTTGGGTCGTTTCCGGGTTCTTGAAGCCGTTTTTCCCAACGTGCCACATCTTTTTTGTCAGCTTTGAGAATTCCTGCACACTCAGGAATGGTGTTGGGTCTCGTTGAAAATAATCTTGGTAGACCGGATAGCGTACAGTAAGCGGATGTTAACGGAGTGTCTTCCCACTTTAAGTGACTTGAGGAAATCGATGGAATGGAATCAAATATACGTGCAAGTGGTTCACTACGTATTAATGTCACTTGTCTACACCGTTGGGTAACCAGAGGAATGTATCGTGAAAATTGGAAGCAGTCACCATAGCCCTGATCTGCAATGAGCAAAATATGCGGAAGGTTTTCACTCCCATCC
>JBLHKO010000081.1:0-7374 GCA_047620145.1 Gammaproteobacteria bacterium | reverse complement strand
AACCCTTAGTGAAAGATTCTGGGAAGGATAATCCATTTTTACTTTCTGAAGATGAAATTAAAGCAAGTGGTAGTTTTGAAGGTTTTGAATGTCGTTGGAATGAAATTCCCAGTCCTAGTGAAGAAACCGTTGCGATTCTAGTACAGACTTTGGGTCAGGATATTTTATCTAAAGAGACTATCTATAATGAAGTTTCTCAGAAGATACTCGATATCTATGGAAATGAAGAGGCCCACCATCCACTACGACAAGAACAATTATCGCTAACAAGCTCACTCGAGAATCTTTCTAACGAAATTAGAATTCGATCCGCTTTCCATAATACATGTAAACGCTGGATGTATGCTTTGAAATTAAAGTGTTTAACGTATGTAGGGAAATATTTAATGCATATGAAAATAAAAACCGAAAATACTGATTGGGGACAATATAAACAGAGTCTTATTGCTAACACTGATTACCGCAAATTTGATGAAGTGTTGCGAATGATCATTTCTGGAACTTTAGAGCAACGAAATCGATTGACTAATTATTTAGATCATTTGCATAAGGAGAGAAAAATAGTTTTCGGAGTTCACGCTTCGCCTAATGCCCTGATAACTTGTTTGGTTTTCAATTACGACACTGACCATATCCACTTTCTAGATGGATCGAATGGCGGATATGCCATGGCTGCTAAAGATATGAAACAACAATTAAGAAAACTTTAAATATAACTCTTAGCCACTAACCTAATTCAATTATTAACTATATGAGGTAATATTTATGACAGACAATGAAATATCAGGCAGTTGTCTTTGTGGAGATGTCACTTATAAATATACTGGCCCAATCAAAATATTTCAATATTGTCACTGTTCGAGATGTCGAAAATTCACCGGGTCAGCATTTGCAGCTAATATCATTATTGAACCATCGCAATTTGAATGGCTGAGCGGTGAATTATCTTTAGGCCGATTTGAACCTCCTGAAGCAAAACATTTCGCAACAACATTCTGTACTAAATGCGGTTCTTCTTTACCCTGGCTAGCAAAATCAGGCCGAGCAATGGTTATTACGGCAGGGACATTGGATGATGATCCAAAAGAGAAACCAGTCCACAATTTATTTATAGCAAACAAAGCACCGTGGTTTGAAGAAGTTTGTAATCTACAAAATTACGATGCCCTACCAATTAAGGGCAATTAATTTTTATTAAAATCCTAAGACATCCTGCATATCAAACAAGCCTTTGTCTTTATCAGCTAACCATTGAGCTGCTCTGACAGCACCTGAGGCAAAGGTTTTTCTGGAAGTGGCTTTATGTGTAATCTCAACACGCTCACCCGCTGATGCAAACATAACGGTATGTTCACCAACGATATCTCCTGCACGAATCGTTTCAAAGCCTATGGTGGTTTTATCACGCTCGCCAGTAAGACCTTCGCGACCGTAAACAGCACAGTCTTTCAAATTACGGCCGAGCGTATCGGCGACTACCTCACCCATGCGTAATGCCGTACCCGAAGGGGCATCTTTTTTATGCTTATGGTGAGCTTCGATAATTTCTATATCCGACTCTTCGCCAATCACCCGTGCTGCCATTTCCAATAACTTTAAGCAAAGATTAACCCCGACACTCATGTTTGGTGCAAAGACGATAGGAATATCTTTTGCGGCTTTGTTGATTAAAGCTTTTTGATTATCATCAAGGCCTGTTGTACCTATCACCATACACTTGCGCGCTGCACGACATTTTTCCAGATTTTCTGTCAATGATGTTGCAATAGTGAAATCAATCAGAACATCGATCTGATCTGCAATCTTGGCAACGTCATCTGAAATCATCACGCCTATCTTGCCAATGCCTGCTTGCTCCCCGGCATCAATACCGATCATAGAAGAGCCTGCATATTCAATGGCAGCAACTATCTCGACATTGTCTGTCTCATTACAAACTTCCAGAATGGTTTTGCCCATTCTGCCCGCTGCACCACAGACCCCAATTTTAATCGCCATGAATATTTCTCTATTTGATTAACTACTTATATCTTTTGAATTAATATTCTAACTTGTCATGCCGTCAATAAACTTCTTAACGCCATTCAACCACGATGAAGCTTGTGGACTATGTTTTGTTCCACCTTCACCCATTGTTCGTTCAAGATTTTTCAGAATATCCTTTTGCTCTTTTGTGAGATTCACCGGCGTCTCTATAATCGCACGACACAACAAATCTCCCTTTGATGAGTTACGAATCGATCTTACACCCTTGCCTCGTAGACGAAATAACTTTCCACTTTGAGTTTCAGCCGGAATTTTTAGTTTAATACGACCATCTAAAGTTGGGACTTCAAGTTCCCCGCCAAGCGCGGCTGATGTGAAACTGATCGGAACATCACAATAAAGGTCAGTATCATTCCTTTTGAAGATAGAATGTTCTTTGACATTAATATGGACATACAAATCACCAGGCGGCCCGCCATTTTCACCTGCTTCACCTTCGTTTGAAAGTCGAATTCGATCACCATTATCTACTCCTGCAGGCACCTTCACCGAAATCGTTTTGGTATCTTTCACCCTGCCTTGCCCATGACATGTAGCGCAAGGATCCTTAATCATCTTACCTTGACCTCGGCATTGAGGGCAGGCTTGCTGCAATGAGAAAAACCCTTGCTGCATTCTCACTTGGCCCTGACCGGCACAGGTAGGACAGGTTACCGGACTACTACCTTTCTTTGCCCCTGAACCACTACATCCCTTACATTCTACAAGTTTTGGTATTCTGATTTTAACGGTCGTACCCGCAACAGCATCTTCCAGACTTAATTCCATGTCATAGCGCAAATCAGCACCACGATATACTCGTTGTCCACCACCACCTCGTGAACCGCCACCAAAAATATCACCGAATACGCTATCAAAAATATCACCTACGCCTGCACCACCTGGGCCTGCGCCAGCATTATTTTGTACGCCGGCATGTCCGAACTGATCATAGGCTGCGCGTTTACGCTCATCAGACAAAATATCGTGAGCTTCCTTAGCTTCCTTAAATTTTGCTTCAGCTGATTCATCACCTTCATTTCTGTCCGGATGATGTTTCATCGCCAAACGTCGATATGACTTTTTCAATTCGGCATCCGTAGCGTTTTTAGATACGCCTAACACTTCGTAATAATCTCGTTTTGCCATTTTACTTTATGTTCTAATCCTGAATTCCATTAATTATTTCAATATGTATATCTTAACAAGATTTTTGATTATTCATCACGCAAACAAGCCCGAAAGAAATCACATCTCTTTCAGGCTGTGCCTTTACCTACTTTAGTCAAACCCCACCTACTTTCAGTGGGGGTTTATTAATGACTTTTATTTGTTGTCGTCTTTGACTTCCTCAAACTCAGCATCGACTACATCATCCTGAGATTCAGCACCGCCTTCCGTTTCAGCAGACTCAGCTTGTCCCTGCTCAGCACTTTGCTGATAAACACGTTCGGCTAATTTTCCGGCAACCTCTGTCAGCTTCGTGGTCTTCTCATCAATCGCTTCTTTACTATCACCCTTCAATGCTTCTTCGACATCAGCAATCGCGGCTTCTATATCAGTCTTCTCCTGATCTTCAGCCTTATCGCCCAACTCTTCGATGGATTTTTTCGAAGCATGAATCATGTTCTCAGCCATATTGCGAGACTGAACCAACTCCTTAGCCAAACGATCTTCCTCAGCATGTGCTTCAGCATCTTTGATCATCTTGTCAACTTCTTCATCTGACAGACCACTAGATGCCTTGATGATAATAGACTGTTGCTTACCTGTTGCCTTATCTTTGGCAGAGACATTCAGGATACCGTTGGCATCAATATCAAAGCTGACTTCAATTTGTGGAACGCCACGCGATGCCGGTGGAATATCCGATAGATCGAATCGACCTAGTGATTTATTACCTGCGGCCATTTCACGCTCCCCTTGCAATACATGCACGGTCACTGCTGTTTGATTGTCCTCAGCAGTAGAGAAGGTCTGACTGGCACTGGTTGGAATAGTGGTGTTCTTGTCAATCAACTTGGTCATCACACTGCCCATGGTTTCAATACCCAGAGACAATGGTGTAACGTCCAGTAACAGAACATCTTTTACATCACCACCCAACACGCCAGCCTGAATCGCAGCACCACATGCTACTGCCTCATCAGGATTGACATCTCTACGTGGTTCCTTGCCAAAAAATTCCTGAACTTTCTCCTGAACCTTAGGCATGCGGGTCTGCCCGCCGACCAAAATTACATCAGTGATATCCGTAATCGACAGGCCAGCATCTTCCAGCGCGACACGACAAGGGTCGATAGTACGGTTAACCAGATCTTCAACCAATGACTCCAGTTTGGCACGCGTCATCTTGATATTAAGATGCTTCGGACCCGTTGCATCTGCCGTGATATACGGTAAATTAATATCGGTTTGCTGGCTTGAAGATAACTCAATCTTGGCTTTTTCTGCGGCTTCCTTCAATCGTTGCAAGGCCAATGGATCATTATGTAGATCAACACCATGCTCTTTTTTATACTCATCACAGAGGAAATCGATAATGCGCAAATCAAAATCTTCGCCACCGAGGAAGGTATCACCATTGGTCGATAACACTTCAAACTGGTGCTCGCCATCAATCTCGGCAATCTCAATGATTGAGACATCAAAGGTGCCACCACCTAGATCGTAAACTGCAATCTTGGCATCGCCTTCTTTCTTATCCATACCAAAGGCCAGTGCTGCAGCGGTTGGCTCATTGATAATGCGCTTTACATCCAGACCGGCAATCTTGCCCGCGTCTTTAGTTGCCTGGCGTTGCGAATCATTAAAGTAGGCAGGCACTGTGACTACGGCCTCGGTAACTTCTTCACCGAGATATTCTTCTGCCGTTTTTTTCATCTTCATCAACACGCGTGCTGAGATTTCTGGTGCGGCCATTTTTTTACCGTTGACTTCAACCCAGGCATCACCATTATCAGCCTTGACTATTTTATAAGGCACCATGTCGATATCTTTCTGTACCACGTCGTCTTCGAAACGACGACCGATGAGACGCTTAACCGCAAATAATGTGTTGCTTGGATTAGTGACCGATTGGCGTTTTGCCGATTGTCCAACCAAAACCTCATCGCCATCCGTATAGGCAACGATTGATGGCGTCGTTCTTCCACCTTCACTATTTTCTATGACTTTGGGCTTGCCGCCTTCCAATACTGCGACACAAGAATTTGTCGTGCCGAGGTCGATACCGATAATTTTACCCATTTGATATTCTCCAAAAACTGCTAAATTAATAAATTAATGTCTGTATTTCTTACTGATGTTAGCTATATGCGTCTGTTGACTTATTTTTCAAGAGTGACGCAAAAATTATTTCGCGACAATCACCATGGCCGGCCGGATCAAACGTCCATTCAGCTCATAACCCTTCTGTAGTGTCGTAACAATGGTGCCTGATTCAGCGTCTTCAACTTCCTGCATGGTCACCGCTTCATGCTGATCAGGATTAAATTTATCGCCATTCTTAGGTTCCACAGAGCTGACTCCGGACTTTTCCAACGAGGAACTAAACATCTTCATAGTCAGTTCCATGCCTTCACGTAAACTGCTGACATCCTCTACAGTGTCCGCTGCATTTATGCCCAGTTCCATGCTATCCAATACCGGCAGCAACTCGTTAATAAATTTGTCCAGTGAATATTTATGGGCATTCTGTATATCCCGAGCGGTACGCTTGCGCACGTTATCTAATTCTGCCTGTGCACGAACCGCTTTATCCAGGCTATCTGCCGCAGCAGTTTTTAATACTTCTATCTGTTCTGATAACGATTCGATGGTGACATCTTCAGCATCTGTTTCCGCAGACGTATCCGTCTCCATTGCCTCATCCCATGTGAATGCATCTGGATCTGGGTGACTATCTGCATCATCTAATTGATCCTCAACTTCCACAGACTCTTCTGCGGAGATTACTTCTCCCGATATTGCATCTTCTGGACTAATTTCTTTCTTCTGCTTGCCTGTCATGACTTTCCTCAAGCTGGTTCATTTTATTAAAAACAACAAGAAGCCCATGCTTATCTAGGGACTGCCTGGTAATTTACTGGTTTATTATTAACTGATTGACTCAGGTGGGGCCGCTTATCTTGAATTCAAGGCCGAACCCAACATTTTTGCGGTTAAATCAACAATCGGTATGACACGCTCATAATTCATACGTGTGGGCCCAATCACACCCAACACACCCAATATCTGGCCCTCTGACTCGTAAGGCGAAGTGACTATACTACAATCATCAAGAACCTCATGACCCGATTCTTCACCAATGAAGAGCTGGACACCTTTGGCGTTAATCGACTGTTCCAGTAGATGCAAAATATCTCTTTTCTGATTGAAGGTATCGAATAAACGCTTGAGCTTTTCCACATCTCCCCACCCCGATACTCCCATGAGGTTAGTTTCACCTGCGAGCACATAATCATCCTTTGGATTTGAATCAATGGCTTGCTGCGCCATCTCTATGGCCGTCTGCATCAGCTTATTGACGTTTTCTTTCATACTTTCAAGTTCAGCCAGCATATTCTTACGAATATCGTTCAATTCTTTTCCTGAAAACATCTTATTCAAATAATTGGCCGCTTGCTCCAGTTCTGATGGACTATATGTTCGTGCGGTATGAATAATCCTGTTTTGAATTTCATTATCACTCATGACGAATATGACGAGGATGCGATTATCTGAGAGTGACACAAACTCTACCTGATTCAATTTACTCTGTTCTAGGCGAGGTAACATAACCACACTGGCCAAATGGGTAATATCGGATAACATTGAAGAGGTTCTTTGCATCAAGTTTTGTGGGTTTGTGATCGACTCCATTTCCTCAACCATACGATCGATGTCTGCAGCACCCAGATCTCCCACGCGGAGTAAACTATCAACAAAAAGGCGATAACCTCTGGCGGTTGGAACACGACCCGCTGAAGTATGAGGCGAATGTAATAAACCCATGTCTTCCAGATCTGACATCACATTGCGTATGGTTGCAGCACTGATATCCAGACCCAGATCACGTGCCAGCGTGCGGGAACCGACGGGTTGACCGTCGAAAATAAAATGATCGACTAACGATTTGAATAGAAACAGACTGCGTTCAGGCAGTTCTGGAGATTTTTTCTGATGGGTCATACCAATATCAATGTTCTGATCGCTTATAAAAGTTACGCATTTATAGTCTTAATATACACAATAATATACAAAATTTAGCACTCTAATGATAAGAGTGCAAAATCAACGTTTGGCGGCTGGGTATCCTCATGATAAATTTGCCACCCTAATCTCTTAATTAATGGTCATAAGTATGTT
>JBLHKO010000080.1:0-7408 GCA_047620145.1 Gammaproteobacteria bacterium | reverse complement strand
CGAATGGCAAGGCGCACCGGTAGAATTTTCGCTCAGTAATATCACGGGCAATCTACACATGAATATAGAAAAAGGCCGATTCACAGACATCGATCCATCGGCAGGAAGACTCTTTGGCCTATTGAGCCTACAGACTTTGCCAAGAAGACTTTCATTGGATTTTTCCGACTTATTTGGTAAAGGCCTTGTCTTTGATCTTATCGCAGGTCACTTCGATATCGATAATGGCAATGCGTACACCAACAATCTGGCAATGACAGGTCCCTCAGTAAATATTGATGTTTCTGGCAGGACAGGCCTTGTCGATCAGGACTATGACCAAATTGCGACAATTACGCCAAAAATATCTGATAGCTTGCCTGTAGCCAGTGCTTTATTTGGACCTATTGGCGTGGGCTTGGGTGCAGTGATATATCTGGCCGGCGAAATTTTTCATTCTCTGCCAAGTAAAATTAACACCATACTACGAAAACAGTACACCATCACAGGTGCATGGGATGATCCACAAGTAACGAAAATAAAACGGCAAAAAGAAGATAAAGACAACAATGGTTAATTTTTAATTATTAAAGCTTTATCAGGGACGGGAAAAAACAAAAAAGGTCATCATCATCACCGCGGCAACCGTCATGCCCACACCCAGTTCAATGAGTAAAATACCGATATGCTGTCCACTCACAGGATCTGATGCCAATACATTATAATCAAGAAAATTACCTCCAGATATCAATGCAGCAATACCCACGCCGATATAAAGTAATAACCCAAACGCAGAGACGATACGTAATACATTAAACGAAATGACAGTCCTAGCATTCTCAATCCCGAATATTAGACTGTATAAGATAAACGCTGATGCAAATATAACTCCGGCCTGAAATCCTCCACCAGGACCATAGTCGCCGTGAAATTGGACATAGAGTGCAAATATCAAGATTAGGGGTACCAATAATTTTGCAATGACCCTTAGTACCAGATGATGTTCCATCTATGTCTCCACCTTTTCACGCTGCCCCTTATAATTTACCCTGGCACCACTTCTCCTGACGCGACTCCTGAGTCCGCGACCCAATAGCATCAAAACTGCTATTCCTGCCGTAAAAATAACAGTGACTTCGCCCATCGTGTCATAGCCTCGATAACTGGCCAGAACCGATGTCACCATATTTGGAATACCTATCTCTTGCGGTGATTTATTAACATAACGATCCGATAGATACTGATGCGAAGGTGCTGAACTATCACCAAATTTTGGAATGTCTGAGACACCAAACATCAAAAGTATTCCAGTTAACAGCACAACAATTAATGCTGGCATAGATACTTTTTCTTTTGATTTCTCTTGACTCGTCGTTAGCGAAATCGTACTCAGAAACAGCAGTGTTGCTATCCCGCCTCCCACTGCAGCCTCGGTAAAAGCGACATCAACTGCATCCATGCTGACATACAGGCACGCTGCAACCAGACTGAATATTCCCGTCAGCATGACAGCAGCAAATAGACTACCTAGTCGAATAATGGCAATGCCTAATATTACTAAAAAGGCGAGTAAGACAATATCGATTAATAATTCGATATCTAGTCTCCTAAACGGTGTGATAGTGGTTTTACTTGACCATGCAGTGCAGCCTTGGCCAAAGCATGCACTGCTGCAGGTGAAGTGAACAAAATAAATATTACAATTAAAATTAATTTCATAGTAACAATACTTAACCCTGCTTGCAGCATTAGACCAAACATGATCAGGATACATCCAAGTGTATCTACTACACTGGATGCATGAATCCGTGTAAAGAAATCAGGAAATCGTATCATACCAATGGTGCCAATAATTAAAAACACACAACCAGCCACTAAACTAATCCAACTGAGTAAATTTAATAGCGCATTCATATGTCACTACCCTGCTGATCAATCGAGCCTCTCCCCAAATCACCGTATTCAAAAAACTTAAGAACGGCAATCGTAGTAATGAAATTGATCAGTGCATATACCAGTGCAATATCAAGAAATTCTGGGCGCTCAGTCAAAAATCCGAATACCGCAATAAATAAAACAGTTATCGTTCCAAACGTATTTACAGCCAGTATTCGATCATAAATGGTGGGTCCCAGTAATGCCCTGCCCAGTGCTAGCAACATAGCAACCAGAACAGCGACAATTGTCATAGCAAACATCATCTAACCTCAGACCTGCTTTCAAGCGCAGTAACTTTACCATCCATAGGGCCATCCAATAATGATTTTGCTGCCTCTTCAGTAATTGCATGAACTTCGGTGATATCACCGTCAATATCAATAGTGACCGTCCCAGGGGTTAATGTAATCGAATTAGCAAAAATTACTCTAGCAAGGTCTGATGATTGACTGCTACGCAAAGCAATCACGATCGGACTAATCGGCATCGAAGGATTCAGTATCAAACGGCAGACATAGATATTGGAAACAAATATTTCCTTTAGTAACCAACACCAGTAAATAACCAATGCCTTTAGATTCAGGTGTAAGGGATGACCTTCATGGTCGACAACATCCATTCGTAATGCCAAAAATACAACCAGTATCACGGAAAGAAATCCGAATGACATCAACAACCAAGTATAGTGCCCCGAAAGTAATAGCCATAACACAGCAAGGAATATGCCCAAGCTGATGAAATGTTTATTTGTATTATTCATTTTTCAATTACTTCAACTTTAGTAGGTGGAGTTATAACTGTACTATACGCCTGTTCTCCATAAACTAACTTCAGGAATTATTATACATCATGCGTTGGAAACCTAATGTCACCGTCGCAGCTATTGTAGAGCGTGATCAGAAATTTCTCCTGGTCGAGGAAAATGCAGACGATCGTATAGTTTTTAATCAGCCTGCAGGTCACCTCGAGCAAAATGAAAGTCTCGTTGATGCTGTAAAAAGGGAAGTTTTGGAAGAAACCGCATGGGAATTTATACCTCAATCTGTCGTCGGCATATACCTCTATCCTAACGAACACAGCGATATCACCTATCTACGTGTCTGTTTTTTTGGTACTTGCGATAATTACCATCCTGAACAAGACCTTGACGATGGTATTATTCAAGCCGTTTGGTTCAGTAAAGAAGATATACAACAAAACATAAATAAAATGCGCAGCCCGATGGTATCGCGGTGTATAGATGATTATCTTGCAGGGAAAACTTTTCCATTGGATCTACTTAAATATTATCTGCCTGATGCAACTACATCATAAATACATAGATAAGAACTATGTCTAAAGGAAAGATTATTGTTGGTTTATCCGGTGGCGTTGATTCTTCGGTTACCGCCTTACTTCTTAAAGAACAAGGATATGAAGTAGAAGGTCTGTTCATGAAGAACTGGGAAGAACAATTACCTGGCGGTGAATGTATGTGGGAAGCTGATGTTGAGGATGCGATGCATGTCTGTGAGCAACTTGAGATTCCTATCAATACGGTAGATCTTGCCCATGACTATTGGGAGAGAGTATTTAGTAATTTTCTGGAAGAATACAAAAGTGGCCGTACGCCTAATCCAGACGTCCTGTGCAATCAGGAAATTAAATTTAGCGCTTTTTTGACACATGCAACCGATTTAGGCGCTGAAAAGATTGCAACAGGACATTATGCCCGTATCAAAATAGTGAATAATCACTATCAATTAAGGAAAGGATTAGACAGTAATAAAGACCAAAGTTATTTTTTATGTCGTCTTAATCAAGAGCAATTGAAATTAAGTTTGTTCCCAATCGGTGAACTTGAGAAACATGAAGTGCGAGCGCTCGCTAAAAAAGCAGGATTTCATACACACGATAAAAAGGATAGCACCGGCATCTGTTTTGTCGGCGAACGCCCTTTCAGAGAGTTCTTGTCGCGCTATATTCCCGAGCAGACTGGAGACATCCAAACATCAGATGGCAAGGTAATCGGGCAGCATAGCGGTGTTTTCTATTACACACTGGGACAACGCCAGGGGCTTGGTATCGGTGGTGTTCAAGGTGCAATTGATTCTCCCTGGTATATCTACAAAAAAAACATTGAAAATAACGTTCTTTTCGCCGTCCAGGGGCATGATCACAAACTGTTATATAGCCAGACATTAACCGCCACCGACATCAATTGGGTTAGCGGACTATTACCCGAGACGCCTTTCAAGTGTGCAGCCAAAACGCGTTATCGTCAGGCCGATCAAGCTTGTACAGTAACGCCCACCGAGAATGGTCACTGTTCTGTCACTTTTGAGAATGCGCAACGTGCCGTAACACCGGGTCAATTTGTGGTGTTTTATGATAAAGATATCTGCCTGGGAGGCGGTATTATCGATACTACCTGCTGAAATTTCACAAATACATCTATCTCCTCTTAAATGTCTCTAATTAACGCTAATTTCGTCTATTTTTCACTATATTCACCTCTATTTTTTTATTTTCTTTTTTTGCAGCGCAACGCAAGCATTTCTTGTACAATTCACGACTCAAATTTTAAGACATCGTCATGAAGAAACCGGGCATAAAATAGCAGAACTGTTGCTCCCAAGCGTGACCAAATGAATCGAAAAATAATTAGATTACTTAAAGTTAGGAGATAGAAAAAGTGCTTGATGCTTATCGTAAACATATAGAGGAAAGAGCTACACAGGGTGTAGTACCACAACCTCTTGATCCAGAACAAACATCCGCGTTAGTCGAATTGTTAAAGAGTCCTCCTGCTGGCGAAGAAGAATTTATTCTTGATCTCATCACCCATCGTGTGCCCGCTGGCGTCGATCAGGCTGCTTATGTTAAAGCTGGCTTTCTGGCTGCTATCAGTAAAGGTGAAGCAGAATCTCCACTGATTGATAAAGTGAAAGCAATCGAATTATTGGGCACGATGCTCGGTGGTTACAACATCGCACCAATGATTGATGCACTGGATGATGAAACAATCGCAGCTACTGCAGTTGAAGGCTTATCACACACCTTACTCATGTTTGATGCGTTTCATGATGTTAAGGAAAAAATGGATGCAGGCAACGCCTACGCTAAACAGATAATAGAATCCTGGGCGAATGCCGAATGGTTTACCAGTAAGCCTGAATTGGCTGAAGAGATTACTGTAACAGTATTTAAGGTCACCGGAGAAACCAATACTGATGATCTTTCGCCTGCACCTGATGCATGGTCACGTCCCGACATCCCATTACATGCACAAGCCATGCTGAAGATGGAACGCGAAGGCATCGAACCAGATGAGTCAGGAACTATTGGCCCAATCAAACAAATGGAAGCATTAAAATTAAAAGGTCACCCACTCGCTTATGTCGGTGATGTTGTGGGGACCGGCTCTTCACGTAAATCAGCAACCAACTCAGTCTTATGGCATATGGGGGATGATATTCCTTTTATTCCAAATAAACGCGCTGGAGGTTTTTGTCTCGGCGGCAAGATTGCCCCAATTTTTTTCAATACCATGGAAGACTCAGGTGCACTGCCAATAGAATTGGACGTATCTAAACTGAAGATGGGAGATGTTATAGATATCTATCCCTATGAAGGCGTTATTAAAAACCATGACTCAGGTGAGACCCTCTGCGAACTTTCGCTAAAGACTGATATTTTATTAGATGAAGTTCAAGCTGGCGGACGTATTCCATTGATTATCGGGCGTGGTTTGACTTCTCGTGCACGTGAAGCGCTGTCGATGGAAGAAACTGATTTGTTTCGCAAACCCGTCCCTGCAAAAGATACGGGTAAAGGCTTCACCTTAGCTCAGAAAATGGTTGGTAAGGCCTGTGGTGTCGAAGGTATTCGCCCAGGGACTTATTGTGAACCGAAGATGACAACGGTAGGCTCACAAGATACAACAGGACCAATGACACGCGATGAACTCAAGGACCTTGCCTGTCTTGGTTTCTCTGCTGATTTAACCTTGCAGTCTTTCTGTCATACAGCAGCCTATCCAAAACCCATTGATGAAATAACACATCACACTCTGCCAGACTTCATGATGACGCGTGGCGGCGTTTCCTTGCGTCCGGGGGATGGCATTATTCATTCATGGCTTAACCGTATGTTATTACCTGATACAGTTGGTACCGGTGGTGATTCACATACACGCTTCCCGATTGGTATTTCATTCCCGGCGGGGTCAGGTTTGGTTGCATTTGCTGCGGCAACTGGCGTCATGCCACTGGATATGCCCGAATCAATTCTGGTGCGTTTTAAAGGTGAATTGCAACCCGGTATTACCTTACGTGATTTGGTTAATGCGATTCCATTAAAAGCCATTGAACTAGGTCTACTTACTGTCGCTAAAAAAGGCAAGGTCAATGCCTTTTCTGGACGCATACTTGAAATTGAAGGTCTGCCAGATCTGAAAATTGAACAGGCCTTCGAATTGTCTGATGCCTCTGCAGAACGTTCTGCAGCCGGCTGTACCATCAAACTGGATACGGCACCTATCATTGAGTATCTCAATTCAAATATTGTTATGTTGCGTTGGATGATCACCAATAATTATGGTGATGCACGTACAATTGAACGCCGTGCGCTGGCCATGGAAGAATGGATTAAGAATCCGCAGTTGATGGAAGCAGATGAAAATGCTGAGTATGAAGAAATCATCGAGATCGATATTTCTGAAATTAAGGAACCGATTCTTGCCTGCCCGAATGATCCAGATGACGTTAAGACATTGGCTGAGGTTGCCGGTACTAAAGTAGATGAAGTTTTTCTTGGCTCATGTATGACCAACATTGGTCACTTCCGTGCCGCCGGTAAATTACTTGAACAATACGGGGAAAAAATACCTACCAAGTTATGGGTTGCTCCGCCTACCAAAATGGATGAGAAGCAGCTAAAAGATGAAGGTTATTACGACATTTATGATGCCGCCGGCGCACAGACTGAAATGCCCGGCTGTTCTTTATGCATGGGTAATCAGGCACGCGCTAAAGCTAAGTCCACAGTAGTCTCGACTTCAACACGCAACTTCCCGAATCGCTTGGGTGATGGTGCCAACGTTTACTTATCTTCAGCAGAGATTGCAGCAGTGGTTTCAATCCTCGGTAAAATTCCTACTTACGAGGAATACATGAAATTTGCCGATAAAATTGACCCGATGGCTGATGATATCTATCGCTATCTAAATTTCGATCAGGTTGATGATTATCAGGAGGCGGCCTCTAAAGCTGCAAGCAAACTTGCTGAAATCCCGGTTAAAGTTGCATAAAACTTAGAAATTTATAATGTATAAAGGGCGGTTTTTACCGCCCTTTTTTATTTGCACTGTAACAATTAAATGTAATGATGCACAGATGACAACAATAAACGATTGTGGAACACTTATACTCAAACAACTTGGAAATGTTCTGTTAAATACTCGCTTTACGTATGCAGGCTTCAGAGTAGTTTGAGTATAAAGAAAAACAAT
>JBLHKO010000079.1:0-7561 GCA_047620145.1 Gammaproteobacteria bacterium | reverse complement strand
TGTACGTCCTGTCTTCTGTAGTGACTGAAACAAAAACACTCTCATGCGAGACTACTGTGTTAAATTTTTCAGTAAGATGATTTAAATTAAAGGCAACAGGGCAATATTCATTGTCAGTTTCTGATAAGGGACAATTTGTACATTTATTGTAAGAGAGCTTGGCTCATTCTGGAACGTCATCTATTTCGCTACTGGCAAAATCAAGTGTTCCCTATCCAGTTGGAGTGTAAAAGTTTTATCTTTTCCATCATCAAAATTAAAGCAATACGTGATTATTATAGGATCATGCATCAGAAAGTCGCGCCTCCCCAAATGACTATCAATTGAAATACCTAATCTCGTACAGAAGTAAAACAGGGGCGACAAAATAATTCAAGGCGAACTATCATTTATATACCACCAATGGTTACTCACAAACGGGCTCTATACTTTCTATCATCAGTTGTAACTGCCGACGGCCACGGAATTCATTGATATCCAGACGATAAACAGTTCGCACACGTTTGGGCTTTTCTAGCCAGTCCTCGTCATTACAGTTAAAGGCAATGCCATCAATAATCTTACCTTGAGCTTGCCCATTTACCTGAGTACGTAATTGTAACTTTAGATGCTTTTCACCTACGATTCGACTTTCAACCAGTTCAAACTCGCCATCAAATTGTGGTTCGGGAAACCCTTGCCCCCAGGGACCGGCTTGCAGGATATCATTGGCTAAGTCGAAACTGATGTCTTTGGCTGTGAGTTCTCCATCTGAATATAAACAGCCGTTCAGATCTTCAGCTGTGACAAACCGTTTTAACTCTTGGTCGAACGCCTGTTTAAATGCTTCATAATCTATTTCTTTAAGACTTAATCCAGCGGCCATGGCATGACCACCAAATTTATCGATCAAGCCCGGGTTTTGTCCAGCGATAGTATCCAGTACATCACGAATATGCACACATGATATTGATCGCGCCGAACCTTTGATGAATCCATCCTTGTCTTTAGCAAATGCAATCACCGGACGATGGAGTTTGTCTTTTATCTTTGAGGCAAGGATACCAATAACACCCTGGTGCCAGTCTTCATTAAACAAACACACGCCAAAAGGCATTTCTGCTTGATCCAGATTAAGTTCAGTGACATCTAGTAAGGCTTGTTCCTGCATTTCATCCTGAATCTCGCGTCGTTCTTTATTTAACTCATCAAGTCTAACCGCCATATTTTTGGCTTGCATCTCATCGTCACTCATTAGGCATTCAATACCTAATGACATATCACTTAATCTACCGGCAGCATTTAACCTCGGACCAACTGCAAAACCCATATCTTGTGCTGTGACTCTTTCCAGAGTGCGATTGGCGGCGAGCAACAATGCCTTGATCCCGGGACGACAATTGCCTGAACGAATTCGTGCCAGGCCTTGTGAAACCAGTAAGCGATTATTTCGATCCATGGGCACGACATCTGCCACTGTACCCAGAGCTACTAAATCTAGTAACTCGGCCAGATTTGGTTCTGTTAATTTTTGTTCTTGGAACCAATTCGAGTCACGAAAGTGCGCTCTGAGGGCAACCAGAATATAAAACATGACACCAACGCCGGCTAACATCTTGCTCGGGAATTTATCGCCGACAAGATTTGGATTCACAATAGCATTGGCATTAGGTAATTGTTTTCCGGGTAGATGATGATCAGTTATCAATACGTCAATTCCTTTGTCCCTTGCGAGTTGCACGCCTGCCACGCTAGAAATACCGTTATCAACAGTCACCAAAAGATCAGGATTCATTTCGGCGGCAACTTCGACAATCTCTGGACTTAAACCGTAACCAAATTCAAAACGATTGGGTACAACATAGACCACATCCGTTGCACCCATTTGTCTTAATCCTTGTAATGCGACTGCGCAACTCGTAGCACCATCGGCATCAAAATCTGCAACGATTAATATTCTCTTGTTTGATCTGATAGCCTCAGCTAATAAAGAAACACCCTCCTGAATATTGCTCAAATTTTCATACGGCAAAAGCTTCTTCAACGAATAATTCAGGTCATCAGCAGATTTAATATTTCGGGAAGCATAAATGCGTTTTAAAACTGGATGTATATCGTTAGGCAAATCAATTTCTTCAGAGGGAATACGTCTCTTGATGACTGCTGGCATGTTTTATCTATATATTTCCTTGGATTATTGCTTGTGGGAATAACTATGCAGAGGTTTATGTCGCCTCCAGAATTTCATAAATGAGTATTTTGTAACAGTTAAGCTATGGCCTCCTGTTAACAATGTTAATTCATCCAGTTCTTTTTGTTTGAATAATTTATCAATCCCGACAAACCATTCCTCTTCAAGATAGCCGATAAAATCCTGCCAGCCAGCATGGTCATAATACTGTTTATGCCGCAATCCGAACGAAATAACGGCTAGTACATTATCTTGTTCTCCTGAATTTTTGACGACCGCTTCGATTGAATCAGGAGAATCTACATAGGGTGTTTCAGTCAAGATTGACAACCCTCTAGTCGTCACTTCATCACCAAACACACGCGACCAGATTTGCTTTTTAAGTTTAGGTAACTCACCGGCACCCCACAACCATACACCGTTCACGGGCAATTCACCGCGCTGTTCCCTTTCGTTGTTCAATGGACACTGATGTAAACTCATCTGGGCTTCATTGGAGAGTTGATCCCATAAAACATTGTTTTCACCGACCGCTGAATTTTGGTCAATATCATTGCCGACGACTTCGTGTATTGAGGTAGTCGTTATTTTTGGGAGATCTTTTAGCTTTATATACCATCGATTGTTGGTCGGTGCTTCTAGCTCAATATCTCTCTCAGTAAATACTTGTTGTAGATCAGCCGCAAAGATTAATGCTTCATGTTTTTCAAGTTTGAATGCGGAGTCATCCAGAAGCACTACAGCGTCACGCTCAGGTCGAAGGTGCACTGGATCTGCACGCATCCAGTAACCTTCAAGATTGTGATCATCATCGACAAGGCGTGTGACTGCCGCAACAGGATAATCATATCGAGACTTTGAAAATCCGAACAGTAGAAATAAGGTTTCGGTAAAACCTGTGGTTTGAGCGCATTTAATTGTGCCAAACCTGAAATATTTTTCTATTGTGGGAACATCCGGCGAGAAGCCCGGTAACGTATTGCTATCAGGACCAAGTAGCCCGGGAACAAAGAGTATTAGCTTACGCATTTTTTGGTACGTGAAGTATTAAACGTGAAAAGTGAAACGTATTTAATGTGTTCATTTCACGTTTAACTCGTCACCTCAAGAACATTACATGTTATCCAGAATTGCTTTCTTAACTTCTTGCATCTCAGCGTTAATCTTGACTACAGGTGCTGTACTTTTTGCAATGGCAGTATCTGGATCTTTCAGACCATGACCCGTTAGCGTACAAACAATGGTACTACCTTCTGGTATTTTTCCAGAATTAATATCACGCATTGCACCAGCAAGCGATGTCGCCGATGCTGGTTCACAAAAGATCCCTTCATTTTCTGCCAGAAGTTTTTGTGCGGACAGAATTTCTTCATCATCACATTCATCAAACCAACCACCAGATTCTTTGTTCACTATCCATGCATTATCCCATGATTGTGGATGACCAATACGTATAGCTGTAGCGACTGTTTCAGGATTATCGACCATAGCACCACGCATGAACGGAGCAGAACCACTAGCCTGATAGCCCACCATCTTTGGTTTGGGACCTGCAAGTGGACCACCCGCATAACGGCAATGCCCATCACACAAACTACAAGCATCGGTAACATGCCCACAATCATCTGCTGCATATTCACTATAACCAATCCAATGCGCTGTAATATTGCCCGCGTTACCTACCGGTAAACAATGAAAATCCGGTGCTCTTTCGAGTTCTTCTACAATTTCAAATGCCGCCGTCTTCTGTCCTTGCAAACGATAAGGATTGATTGAATTTACGATCGTTACTGGTGCTTCACTTGCGACCTCTTTAACTAAACGCATGCCATCATCAAAGTTACCCTTGACCTGAATAATCACAGCACCTTCCATCATTGCTTGTGCTAATTTGCCCTGTGCAATCTTGCCATCAGGGATTAAAACAAAAGCGGTAATGCCTGCGCGCGCAGCATAGGCCGCGGCAGAGGCAGAGGTGTTACCAGTAGATGCACATATAATCGCTTTTGATCCTGCCTCAACGGCCTTGGTCACGGCCATGGTCATCCCACGATCTTTGAACGAGCCAGTGGGATTCAAACCTTCGTACTTCACATAGATATCAACATCTTTACCAAGTGACCGAGGAATATTATTTAATTTGATTAAAGGCGTATTACCTTCGCCAAGACTAATAATGCGCGTATCGTCACTTACAGGTAAGCGATCACGATAGCGTTCTATTAAACCTGTGTAACGTTGCCTGAAAGTCATGTCACTTCTTATCCCAATGTTTCCATGCGAATTCGGGTAATTTCGCCTTCGATGCTATCTAATTTTTCAAGTTTCTGAATCGCCGCATTCATATGTTTTTCCTGAACAGATTGCGTCAGGAAAATAATCGGTACATGACTTGCCCCTTCTGCAGGTTCTTTTTGCAGGATGGCTTCGATACTAATACCAGAATCACCCAGGATTTTTGTAACATCAGCTAATACGCCGGGACGATCGATCGCCTGCATGCGTAAATAATAAGCCGTCACCACTTCTTCCATTGGCAACACTGTAATATCCGATAATTCATTAGGCTGGAATGCCAGATGTGGCACACGATTTTCAGGATCGCTGGTTAATGCTCGAACAATATCAACAACATCTGCAATTACTGCTGATGCAGTAGGCTCTGAACCGGCACCGGCGCCATAATAAAGTGTTGGGCCGACAGCATCACCTCTCACCAAAACTGCATTCATTACACCATCGACATTCGCGATCAATCGACGTTGAGGGATTAATGTAGGATGCACACGCATTTCAATGCCTTTATCTGTTTTGCGCGTTATCCCTAAATGTTTAATGCGATAACCCAGCTCAGCCGCATAGACGACATCCTGCTGTTCAATTTTACCGATACCTTCGGTATAGGTTTTATCAAACTGCAGTGGAATACCAAAAGCAATCGATCCGATGATGGTTAACTTATGCGCAGCATCAATACCTTCAACATCAAATGTAGGATCAGCTTCTGCATAACCGAGTTCCTGCGCTTCTTTTAACACATCGTCAAAATCTCTGCCCTTCTCGCGCATCTCGCTGAGGATAAAATTACTCGTGCCATTAATTATCCCTGCTGCCCATTCGATCTGATTCGCGGCCAGACCTTCACGCATGGCTTTAATAATTGGGATACCGCCAGCAACAGCCGCTTCAAAGGCAACGGTCACTCCTTTTGCCTGAGCAGCAGCAAAGATTTCATTACCATGCATTGCGATCAAAGCTTTGTTGGCAGTCACCACGTGTTTACCATTTTCAATGGCAGCTAAAACCAGTTCTTTAGCAGGTGAATAACCACCAATCAGTTCGATCACAATTTCAACTTCAGGATCATTAACGACAGCAAAGGCATCATTAGAAATTGTTTCGATATTTTCGATACCCGGGATCGCATCTGCATCGTATTCTATTGCAGCGGCATGACTGATTTGAATGCCCCGTCCTGCTCGACGTGCAATCTCTTCGGCATTCCGGCTCAAGACACTGACGGTACCACCACCAACAGTACCTAAACCCAACAAGCCTATCTTAACCGGCTGCATACTCTATATACTGCCTAATGCCACTGATGGTGCTTCTTCTTGCAACATCGCCTGAACGCCGCGTATTGCCCTTTGTGTTCTCTCATCATCTTCAATCAAAGCAAAACGAACATATTTATCACCATACTCACCAAAACCAATCCCGGGAGCGACAGCAATCTTTGCGTCGGTTAATAGCTTCTTGGAAAAATCCAGAGAACCCATATGTTGAAACTGTTCTGGAATTTCGGCCCAGACAAACATCGTGGCTTTAGGTCTTTCAACTTTCCATCCTGCTGCATTTAAACCATCACACAAAACATTTCTTCGATGTTGATACATATTACAAATGTCAGTGACACATTGTTGGTCTTCTTCCAAAGCTGCAACAGCTGCGATCTGAATCGGCGAAAACAAACCATAATCCAGATAAGACTTTAATCTTGTTAATGCATGCACTATGGTTTTATTCCCAACCATAAAACCTACACGCCATCCGGGCATGTTATAGCTCTTGGATAATGAGAAGAATTCTACTGCGATATCTTTAGCACCAGAGACTTCCAGAATCGAAGGAGCTTTATAACCATCAAAAACAATATCGGCATACGCCAGATCTTGAATCACCCAAATACCATGTTCCTTGGCAATTTCAATCACCCGCTCAAAGAATGCCAGATCAACACATTGTGCTGTTGGGTTACTTGGGAAATTGATCAGCAACATCTTTGGTTTTGGAAAGGTATTTTTGATGGATCTTTCCAGCTCTTCGAAAAAATCAACATCCGGCCCAATAGGTACGTGCAGTACATCAGCACCGGCAATAATAAATCCATAAGGATGAATAGGATAAGAAGGGTTTGGCACCAAAACTGTGTCGCCCTTATCCACCATCGCCATAGCCAAATGCGCCAAACCTTCTTTAGAACCAATCGTCACGATAGCTTCTGTTTCAGGACACAAATCAACGTCATATCGATTCTTGTACCAGTTACAAATTGCCTGACGTAGCGGCTTAATCCCACGCGACTCGGAATATCGATGCATCTCTTCATGCTTCATGGCATCGACCATCTTATCGATAATATGCTGCGGCGTAGGCTGGTCTGGATTTCCCATACCAAAATCAATGATATCCTCACCGCGCTGACGCGCTTCCATCTTCAATTCGTTGACAATGTTAAAGACGTAAGGCGGTAACCGTTGTATTCTTGAAAATTCTTCGTTCAACTCTCTATCCATCTGTGGTTAAAAAAACGTGAAAGTATACGGCATACAAAGGGTAGAATCATACCTATAAAGACCATCCACACAAGATTAATTATGACCAAAGTCGCTTCAATTCAAATGATTTCTACCGCAGATGTGGATCAAAATCTCGAGTCTGCGTCTAAACTTATCGCTCAAGCGGTTGACGACGGCGCCGAATTTCTGCTTTTACCAGAGAATTTCCCACTAATGGGCCATGAAGAACTGGATAAAGTAGCCATTATGGAAGCCTTTGGACAGGGGCCGATACAGGACTTTCTCTCTGAGCAATCGCAAAGACACGGCGTCTGGTTAATGGGAGGCACGATTCCACTGCAAGCTTCCGTCGCCAACAAGGTTCGCGCTGCCTGTTTGCTTTATAGCCCTGAAGGAAATTGCACCTCTCGATATGACAAAATTCACTTATTCGATGTGGTAGTCAATGAAGCCACTGAAGAAAGCTATCAGGAATCCAATACAATGGAAGCAGGCAATGAAATTGTAGTTGCTGAAACACCGATTGGCAATATCGGCATGTCGGTCTGTTATGACCTGCGTTTCCCTGAGTTGTATCGCGCCATGCATGAGA
>JBLHKO010000078.1:0-7651 GCA_047620145.1 Gammaproteobacteria bacterium | reverse complement strand
TTCAACATCTAATCAATATCTCAATTACTACAGAGGGTCGCGCATGTTAACGAAATGTCGTACTTCCCACAATCAGTCCTGCTCCTATAACCAATAACCAATAACCAATAACCAATAACCAATAACTGTGGACCTATAACTATAAATCTAGCCTCGTCCACATAATTATAGCTGCGAGATGATACACTTCCCACTTGCAAGAACTGACACTCGACTTAAATATTAATGGGGGAAAATAATGAAAGTCAGACTCAATACCAACCATGGCGATATCGTCCTGGCTCTGAATGAAGAAAAAGCACCACTCACGGTTGAAAATTTTGTGACCTATGTGAAAAGTGGCCATTATAACGGCACAATTTTTCATCGTGTCATCAACGACTTCATGATTCAGACAGGAGGTATGGATGCCGATATGAATGAAAAATCGACCAATGCCTGTATTAAGAATGAAGCGAATAATGGATTAAGCAATTTGCAAGGCACAGTTGCAATGGCGAGAAGACCAGACCCTCATTCAGCCAGCGCTCAATTTTTTATTAACACCAATGATAATGCGTTTCTGAATTTCAGCGCGGAAACAGATGACGGTTGGGGATATTGTGTCTTTGGTGAAGTGGTTGAAGGTATTGAAACAGTCGAAAAAATAGAAGAAACGTCTACAACATCCAAGGGTGGACATCAGGATGTACCAGAAGAAGCCATCGTCATCACTCATGCTGAAATCATCGAGGAATAAAACAGCCTCCCATGGCCACTCTGTTTATTTCGGATCTCCATCTTTGCGCTGAAAGGCCAGAAAAACTTGAGCTCTTTAAGAAACTGTTGCGTGGTCCGGCGAGAAAAGCTGAATCACTCTATATTCTAGGAGATTTATTTGAGGCTTGGGCTGGTGACGATGACATCACGCAACCGCATGAAGAAATTATTAGTGAGTTGGCAGACTATTCGGAATCGGGGCACACATTTTTTATTATGCGAGGCAATCGCGATTATTTGATGAGTCGACAATTCACTGAGAAAACAGGTGGGCAATTGTTAAATGACGAAACACTGATCACGCTTAATGGAGAAAGGATTCTATTAATGCACGGCGATACGCTGTGTACTGAAGATGTTAAATATCAGGTTTTTCGTCGAGTGATCAACAATGTGATTTCAAGAAAATTCTTCATGTGTTTTCCGTATAACATGCGCATGAAAGTCTGGCATAAGATCAGAAATGCAGCTAAAAAATCAGCAGCGAATAGTTCCGGGTATTTGATAGATGTTTATCAACCGACGATCGAGAAAATGATGATGAAGTACGATACTTTACGTTTAATACACGGACACACTCATCGACAAGCGGTACATGAATTTAAACTGAATGGACAAGATGCAACAAGAACAGTATTAGGCGACTGGATCAATGGCGACAGTGTTCTTGTCGCAGACGAAAACGATTTTAGATTAGTGGGTGTAGATGAATATCTAAGTAAAAGTTGATGGCAGATTTTTAGTCATCAGAAATCCACATAAAACCCGCCATCCAACAACAGTACATAATTAACTAGTCTTAACTTTAATTTATTAAGGATCAACAAAAAATGAAAGCAATAGAAGTCAAAAAACCTGGTGGTCTGGAACACTTAACATTAACGGAACGAACCGTTTCAAACCCTGGCCCTAAACAAATTCAAGTAAGATGGAAGGCTACCTCCCTTAATTATCATGATTATTTAGTCGCAGTAGGAACGATTCCAGTTGATGACGGGCTAGTCCCCATGTCAGATGGTGCTGGCGAGATTACTGAAGTAGGTGCTGAAGTAACAAAATGGAAAGTGGGTGATCACGTTATGTCTCTTTTTTTCCCAGATTGGATTGATGGCAAACCTACCGCAACGAATACAGCTAAGTTGTCTGGTGATAATACAGATGGATTCTTGATTCAAACATCTTGTGTTGACGAAAGTGCTGTTACATCGATTCCTGTCGGATATAGTTTTGCAGAAGCAGCCACTTTGCCTTGTGCTGGACTCACCGCCTGGAGAGGATTGATGGTCGAAGGAAAATTACAATCAGGTCAAAGTGTTCTCATAGAAGGAACAGGTGGCATGTCTATTTTCGCTTTGCAAATAGCAAAAGCTGCAGGCGCCAAAGTATATGCAACATCTTCGTCCGAAGAAAAAGCAGCACAACTAAAAGAGATGGGCGCAGAAGCTGTGGTCAATTACCGTGAAGATGAGAAATGGGGCAAAACCATTGCGGCGATGTCAGACGGTGGTGTCGATCATGTTCTGGATATTGGTGGAGGTTCTACCATCAGTCAGTCCATAGAAGCCTGTGTCATTGGCGGGCATATATCTGCAATAGGTATTCTCGGCGGAGGATTAAAAGGTCAGATCCATTTTCCTAAATTATTCTTTAAACATATTAAGCTACAGGGTATTGCCGTTGGAAGTCGAGAAATGCAGGAAGAAATGGTCGCGTCTATCAATACAAATAAATGGAAACCGATTATTGATAAAAGTTTTAGTATTGAAGAGACAGCTGACGCATTTCGTTATCAAGAATCAGGCGCACATTTCGGCAAGATTGTCATTGAGTATTAACAATTTAGATGTTTGTTTAGATTGTGACTTCAACTGATCGACGCAATACATTCGTTAAAACGTTCTGCCAAAAGGGGCAGGTTTATTAAATATCTATTTGCTTCTGCTTTAACTGAAAGCAGAAGGTTTAGTTTAAACTATAAAAATATAGAGAACGGCCAAGGTTCGAATACTCATTGATTTTCTTTATGCATCAATTCAAAAACATAAAGAAGCAAAGGATTGCAACTGGGTTACATAGAAGAAAGCGTAAGTGCAGATACGTTTAAGATCATTCTTGTTTTAAGATGTCTGACGTCAACATTGACGTAAACATGCACTAGTGTTTCGGTAATCTCGCTAACCAACTGCGCTTTCTGCTTCATGGAGTCCGTTCATAATAACAGGCATCCTAAACTTCCATGTATTCCAGAGCGCTGCATCTTCGATTAGCTCAGCCATGAAGTGAGCAACGTTGGATCGTGTGGTGGGACGGCCAGTAAAGATACCCGTGGTGGGCGACTCTATGATTTCGTATGGTGAGATTTGTGCATCGATTAACGAGTCTGGACGAACACTGCACCACTTGATGTACTTGTTTTCCTTCCCAATGTTCTTATGTAGATACTCGGCCGCAGTTTCATTATCCCTATGCGGAGGCAAAGTATGACGCAAGAGGGTTAGTAGTCCCTGCTCATACCAGGTTCGCTTCTCCTCAAGTTCAGGATTTTTAACCCCGACTGTATTCATTAGAATAAATTTAATCGGTTCTAGAGGCTCATTATTTTCAATGGCATTGCACAAACGTCTCGTCGCCTCTGTACATAGATTTTTCGGCTCTCCAAACATCCCATTAAAATCCATGACATGTCCCAAACATGAGACAACGGCATCACAATTTTTTACCTGCTCTGCCATCTCCTTATCTGTCAGTTCAAGGACTGCCGCTTCAATGACCGAGATGTTAGGATTTTTCAATACCTCGGTGGAAATTTTTTCAGACGAGCGGATAATAATCCGAACTTTGTGATTCTTTATAAGCAACTGTTCGACTAACTGTTGCCCTGTCATGCCAGTGGCTCCAACTATTAATGTGGTCATCAATGTTAATCTACTTTAGTTTATAAGTGGAATTGATTTAATTAAGTAAAGATTCAGGTAATCGACAAAGAATAATGTTGGTGTATCCTATAAATTAATCAAAAATAAAGTATATAGCTATAGAGTCAATAATGAGAGTTTAAATATTAATCCTCTAGTGGTTCACAACTTGGACACACATCCAGATCAGTAATTTCTTGTTTGGTATAACGAGGCACGATGTGCTGCGGGCAATTTCTATCCCAGGCTTCCACATGTATAATGAATGCTCTCTCTACCTGACCTTGGTAATCGGTTACCGATAGTTGTTTAATTAATGCCTCATCCTCTTCTTTGACTTCAGACGTGCCCCATAGTTTGATGCGTGTTCGATTCGGGTAGTCCATGAAGAACAAACATACTTTATTATTTTCTTGTAGATTGCCATATGAAATGTATTGTCGGTTTCCTGTGAAATCAGCAAAACCCAGTGTGCGATCATCAATCACTTTTAAAAAACCTTTCGGACCACCACGATGCTGAATGTAAGGTTGACCTTCAGCATTCACTGTTGCCATATAAAAAGAATCACGCTCAGCAATGAAATCTTTAAGTTGCTTAGTAACGGTATCTTGCCAGCCACTATCCTGCTCCATATGAGCATAGGCATTTCGCGAACCTTTTTGCTTTTGTAGTTCTTTAACCGTATCGGTAAATGCGATATCACTCACGTACTCTTTCATGTTCATTCTCCGGATATATATAAGAGGTCATCATCTTTGTGATGATAACCTCTTCTTACATATTAATGGTTATTGTTACTTATCTTCAATTACTAGCAATATTTTTATTGCCCAGAAATCGTCTGATATGTTCAGCAATCACTTCTCCATCTTCTTCGAGGGCAAAGTGCCCGGTATCCAGTAGATGAAAATCAACAACTTTCAAATCACGCTTGTAAGGGTGTGCTCCTGCTGCAGGAAAGATTTCGTCATTCTTTCCCCAAACAATTAATGTCGGTGGTTGATATTTACGCAAGTAAGCCTGCCATTCAGGATAGAGTGGAGGATTTGACCCGTAGCTGTAAAACATCTGCAGTTGAATTTCCTGATTACCTTTGCGATCCAGTAATGGCTGGACATGATCCCATGTGTCAGGACTAATGGATTCAAGATTGCGTACGCCATTAGTGTATTGCCACTTGGTTGCACCTTCGGTTACCAAAAAGCGTAATGCATCATCATTACTCATATTTGGATTGTTGTAGGCCTTCTTCACATTCTTCCACCAATCATTATCAAGTCCCTTATTCACTGCCTTACGATCTTTCCAGTAGGCCTGGATGGGTTCCCAGAAATTATTATTGATGCCCTCAACATAGGCATTGCCATTTTGAATGATCAATCCTTCAACACGTTCTGGATGCTTTGTGGCAATACGAAAACCAATCGGTGCGCCGTAGTCCATCAAGTACAGGCTGTAAGTCTTAAGACCAACCTTATCGATAAATTGATCAACGATATTGGCCATGTTATCGAAGCTGTATTCAAACTCATCTACGCCAGGCATAGAACTTTGCCCATAACCCGGATAATCAGGTGCGACTAGATGATATTGATCGGCCAGCTTAGGAATCAGATCACGAAACATATGTGATGAGGTCGGGAATCCGTGTAACAGCAGGATGGTCGGTTTATTTGGGTCACCTGCTTCACGATAGAACACGTCCAATCCTTCAATTTCAACGGACTTATAACGGACATCATTGATATTCTCAACCGCAAAAGACTGCTGTGTTAAGACGAGGCTAAAAAGCAAACTTAATAGAATCGCTGTGGTGGTTTTTACTGTTTGTTTAGTCATGGTATTTCTCCTCTTGGTGGTTTATTCAAATACTGGAATGAAGCTTACATTGTTAAATTAAAAAGATTAATATGACGATTGGTACATAGATTATTGCTGAGGAACAATAATGATAGGGCAAGAAGGTCTGCGTGAATTTGTTGCTGTTGTAGAACATGGAGGGTTTACAGCGGCTGCCAAGCAGCTGAATGTTTCCACTTCTTTCGTTAGTCGTCAGGTCTCACGGCTAGAAGATCGCCTTGATGTTCGCTTATTACAAAGAACGACACGTAAAGTACATTTGACCGAGTTAGGTCAGATTTATTATGAGCGTAGTCGAGAAATACTTGACCAGCTCGAATCACTCGAATCCGAGATGGCTGACCTACAGGAGAAGCCAAAAGGTTTGGTGCGAATCGCGGCAGCGGGGGAATATGCAGAACGATATGTTGCGCCTGTAGTTGCAGAATTCGTCGCAAAATATCCAGAAGTATCTGTTGATCTGGAAGCCAGCATGGGTGTGGCCGATATCATCGATGAAGGATTTGATATTGCTATACGCATGAGTTCACTGACTGACAGTTCTTTGATCGCACGTAAAGTAGAGCCACGACGAATAATGGTCTGCGCCAGCCCTTCCTATTTAAAAGAACATGGACGACCGAAGATACCGGAAGATCTGCGTACGCATAATTGCCTGATGTTTCCAGACATGCCGTGGCGTTTTAAATATCCGAATCGAATTCAGGAAGTGAAGGTGCGCGGGACATGGAGCAGTAATAATGGTCGCGTTCTCGTTGCTGCAGCAAGACAAGGAATTGGTCTAGTGAGATTCTCTGAGTATTATCTCAATGATTTGTTACAAACGGGTGAGCTTGAAATAATTTTACAAGATTATGAAGTCGATGATGCTGCGACCTGGATTATCTATCCAAATCGCAGACACTTACCAACAAGGGTACGCTATTTAGTTGAATTTTTACTTGAACAGCTACCTAGATTAACCATCGACGTTAAAAAATGACTGTAGACTGTTTCTCTTACAGTAGCATTAATACATATGCTGACCGCCATTGATGCTTAATGTTGAACCAGTGATAAATCCCGAATTATCATTTACCAAAAATAAAACGCCATCTGCTATTTCTTCAGGTTTCCCAAGTCTTTTTACTGGAATTTTTGCAATGATTTTTTCAAGAACAGCCTCAGGAACCGCTCGCACCATATCTGTATCAATATAACCCGGAGCAATTGCATTTACGGTGATGCCTTTACCGGCTGTTTCTTGTGCCAATGCTTTAGTAAAACCATGTATGCCTGATTTTGCAGCCGCATAATTGACCTGCCCGTACTGGCCTGCTTGCCCATTGATTGAGCCGATATTTACAATACGGCCAAATTTAGCTTCCAGCATATTTTCAATCACCAGTCTGCTTAGATTAAAACATGAAGTGAGATTTGTTCTGATGACATCCTCCCATTTTTCTGGATCCATTCTGCTTACTGTTGTATCTCGTGTTATGCCTGCGTTATTTACCAATACCTCAACCGGCCCAAGATCAGCAGTGATTTTTTTTATCGCTTCTTCACATTCTGAAAAAATACCAACATCAAACTTATAGTTAGGGATCCCTGTTTTTTCTGTAAAAGCCTGTGCCGCTTGATCATTACCGCCATAATTTGCTGCGACGTTGTATCCTTTTTCCTTCAAGGCAATACTAATCGCCTCACCTATGCCTCTAGTTCCACCTGTTACTAATGCAAGTCTAGCCATCTGAATTCTCCTGAATATTTTTTTAGTAGAAGCCCCGAGATCGTGTTTTCTAAGAATAAATCCAACTTAACACATTAAATGTATTCATTACCTATGAATACCTGCCGCGACGCTACTTGAGCAGTTTTTTAAAGGATAATTTTTATGATTTAATTACTTTATTACAGAGATGACAGCTGCATATATCAGCTTAATTAAATTTACGAATACCCATGATTAATTGTCCGTCAGAGAAGCACACGGCACGATCACTATTTAGAAAGTTTTCTTCATCCTCTTTTCGTGCAATTCGAGCAGCTTTAAAATCAATCAAGTATTTAGCTTCTTCATCCGGCAGCTCAACAACGTCACCTTTGCGAACTTTAGCGCCTGATCCTACAAA
>JBLHKO010000077.1:0-7768 GCA_047620145.1 Gammaproteobacteria bacterium | reverse complement strand
GGTCTATTTACCATTGAAAGCTTCGCTGAGAAAAATGAACAGCTGCAACATTTATTCCATGAAGTTCATGAATATGGTGGCCTCATTTTAGTAATTATCATTGGATTACATGTTCTTGCTGCGCTAAAACATCACCTGTTGAATAAGGATAATACCTTGAATAGAATGCTAGGTAGAAACAAATAGTTTAATCGCTTCATGCACAATAAACATGGATAGCATCAACCTGTCCTAAAACAGGTTGAAAATTGCTGATATGTTCATTGTGAAGTCCTTTAGTGAAGTCACCGTTGTAATCAATTGATGGTATCTGATTAGAGTGCAAAAGAAAGATGTTTGTTGCTATACACAGTTACACTTTTTGAGTTTCAGAAAGCAATCTAATTAAGCATATTAATCACAGACAAAATCATCATTAGGTAATGGCCTACATTGTTTCGGGAAGCCATGTTCGACCCAATATTTATACACACCAATATTACGATCTGTTTTCGAAGCGAGAAATATCTGAATATCTTTAAGGAGTTTCTCGTGGTTTCCCCTAGGGTTCTGATATGCCTGATACAACTTATCATGTTGTCGCCATCCATTTAACAATTCAGGATGATTGGTTAGTCAAACGACATCCTCGGTGGTCAATCGTTTAAAGGCTCGATGGGTTGAAGAATATATGATGAAAGTACTGACAGTTGAGTTAAGTGAGTGGATTGGTTATTTATAACCTGTTTGCCCTGATATTATACCCTTTATTAGAATTGTCACCTGGGTGAGAAGAATATTTTTTCATTATATTAAAGTTATTGCATTAATGGCTTATACTATTGTTCAACCTTACTTGGAATCAATTATGCCAGCACCTATTATCAATCGTCGTGACCTTGAATTTTTCTTATATGAAATGTTTGATGTTCAGTCCATGACCAATCGTGAAAGATATCAAGATCATGATAAAGAAACCTTTAATAGTGCTATTGATACGGCACAAACCATTGCAGAAAAATACTTTCTACCTATCCGTCAAAAAGTAGATTTTAACGAACCTACCTTTGATGGTGAAAAAATACAGATGCTCCCAGAGATAAAAGTAGCCATAGATACTGTTGTAAAAGCCGGTCTAAGCGCTCCAACATCAGATTATGAGATGGGAGGCATGCAATTACCCTTAGTGGTAGCAAGCTGCGCCTTTTCATATCTTTCTGCTGCCGCCAGTACAACAGTTGGCTATATATCCTTGACCCATGGCAATTGTAATTTAATAGAAGCCCATGGAAGTAAAGAACAAATAGAGAAATGGGTTCATCCAATGCGTGAAGGTCGATTTGCCGGCACCATGGCAATGACAGAACCTGGGGCTGGTTCTGGGCTTGCTGATCTGATCACCACAGCAGTCAAAAATGAAGACGGTGATTACCGCTTAAGCGGCAATAAAATTTACATCTCTGGAGGTGATCATGACCTCAATGAAAACATTGTGCATTTGGTACTGGCTCGAGTCAAAGGAGCACCTAAAGGTGTGAAAGGTATCTCACTATTTATCGTACCTAAATTCTTAGTCAATGATGATGGCAGTCTCGGTGAGCGAAACGAAGTAGCATTAGCCGGATTATTTCATAAAATGGGCGGCCGAGGACATACCTCCACAGCCCTTAGTTTCGGAGAACAAGATGGTGCTGTTGCCTACCTTGTTGGTGAAGAAAATAAAGGCTTGTTATACATGTTTCATATGATGAATGAAGCACGCATATTAGTCGGTACCGGCGCAGCTATAACCGCTTTAACTGGCTTTCAGTATTCACTAGATTACGCTAAAGAGCGCCCACAAGGACGTCTTTTATCTTGTAAAGATCCACATTCACCTCCAGTCAACATTATCAAACATCCTGATGTTAGACGCATGCTGTTAACTCAGAAAGCCTATGCAGAAGGCGCCTATGCTTTATGTTTATATGGTCATCAATTAGCTGATGATGAAACAACGGCCTTAACTGTCGAGGCACGTGGGCATGCATCAATGATTTTAAATTTTATCACTCCAATCATTAAAAGCTGGCCATCTGAGTGGGGACCTAAAGCCAATGATTTAGCTATTCAGGTATTAGGTGGAGCTGGTTATACCAATGAGCATCCGGTGGAAATGTTTTATCGTGACAATCGTTTAAATCCAATTCATGAAGGCACGACGGGTATTCAATCACTGGATTTAATTTGTCGTAAAGTGCCGATGAAAAATTTTGAGGGTTACAATGCATTTCTTAAAGAGATGAATAAAACCGTCGAGCAATGCAAAACCATTGACGGCTTAATTAATTTTGCTAATGAACTAGAGAAGTCGATTAATAATTTACGCGATGTTACAACCAAAGTATTAACCGCATCACAAACCCAACAGATTGATTTAGTATTCTCAAATTCAGTGAGTTACTTAAATATGTTTGGACACATTTCCATTGCTTGGTTATGGCTTAAACAAGCTGGCATTGCTATAGAGGCCATTGAAAAACAGCCCCATGAAAATGAACTTAAATTTTATAAAGGTAAGATTCAGGCAATGAAATACTTCTTCAATTGTGAATTACCCCTGACTTACCATTGGGGAGATTTAGTTAAAAATATTGATAGTACAAGTTACGATACTGATGGCGATTGGTTATAAATAATATCAATATAACAAGAGCTATTTGTTAGTTAAATCTACGCCATGATATTTGGCTGCTTTTGCAACATATTTATTTGTTTGCATCCAGCCCTGTTGTAACTCTTTAGCGTTACTCTGATCATTAATAGCATCCCAGTGAGCTAATACATTTTCAGGAGTTTGTTGCTCCGGTGGTAAATAAATACCATCGGTTTCAGTAATTACAGCACGTGCATAACCCCCTGCCCCACAACCTAAAATTACTCGATTAGGTGATTTTTCAGCCACCAAGGCAAGTAATCCTGAGGTAACCGATTCTACAGACATCATTTCTAGGATACGTTTATCAGAAACCAGTTCTTCGGTCATCGCCGTCCGTGCAGTTGGTGATAGACAGTTAATAAATATATTGTTTTTATGCCCTTCAAGACAAAGGGTATTCATTAATCCGATAACCCCCATTTTTGCAGCGCCATAATTAGCCTGACCAAAGTTACCGTACAAACCTGAAGACGAAGTGGTCATAACAATTCGACCATAATTCTGTGCCTTCATTATATCCCAGACAGCTTTGGTACAATTTGCAGTACCCATTAGATGCACATCAATGACAAGCTGAAAATCTTCAATGGACATTTTACCGAAAGATTTATCACGTAAAATTCCGGCGTTGTTGACGAGAATATCAATACGTCCCCATTTAGCCATCGTTTGCTCAACCATTGATTGAACTTGAACCATATCCGCTACATTGGCACCGTTAGCTATAGCTTCGCCACCAGCGGCTTCAATCTCTGCTACAACCTCTAAGGAACTGGCTGATAAAGAACCGTCTTTGCCACCTAAGTCATTGACAACAACTTTGGCACCACGCGCTGCTAATGCGAGCGCATGTGAACGACCTAAGCCTGCACCCGAACCTGTTACTATAGCAACTTGACCATCATATTTTATTGACATATAAGCCTCTATTTTTACATTATTGATAATAATGATTTAATTACATCACAGTTAGTTGATAATATAACACTATGAATTACCAGACACTCTACTCAACACCAAAATATTTTAAGCCAAGGCCAGAATCGGCATTTCGCCTGTTAGGTGGCGTCTACGCCGTAGCAGTTAATATCCGCACTATGGAAAGCAGTTACCCATTTATTATTTTCTCGGAGGGAAGCACTTGAGCACTTTTACCCCATCAGCATCTTTACTTAAAGAACTGGTCGATTTACGCCATGATATTCATCGTCACCCAGAACTCGCTTTTACCGTTGATAGGACCAGTACAGCACTTGCCGATTGCCTCGAAGCTGCTGGTCTCGTTGTGACACGAAATATCGCCAAGACGGGATTCGTCGCCACGTTAAAGCGAGGCGACAGCTCTCGCTCAATCGGGTTTCGTGCCGATATGGACGCCTTACCGATCAACGAATCAAATGAATTTGCTCATAAATCAACCATACCGAAACAGTTTCATGGATGTGGCCATGATGGCCATTCAGTCATGTTGCTAGGAGCGGCTCTTCAGTTAGCAAAAAATCCTGATGTTAATGGCACTATCCATTTTATATTTCAGCCTGATGAAGAAAATGGTACTGGTGCTGACGCCATGATAGACGATGGGTTATTTAGTCGTTTTCCCATGGATGAAGTCTATGGTCTACATAATCTACCCGGTCTACCGGTTGGGCACTTTGCCATTCAATCGGGTCCTTTTTGTTCCTTCGAAGATAATTTTGAAATTACTATCCAAGGTCGCGGTGGGCATTCATCAATGCCAGATAAAGCCATTGATCCAATTCCAATCGCGGCTGGCATTGTTCTTAGTCTACAAACCATTGTTTCACGAACGATACCAGCAAATAAACATTCGGTGGTTTCAATTACAAACTTTCAAACCGATGGCGCGCGAAATATTCTTGCTAGTACGGTAAAAATTAGCGGTGATTGTCGTGGCTTTGACGACCAGACATCAGAAACGATTAAAGCTCAAATGGAACAAATAGTGAGGCACAGCTGTGCTGCTCAGGGTGCTGATTTTACTTTCGATTATTTAACGTCGTTTGAGCCCCTTATCAATCATAAGCAACAAACTAAAACCTGTGCAGAAGCCGTAGCAAATTTACCTGAGGCGACAATTGACTCAAACTATGGACGAGTTAGTTTTTCTGAAGACTTTGCCAAAATGTTAAAACATAAACCCGGAGCTTATATTCTTATGGGCAATGGCGATGTGGGCGAACACCACTCTAGGCCGTTACATAATCCATTTTATGATTTTAATGATCAGGCCATAGCTTACGGTGTTAGTTACTGGTGTTCTTTGGCTAGAACAGCTTTACAATTGAATAATTAAGTTAAGTGCTTAGCCATTTGAAGCACTGTGGATTAACTTTGACATTAATGTTACTTATTAATCGTCATTTGTTAAAAACTAAGATGCATTATTGAATTCCCCCCAGTAATACGGACAATCAGTTAAACTTCAACGTTGAAAAACATCCCATAAGCCGACTCGTGTTAGAAAACCAAACTCATGAAAATAATTATTTAATACGCCTGAAATAATTTAATTTCATGATATTCATACATGGCCATATTTTATTTAATACCTTATAATTCAGATAGTTATATAATAGTGATTTTATCTGTTATAATGTTTTAAATTATTTAATATACAGCTAGATGACTTTAACTCCAGAGATTTCGGGCACTACCTAGATTATGAGCGACACAACATCTACTCAACATAAACTTAATCAGCAACGGCAACTTGCCGTTCAGTTGCGCCTTGATGGTTTGACTCTAGCTGATATAACTCGTCAATCAGGGCTGTCAGCACCAACAATTATCGCCGCTCACAAGGCATATCTTAGCGGTGGCTGGGGTGCAATAAAGATAAAACCTAGAGGACGCCCTACTGGTGACAGATTATTGTCACAAGAGCAGCAAGATATATTACGAGAATTACTGTTGATAAGCAGACCCGAAGAGACTGATGCAAAAACACATTTATGGTCTTATTCACTGACTAATGAATGGCTGAAACAACAGGGGCACTTAATGACCAATCGTTCAGCTAGCACCTATATGAAGCGTTGGGACTTATATTCATCACACCCTCTTGAGCTGTTAAAAACATCGACTAGTGAAGAAACACTGGATTGGATAGCAAATGAATATCAGTCTATAACGTCTCAATCACTGCGTGATGGGACAAAAGTATACTGGGTTGGTGTATCACCCAAAAATGGTTATATGTTATTTCATGCATACAACAGCCGTAAAAAATTCTTTTGGATGACAAGTCCCAACACTGATAAAACTGCAGATACTTGTATTGATTTTTTCAATCGCCTACTTCGAGAGGCTGACAGTGGTGTGGTTATCATTCTAAATGGCATTGACATCACTAGGATCAGTAGCATTCAACAATGGTTAAGAGAGCATTCAGAAAACTGTATGTTGATAGAACCGCCTGGTAATAAAGCTTTTAATTCAAACTTTAACCATCAAACAACCCCGATACGAGAAAAAATAATGGCAACTCCAGAAAATATAATGTTGAATGAAAAAACTACACAAAAGTCTTCAGCTCAACCGGAAACATTAAAAACATCGGTTACTCTGACTCATCTGCAACGACTGGAGGCCGAAAGCATCCACATCATGCGTGAAGTCGTCGCAGAGGCAGATAATCCAGTCATGTTGTATTCGGCCGGTAAAGACAGTGCAGTGATGTTACATCTTGCTCTTAAGGCTTTCTATCCTGCCAAACCACCATTTCCACTATTGCATGTGGATACTAGGTGGAAGTTTCGGGAGATGTATGAATATCGTGACAAAATGGTTGAAGAACTCGGTCTTGAATTGCTGACACACATTAATCCCGATGGTATTGCGCAAAAGGTCAATCCATTTACTCACGGTTCAGGATTGCATACAGATATTATGAAAACCGAAGGTCTGAAGCAAGCCCTAAACAAACACCAGTTTGATGTAGCTTTTGGTGGCGCACGTCGTGATGAGGAAAGATCGCGAGCGAAAGAACGTATATTTTCCTTTCGTAGTAGTCAACATCGCTGGGAACCTAAGAACCAAAGACCAGAATTATGGCATTTGTATAATGCTCGCAAGAAAAAAGACGAGTCGATCCGGGTATTTCCACTATCAAACTGGACCGAACTCGATATTTGGCAGTACATCCATCTAGAGAACATTTCGATTGCGCCCTTGTATTACGCAGCAGAAAGACCGGTAGTAGAACGAAACGGTATGCTCATCATGGTTGATGATGATCGTATGCCTCTGCAACCGGGTGAAGTACCAATCATGCGCAAAGTTCGATTTAGAACATTGGGTTGTTATCCACTGACCGGTGCTGTTGAATCGAATGCACACACATTACCAGAAATTATTCAGGAAATGCTGTTAGCTCCAACATCCGAACGCGAGGGTCGTATGATCGATCACGACTCTGCTGCATCCATGGAAAAGAAAAAACAGGAAGGGTATTTCTAATGGGAACTACATCCAATGAATTAATTAGTAATGATATCGAACAATATCTACATCAGCACGAAAATAAGAGCCTATTACGTTTTATAACCTGTGGCAGTGTTGATGATGGTAAGAGCACCCTGATAGGAAGACTCTTGTACGAATCAAAAGCGTTATTTGAAGACCAGCTTGAATCAGTAAAGGCAGACTCCAAAAAATGGGGCACCCAGGGTACAGATATAGACTTTGCACTACTCGTTGATGGTTTAGCCGCTGAGCGAGAACAAGGTATTACGATCGATGTGGCCTATCGTTTCTTCGCAACCGATCAAAGAAAATTTATTGTTGCTGATACCCCTGGTCATGAGCAGTACACTCGAAATATGATCACTGGAGCCTCCACAGCAGATGTTGCTGTTATTTTGATCGATGCTCGTCAGGGTATATTGACTCAAACTCGCAGGCATAGTTATCTAGTATCGTTAATGGGTATTAAAAATGTCGTTTTAGCTATTAATAAAATGGATATCATAAACTACTCAAAAGAGACCTATCTACAGATTGTTGAGGACTATACCGAGTTTGGTAAACAAATCGGTATTGAAAATTTTACAGCGATACCTGTTTCAG
>JBLHKO010000076.1:0-8618 GCA_047620145.1 Gammaproteobacteria bacterium | reverse complement strand
TTAACTATGCGAAAAACAAGTATTTTGTTAAGGAAAATCAAATACTTGATAACATAGCAGCAGTGCCAGATGTGCCCATTACTATCGTCCATGGTCGTAAAGATTTAACTTGTCTACCCGAAGCTTCGTGGTCAGTTCAACAAGCCCTAATGAAATATAAGATACATTCTAATATGACAAAATCTACACTTGTGATGGTTGCCGGTGGAGGACATTTAGCGGGGGAGCCCGCAATGGTTGATGCCCTGGTATCTGCGACTGATCAAATGGCTAGCGTCCTTTCGTAATATAAATTCCATGAGTATTTTCGATAATAATACTCCCATCATCATGGGTATCTTGAATGTAACACCCGATAGTTTTTCAGATGGAGGACGATTTAATGAAACCAGTCCAGCGGTTAAACATGCTTTGCAGATGATGTATGAAGGCGCAGATATTATTGATGTTGGTGGTGAATCAACCAGACCAGGTTCCAAGCGAGTCAATGCTAGTGACCAAATCACACGAGTCGGAGAGATCATCAAATCAATCAGAGAGATTGCCCTGGAAGAAGTAGAGATAAGTATTGATACTACTTTATCGAAAGTCGCAGAAGCAGCAATTGAGTCTGGGGCATCAATGATTAATGATGTGTCAGCCGGGACAGATGATCCACAGATATTTGAATTAGCGGCTGATAAAAATCTGCCAATTATCCTCATGCATATGCAAGGGACTCCGCAAACAATGCAAGTGAAGCCTGTATACGATGATGTAGTTGAAGATATACGTGCTTATTTACTCGATAGAGTAGAAGCCGCGATCGCTGCAGGAATTAAAAAAGAAAATATCGGGATTGATCCTGGTATTGGTTTTGGCAAGACACAGGCACATAACATGCAATTAATGGCTAGACTTGATCGTTTTGTTGATACTGGGTTACCAATATTACTTGGAGCCAGTCGAAAACGATTCATGGGATCAATATGTGAAGGTGCGGAGCCTGAAGAGCTTGTAGGTGCGACTTGTGCAACAACGGTTGCAGGTGTGAATGCCGGGGTGCAGATGTTCAGAGTACATGACGTACGACCGAATCGACAAGCAGCTGATGTTGCGTGGGCATTAAAATATTTAAATAAAGCCTGAAAAATACTCAGGCTTTATTCTTAATTCTTAACTTATCAGTTCTTCTTCCTTGATGATCTTCTTTGAATTTTTCATGTTACGAAAAATCAATGGCTGTTCTTTTAAATCGGTATTCTTTTCTTTGGCTGCAATTTCACCAATACGTTCAACATCATCGAGCAATTCCTGATGATGCGGTGATTTGTCACATACCGGATCGGCATTGGCGGCATCACCAGTCATCATGAATGCCTGGCAACGACAACCACCAAAATCTTTTTCTTTTTCCGGGCAAGAGCGACAGGGTTCTTTCATCCAGTCAAAGCCACGGAAGTGATTAAAGCCGGGGGAATCTTTCCAGAGATCCTCAATGCTATGATCCTTAACATTAGGAAATTCAATTGGTAATTGTCCCGCTTCGTGACAGGGTAGCGCTGTTCCATCTGGTGTAATCGTCAGGAAGATAGCTCCCCAACCATTCATACAGGGTTTAGGGCGGTTCTCAAAATAATCCGGTATCACATAGATGATCTTTGATTTCCCTTTTAGTTTTTCCTGGTATTCCATTGCAATTTTTTCTGCAACGGCCAATTGCTCGCGAGTAGGGAGTAGTTGATCTACATTAATACGTGACCAGCCATAATATTGTGTACTGGCAAGCTCAACATAATCTGCATTGAGTTCAACAGTCATATCAAGGATGTCGCGCATCTGTTCGATGTTTTTACGATGAATAACAATATTTAATACCATCGGGTATTCATATTCCTTAACAATCCTGGCCATTTCCTTTTTATGCTCAAAGCTCTTGGTGCCACCAAGGTAATTGTTAAGTTCCTCATTGCTAGCCTGGAAACTGATTTGAATGTGGTCTAGGCCAGCATCTTTAAAGCGTTTCACTCGTGCTTCGTCCATGCCGACTCCTGAGGTGATCAGGTTGGTATAATATCCAAGGTGGCGTGCTTCCTGAATAAGTTCTTCAAGATCCTGACGGACTAACGGTTCACCACCTGAAAACCCCAATTGGGTGGCGCCCATCTTGCGTGCTTGTTGCATAACACGAACCCATTCTTCAGTTGTGAGTTCATTCTGATATTTAGCTATTTCAAGCGGGTTTGAGCAATAAGGACACTGTAAGGGACACTTATAGGTTAACTCTGCTAACAGCCATAAAGGCGGGTTTATTTTACCGTTTGTTTCTAATCCAACCATTGGCATAAGCCACCTCCAAAAATTTAATTACATCTGCTTCCAGATCATTCTCTGAAAAAGCAGACTCTATTTCTTTGATTATAATATCTATTGAGAGTTCACCATTGATACGTTTCATGATCTCACCTGCGCTACCACTTAGCTTAACCATCCCTTCGGGATATAAGACCACATAGCAGTCTTGTACCTCTTCCCACTGAACGCGGAACGTGGGTGCAATTTCAGGAATATCTAAATTATTTATATCCATAGTATAGGCTAGCAGTTGTGAAAGGGTGGTTTCTTTTCGATATAGGCCATCCACATACTATCCAGCATGGTCCAGAGAATATCGAGTTTTAGCTGTAAAATTGTTAATGCGCGTTCTTGTTCTTCACGTGTTTTAAAATAATCCAGAGTAATATCAAGGCCGTGTTGCACATCACGTCGTGCTTCGGTCAGACGCTTACGAAAATAGATGTAGCCTTGTTGGTCAATCCATGGATAAACCTCTGGCCAGTTATCCAGGCGTTTCTGATGGATTTTTGGTGCGAATAATTCTGTTAGTGATGAGCAAGCAGCTTCTTGCCAGGTAGCGCGTCGGGCGAAATTTAAATAAGCATCAATCGCAAACCGAACACCGGGTAGAACATGTTCGTAAGAAAGCGTTTCTTCACGCGTTAAACCAACCGCCTCAGCTAATTGTAACCAGGCTTCAATACCACCTTCTTCACCTTCGACACCGTCATGATCAATAATTCGCTGTACCCACTGACGACGAACATCACGCTCTGGGCAGTTGGCCATGATAGCGGCATCTTTGATTGGAATTGTGGTCTGATAATAAAAACGATTGGCGACCCATCCCTGGATGGCATCTTTATCAAGCTTCCCTGTATTCATGAGTAAATGAAACTCATGGTTAATATGGTAATACTTTTCCTTGTCGCGAAGTTTTTGCTCAAACTCATCGCGTGTCCAAGGTGTTAATTCATCAGTCATTTATATTCTCTTTAACAAATATTTATATGTGAATATCCATACCATCGTAGGAAACTTCGATGCCTGCATCATCTAATGCTTTGCGCTCATCAGATTCCTCGTCAAGGATAGGGTTGGTGTTATTAATGTGAATTAAAATCTTTCTTGGTTTTGAAAGTGAACTCAAGGTATCTTTGATACCACCCTTGCTGGATTGGTCCAGATGACCCATCTCACTCGCTAGCTTGTCGCTAATGCCGTGCCTGGACATTTCGTCATTGGTCCAGACAGTACCATCCACCAACACCACATCAGCATTCTGCATATATTCATAGACATGATCTTCAATCTCACCAAGACCTGGCGCGTAGAAAAGATTTTTACCCGTGGAGGTATCTTCAACCTTGAAACCAACATTATCACCTGCAACAGGATTCCCTCGATGAGGTGAGTAGGGCGGTGCTTCACTTTTTAAAGGGACGGCAGTAAATATCAAGTTATCTGCCTTTGGAATGGTGAAGGTGGATTGATCGGTACTGACTTCATGCCAGTTAACACCCCGAAAATGCCCCAGGATGTTAAAAATTGGATAGCCTGTCGTCATATCCTCATAAACACTGGATGTACAATAAACGTCCCAAGGTTTGTCATGTTCTCTAAGGATGATAAGCCCTGTGGAATGATCAATTTGACCATCGCACAAGACAATTGAACAGATTCCGGTATCTCGCACCTGCCGAGCGGGCTGTAGAGGTGGAAATGACTCGAGCTGAGCGCGAATATCGGGAGATGCATTAAATAAAACCCAATCTACGCCATTACCACTAATGGTGATCGATGATTGAGTACGTGCGGAACTTTTAATAGTACCTTTTCTGAGACGTGCGCAATTATCACAGTTACAGTTCCATTGTGGAAAACCGCCGCCAGCACCGGTGCCTAACAAATGTATATGCATAAAGTATTATCTTGATTTATTTAAAGTATGTTTTCAGAAGAGCGAAAAACGTGCCATATTATTTAAACTTAGAGTTTATTTCACTATAAAGATATAATACTATATAAAACAAATAGATAATATAGGTATATAATGTTAATTCTAGATATATTTTACACGCTAAAAATTAAGAATTATTTGAAAGCGGCTGGCAAAGACCGATGAAACTGGTTGAAATGAACCAATATTTTAAAGTTTAATTTTTCAAGCTGAACGTATAATTGAAGAATCATGAGCGAAGATCAAGAACATCTACTATTTTTAACCGGAAAACTGGCTGAAAAACGCTTGCATAGGATACTCGAGACTATGCAGCCAACCGATTTTACCTACGAAGTCGAAAATATCGGTGTGAATGTCGCTGCGTTAATGACGGCAGAGATGATAAAACGTCGATTAACCATGTTGGAAAGTCCAGACAGAGTGATTCTTCCTGGTCTATGTCGAGGCGATTTGGCGGCTATCAGTGATTATTTCAAAGTGCCATTCATTCATGGACCCATTGATCTTAAGGACATGCCTGCTTTCTTTGGTCATGACTGCAAAGTCCCTGATCTAAGCCAGCATGATGTACTAATATTCGCGGAAATTGTCGATGCGCCCAATTTGTCGATAGACGATATCGTCACGCGTGCCAGAAAATATCAACGCGATGGAGCAAATGTCATAGATGTTGGTTGTTTGCCAGAAACGCCATTTCCTCATCTCGAAGATTGTGTTGAAGCGTTACATGAAGCCGGCTTCAAAGTAAGTGTTGATTCATTAGAGGATAATGATCTTTTACGTGGTGGACGCGCGGGCGCAGATTATTTATTAAGTCTAAGTGAAAGCACACTCTGGATTGCTGATGAAGTGCCTTCTATTCCTATTTTAATTCCTGATAAACATGGTGATATGGAATCTATGTATCGTGTTATTGAGAAATTCGCCGAAAAGGGTAGACCATTCTTTGCGGATTGCATTCTTGATCCCATCCATTTTGGCTTTACAGAATCTTTAGTACGCTATCGTGACCTAAGACAACAATGTCCTGATATTGAAATTATGATGGGCGTTGGAAACCTCACAGAACTGACAGAAGCAGATACCACCGGGATCAATGCCATTCTATTTGGAATAATTTCTGAATTGGGGCTAAACGCAATTTTAGCCACAGAAGTGAGTCCACATGCGCGTGCGGCAGTAAGAGAAGCAGATTTTGCACGAAGGATGATGTATGCCGCAAAAAAAGAAGGCAGTTTGCCGAAAGGTCTTGATGGATCATTATTAACGACGCATGCACGAAAACCATTTCCGTATACAGCAGAAGAAATTGAAGAGCTGGCATCAGAAATAAAAGATCCGAGCTATCGGATTCAGGTTAGTGAGGCGGGTATTCATGTCTATAATAGAGATGGCATAATAAACGCTAGAAATCCTTTTGAATTATTTCCAGATATTGAATTAATACAAGAAGATGCACCCCATGCATTTTACATGGGAGTAGAGCTCGCGCGGGCACAAATTGCCTGGCAGTTAGGCAAGCGCTATGTGCAGGACGAAGAATTGGCGTGGGGTGTTGCAACCGATCCTAATGAATCATCGAGCTCTGAAGAAAGTTCAAAAGCAGCACATGCCCTAAAAGATGGAAAGCAAAAAGGCACAAGCAGTACAGAATATAAAACCGCGGGTTCAACTTTGCAGGCCAGAAAGAAGAAAGTGAGTAAAAAGAAGAAAGTTCAGAGCAAGGTCAAGAAGAAGACCAAGAAAAAAAATTAAGAAATATTGCTGTTGCAAGTGGATGAAAAACGTAAAACGTCATGCCGGATATATTCCGGCAACCAGTAAAAATATACCGCTGAAAGCGTACATTATTAGACTGGATTCCTGCCTTCGCAGGAATGACGTCGACATAGAAAACCGTAGGAAATTGGATTGAAAAAGATTAAACAATGATGATTAACGAAACAATTATTACGACATTGAATGAAGATGGCTCAGTGCATATTGCACCCATGGGGGTAAAACATGAAAATGATTTTTTTATTATTGCACCATTTAAACCTTCAACAACGTTAAATAATTTAGAGAGAAGCGGTCAGGCTGTCATCAACTTCACGGATGAGGTGCGAATCTTTGCAGGCTGTCTCACGGGTCATTATGACTGGCCTACAGTTACTACATCTGTGGTAAAAGGAAAACGTTTAGAAGTTGCCTTGAGTCACATAGAAATTGAAGTTGAACGTGAGGAAGGAGATGAGCAGCGTCCTGTGTTTTATTGTTCTAAGAAAAATCAGGAAAACCATGCGCCATTTATGGGCTTGAATCGAGCGAAGGCTGCAGTGCTCGAGGCGGCGGTGCTTGTCAGCCGTTTACATATGTTACCTGAGGAGAAAATAGATAGTGAAATTGAATACTTACAAATAGCCATCGATAAAACGGCCAGTGAACATGAATTAGAGGCATGGGGATGGTTAATGGATCGTATTAAAACCTTTAGAGAACAGGATATAAGGCAAGAACAAGGAGGGTCAGTATGACGGGGATGTTAGCCAGCGTCTCAAATTTGCAAGAGGCGCAAATTGCACTTCAGGAAAATGTTGATATCCTTGACTTAAAAGATCCTGCCAACGGCGCATTGGGTGCTGTGACTACTGAAGTTGCTCTGCAGGTTGTAGAGCATGTTTCTGGACGTTGCCTTGTGAGTGCGACGATCGGTGATTTACCCATGCAAGCAACGTTGATTGGTAAAGCGATTTCTTCAATGGCATCGACAGGCGTAGATATCATCAAAGTCGGTGTGTTTGATGATTTAACCGATGAAGTAATCATATCTCTGAAAGAACAGGCGATTAAAGGTGCGAATAGTACTGACGGTAAGCAATTTACCATCGTCATGGTGTTTTTTGTTGATAAGGGACTAGACTTGGGGAATATCCCTGAATTAGCGAAAGCTGGGATTAGAGGTGTAATGTTAGATACGGCTGATAAAACGAAGGGAAATTTAAGAACGCATATGCAAGATAAAGATCTAAAAGCTTTTGTAATGCAAGCAAAATCATATGGGTTGCTGGCAGGTCTTGCGGGGTCGTTAAAGGCCAGTGATATTTCGTCTTTACTTGAATTAGACCCGGACTATCTTGGTTTTCGTGGGGCCTTATGCAAGGATAATTTACGTATTCAAGCACTCGACAGTGCTTCTGTTAAAAATATTCGTTCTTTGGTTTCAAATATAAAAGAAGACTCTATTCAAATAAAAACGGGTTCTAAATAATCTAGAAAACGATCTCTGATAGAGATAATAGTTAATTATTAAATGTATTAGAGTTCAAGTAACAATTGAGAGGCATCAAAAATGGCACAGTGGAGAAAAAAAGAGAAAGACGCGACTTATAGCGAGGAAGAAATTGAATCACGATTGAAAGATGAGTTGCCAAATTGGTATTACGAAGATGGTTGGATCCGCAGGAAATATAATACCAGCGGTTGGAAAGGCACATTGATGGTTATTAATACCGTCGGACATTTAGCCGAGGCAGCCTGGCATCATCCTGATATCGCCGCATCCTATGCTTTTGTTATTGTGAAATTAATGAACCATGCGGCTAAAGGTGTTACTGATAAAGATTTTGAATTAGCGAAGAAGATAGAAGACGTTGTTTTATGGCAACCAGGGATTGATGAAGAAAGTGCACTTGATGGAACACCAGATGATCCCAGATTCAAATATATGAAATACGATAAGTAAAATTGTTGCTATTTTTTACGCGCCAGCCCAACTCAGTGCAAGTTTTACAAGAAGCACAAGGTGGAAGACAAAAACAACAGTGACAACAATACCGACGATGATGAATTGATGCAGCTTACCGTATTTGAACTGGCGCTCACGATTAGCTTCGCTTTGAACACCAATAAACATGGCAAACACGCCTTGAAAAACTTCCCATAGAGCGAGCGACTCTTCTTTTTCTTCTTCTTTTATTTCTGACATAAATATACTCTCTGAATCTAGTGAACCTCTGATTAAGTTCCTCCATTGTCATGCTGGTGAATACCAGCATCCAGTAAACAATTGTTTTATCTGGATTCTGGCCTGCGCCAGAATGACGAACCTTTTAAATTTTTGACTTAATCAGAGGTTCCCTAGATGATTGTTGTTCTATTTTTGTCTTATCCACGTTCCTGACTTTCCGCCTGATTTTTCAAGCAAGCCGACTGACTCAATGGTCATGCCACGATCAATGGCTTTACACATGTCATATATCGTTAGCAGAGATGTTTGTACTGCTTGTAGCGCTTCCATCTCAACACCCGTTTGTCCTGTGGTTTCAACATGAGCCTGACAATAAATAGCATTGTCAGC
>JBLHKO010000075.1:0-8628 GCA_047620145.1 Gammaproteobacteria bacterium | reverse complement strand
AAATGGTGTCTTTAATGAGAACACTTTATGGTGAGTTAAGCAGTAAGATAGCAATGTCAATTGTTGTGGAACAAAAATAAATAACGCTTATTCGTGTGAAATGAGTCTGATATATCATAAACATTTCACCATAAATTATTTCATTATTGTAATGATATTAATTGCATCATCATTACAAGCACAGGAGCATCTGGATGAAAAATTTGATCAAGCGCTTGGCCTGGATATCATGAATGAGGTTTATAAACGTCATCAACAATTCGCTTATATCTACGAAGAACAGTCAATGGTGATGATGGATAAAAATGGAAATAGAGATACACGCAAAGTAAAACGTTACTCCAGGGTCGAAGCTGATGGATCGGTAAAATTTCTACTGTTATTTGATTCTCCAGATGAAATTAGTGGTGTGGCCTTACTCGCAAACAGAGATGCATTGGGCAAGACGGACAAATATATTTATTTACCTGCATTTGGAGAACAATTAATAGAGAATGTTAGTTCAAGAAAAGATGGTAAATTTCTCGGGACAGATTTCTCGATTGAGAATTTAGCTGGGGAAGTACTTGATGATTATATCTACAAAAGAAGAGCTGATAAAAAGATTAGCGGTATTGAGTATTTTGTAATTGATGTGCACCGTAGACAGGGAGAGATGACTAAAGTGTCATCGCTTGATAAAGCACAGGCAAATAGAAGACATTTGATCTCAAAAAATAATTTTTATATTACTCAGACAGAATATTTTGATAATCAAGGCAAAGTGGTTAAAAAACAAAGCCAGCATGATGTGAATCCAGTGGATGGTAAAATGTGGCGCTCAAATATGATTCTAATGGAAGATAGTAAAGAAGGTCATCAATCACTTATCAAAATAAATCGTCGTGTTTTTTCGCGAGATTATGTCTCAGAAGAGATATTTACTGCGGATTGGCTATTTAAACATTACCCGTTTATTAATCCGCTTGATGCCGAGATTGAAAATGGGGGTGATGAATTATTCCCAGAAGACATCACTGAAACTACAGTAATTCTGGATAGAGAAAACAATTTGAGAGTTAATATCGAGGCAGAGGCCGTCCAATGAGGATGAAAATCTTTCTGGCCGGCTTAAACCATCGGCTAGCTGTAGTTCTTTTTCTTCTCGTGACAACGCTTTTTGCAGCGGCAGGCTTACCTAGACTTGAAGTAGATACCGGTGTCGACAGTCTGATTCCAGCAAGTGATCCAAGTCGCTTGATTTACCAGCAGGTCGTAGGTGAATTTGGATCAGATAACAAAACAATTATCTATATTAGTGATGATGATCTATGGACACCTGAGAAGCTATCAATACTGGAACAGTTGCACCGTAAGATTGAGCAGATAGAGAATGTCATCAGAGTAGATAGCTTGTTTAATTTGCATACCATTAAAGGTAAGGATGGAAAGATTGAATCCAGGCCTGTTCTAGATGAAATACCGACAACAGTTGCAGAAGCACTATCTGTAAAACATCGCGCTCTTGCGAACCCTCTTTATACAGATAATTATTTTGCCGATGATGGTAGCGTTATGTCAATCATCGTTTCTGTGATGGATATTGAAGATGATCAGGATTTCAATCGTAAAATTTATCAGCAATTGGAAACCCTGATATCTGCAAACAGGGATGATTTTGAAAAGATTATTCAGGTTGGGCCACCGAGAATTAACACAGAATTAAAAGACAGGTTAGTTGATGATTTTAAATTATTAGGACCGCTTTCAGCTTTCATCCTGTTTTTTTCTATTCTATTTTTCATGCGGAGTGGTATTTCTGCAGTCATTCCTGTTGTGACATCGGCATTGGCCATTATATGGACATTTGGGATGATGGGATGGATGGGTATTCCGCTCAACATTTTAAGCGCAATGCTACCTTCCCTGATTATCGTTATTGGTTCTACAGAAGATACGCATATGATGGCTGCCTATTTTCGAGGTTTGCAAAAGGATGGAAATAGCTCGCGTGATAAAGCTGTTCACTACATGGCTCGACATATCAGTTTACCTTTGTTGCTGACCGTTTTGACGACAGTGTTGGGTTTCTCTAGCAATATGTTTAGTAGTATTGGATTGATTCAACACTTCGCGATTGCCTCGACCTTTGCGATGTTTGCCAATGGCCTAATAACGATCCTTGCCGTACCACTTCTACTGTCAGTTTATGGTCCGGAAAAAAATACCAGTGTTATTGATGATGAAGAATCAAATAATTTGTCTGATCGTATTCTAAAAGTCTTTAGATACTCTCAGGATAATTACCCTGTTTCAGTACTTTTTTTTACTGCGGTGATGTGTATATTTTTTATATACCATGCCTCCAAGTTGTATGTAACCAATGATCCCTTATCCTATATTCCCGCTGATAGCGCATTAATCAAGGACACAATACGGATTCATGACGATCTTGCCGGAATAAAAATATTTTATATCACGCTTGATAGCAACAAGGACAATACTTTTCAACAGCCAGCGAATATCAAGAAGCTGGCGGAGATACAACGCTTTATGGATAAGCAAGCCGTTTTCGATCGCAGTATTTCTCTTGCAGATCACCTGGCTTTTGCTAATCGTGAATTTCGTGGGGAGTATGCTGAACTGGCATTGCCCGATACTCGTCAGCTCGTGGCACAGTACCTTATGTTCTTTCATCGAAGTGATCTGGATAGCTATGTGAGCCATGACTACAGTCGCGCAAATATTGTTGTGCGCCATAACATCAATGATTCACACACATTAAATAGTTACATTGAAGAATTGCAGGAAGTCGTTGAAGACATCGCTGGGTCCGGTATTAAAGCTAATATTGTCAGTGAAAACCTTATGGTCAATCAAGCCGCTGAAAGTTTGATGGTGGCACAGATAAAGGCACTGATTTTATTACTCGTCCTGATTTTCTTCATAATGTCAGCAATGTTTACCTCTTTCCGTGGTGGCGCTATTGCACTGGTTCCTGCCATTATCCCGATTGCCATGATGTTTGGTGTGATGGGTTACCTGAATATCCCTTTAAATCCAGGTACAGCGATGGTGGCGGTTATTGCCATAGGTATTGCCATTGATGGAACCATTCATCTTCTTGCTCGCTATAATGAACTATGCCGGCATTCTTCTGATTATAAAGGCGCGGTTAATATTGCAGTAAAGGAAGAGGCGACCCCATTAATCGTATCCAGTATCGCCCTGTCATTTGGTTTCGGTATATTATTATTTTCCAACTTTACCGTGATTGCCCAGTTTGGCGCATTGGCAGCAGCGACCATGTTATTTTCGATTTATGCGAATCTGTTGATTACGCCAATCATAATGGCCAGGGTTAGATTGGTCGGTCTGTACCAGATAATAGGGATGTCGATTGATAAAAAAGTCCTGGAAGATTCACCTTTATTTAAGAACATGACAAATTATCAACGGCGTAAGGCGGTATTAATATCCGAGCTCAGCGAATTTGAGGAAGGAGATTTGTTGGTTGAGCAAGGGACTCTAGGTCGTGATATGTACCTGATTTTGTCAGGAGAAGCTGAAGTGATAAGGCAGGATGGTAGTAATGACTCACATAAATTGGCGACGTTATTACCTGGCGCTATTTTTGGTGAAATTGGTTATATCAGGGAAACAGAACGTACTGCTGACGTAAAAGCCATAACGAAAATTTCGGCCTTACGTTTTGACTATGAAAGAATGCAGAAGGATCTAAAGTTCTTTCCCAACATCGTAGCTAAGTTAAATTTCAATATTAGCTACATCCTGGGCGAACGCCTGGCTGATATGGTTGCCCAATCTAAAGGTAGTTAAAACAACTTTGATTGGATCTAGGCCGCGCGATGGCCAAATATCTCTTAGCTAAGAGAAAACTCCATCTTAATACCCGCGAGTTCAATCGTGTCGCTATCCTTTAATTGGTAGGCTTTGGCACCAATCTCAGCGCCATTCACTACCGGGAAGCCACCACTACTCTCAATGTGAGTCAGGAAGTACCCTTGTGGTCGTCTGGAAATAACAGCTACTTGTGTCCCAGGCTTACCAAGAGTGATCAGTGCCTTGGTGAGTTCTAGTTCTTTCCCGGCAATGGGTCCATTTAAAACGGTTAAGCGTCCTAGAGGCATCCCTCTTGCGGCAGGGGCACCTGCTTGTGGTGTAGGTGCAGCGGCTGCACCAGCATCCTCTGCTGCTTTTGCGGCGGCAACGGCAGCACTGGCAGATCCGGGCTTGATGATCATGGTTTTTTCAAACTCATCTTCATCATCGTCAGAGGCATTTTCGTTAAGATATTTCAGCTCATGTTTGCCAATGGCAATCACATCACCATCTTTAAGTGCATGTTTTTTAACGAGTTTTCCGTTGACATAGGTGCCATTAGTACTACCTAAATCTTCCAGAAATGAATCATCGAGTATGGTGATAATCATTGAATGTTTACCACTCACAGCCAGATTATCAATCTGAATTTCATTTTCAGGCTTCCGACCGATCGTAAATCTTTCTTGATCTAGTTCGAATTCACCCTGTACTGCACCGTTTAAGCTCAGAACTAACTTTGCCATAGCCCTGTTTATCCCCTGCTAATATTGATTATATGTTTAAGTATTTTTTCTTCAGCATAGCCCATTCACACTGAACTACCCAAGATTCTGGCAAGAATGACTGAAATATTATCCTTGCCGCCATATTTCTTTGCTATTTCTACTAAATTTTCCGCAGCAAGTGCAAGATTAGCACTATATTTACTTAGGGTTAAGTGAATTTCTTCATCTTTTACCATATCTGTTAATCCATCCGAGCAGAGTAAGTAAATATCGTCCGCAACAATTTGATCCTCGATAATATCGACCTCTACTTTTGAATCAAGCCCCAGTGCTCTGGTCACCAGATTTTTCGGTGCGTTTTTTTCAGCTTCCTCTCTTGAAAATAGACCGCGATCTATCAACTCCTGTACCAAGGAGTGATCTTTTGTAATCTGTTTAAAATCATCAGCTCGGAGTCTATAAAGTCTGGAATCTCCCACATTAGCAATGGAAATTCTATCGCCATATGTGATCGCAGCGACAACCGTTGTGCCCATCCCATTGCATTGCTCGTCCTCTTGAGAGGTCTTGTAAATGCTTGAATTAGCACTATTTACAGCACCGCGGATCAATATTGAATGTTGATCCAGGCCTGATTTTTCGTCAATACCAGTGGTTGAACTTTGCAACCCTGTTGTAACAGCTTTGTAAATGCGGGTCACTGCTATTGCGCTGGCGACTTCACCCGCTTTATAGCCACCCATGCCGTCCGCCAGTATTAAAATACCGAGTGCTTCGTCGGATGCGGTACTGTCTTCATTATGCGGTCTTTTGCAACCGACATCTGAGACATTGACAACTTCAAGTTTGAATTGCGAGTCCACGAATTACCCTATATTAACAAACACGTTAAGAATAATTTTTTATTTAACTGATTTTAAAGAGAAAGTTTAGCAACACTCCAAGGAAAAAGCTAAGAAATTATAGATATATTCTTAAGGAGGAAATTGAAAGGTGCACCGTATTCAATTTGACAAAAATCTAGTAGCTGTGCCCAGAGTTGTTGGCACAAGTGTTATTACACTCCGTGAAGTGATTTAACGCTCCAATAATTCCAGTTTATTCGGTTTGCCGCGCCATTCATCTGAATCTTCAGGCGCTTCTTTCATTTCATTAATGACAGGCCAAACTCTAGAAAGCTCAGCATTCAACTCAATAAAATGCTGCATGTTTTCAGGCACATCGTCTTCAGATGAGATGGCATCTACTGGACATTCGGGTTCGCAAAGTGTGCAGTCGATGCATTCGTCAGGATCGATAACCAGCATGTTGGGTCCTTCATGAAAGCAATCTACCGGACAGACTTCAACACAATCAGTTAATTTGCATTTTATGCATTCTTCTGTGACTACAAATGTCATTTTTAATATTACCTGTTTATTTTAATGATATAGCGCGAGATTATACCGGTTAAACCAAGAAATGATAAAGTAGTTATTTTTTTCAATGGTAGAAGAAATCAACCTTTGACCAGATCAACAACTTTGCCTGTGAGTGTTTCTCCACGGCTAAATTCAACGATACTCAGTTTGTGTTTTTGTACAGTTGACATGATTTCAAGTTGCAATTGATCAGGCTGTTTTGAATTGAACAAAACGGTAACCCTAAGAGGGTTTGCAGGATCAGTAATAACATCATGGATGCCGTCAATATTATTCAAGTCCTGTTTAGCCGGCTCCGATAATGAGTCATTCAATAATAAATTTAACGAATTATCACGATCCACAAGCTCTGAAATCGAGCAATGTTTCACCAGTTTCCCTTGCTTGATAATGATGACTTCATTACAAATATCACCAATTTCATCGAGGTTATGTGAGCTGATAATAAATGTACATGTGCTAGAAAGTTTTTTAATAATATTTCTGACGTCATTTGCTGCAACTGGATCAAGACCAGAAGTTGGTTCATCCAACAAAATCAGCTCAGGTTCGCCGATGAGTGTTTGGGCAATCGCGACCCGCTTGCGTTGACCAAAGCTAAGCGTCTCAGGATATTGCTTGGCCAAATCAGTAATTTTCAGATGTTCAAGTACCCTGAGGACTTCTACCTTCGCAGTGTTGCCGACGAAACCTTGTAGTTTTGCATATAAGTTTAATTGAGCCTGTACAGAAATCCCGCCTAGAAATGGCGCGTCTTGCGGCAAGGTGCCAAGTCGGCCTTTTGTTAGTGATGCACCTGGAATATGTCCAAGGACACGTATTTCCCCGGATGTTGGCTTTAAATAGCCACTGATGAGTGAAAACAGCGTGGTTTTACCAGCACCATTTGGACCAACCAGACCCAGTGTTCGTCCCGACTCTATTGATAGATCCAGATTTTCGATGGCATTTTTTCGGCCAAAACCTTTCGTCAATTGTTTGCATTCAATGAGCTTGTTCATCATATGTTTCTCTTGCGGAAGATAATCCACGCAATACATAAGTAGATGGTGGTGGTCGCCAGAAGCCCAGGAATCGCAATGGTCATATTATCGCTGGCAACGCCGATCAAGTCGTTCTTGTAAGCACTAGGTAATAAATAATTGATGGCAGGATAGTCGCTATTTAAATAGAGAATCAAAAACAGTGTCATGAGATAGGCACAGGCACCCATTAGAATAGTGCCTAATGCAGATGACATCACTGCTGAAATGATCGTCATAAAGGCGACGTAAGGCAGAGTGTATAATAAAATGAGAGACAGGCTTTGCACGGCATAAGTGATCGTTTCATTGAGCTCATGATTGTCGTTATCCAATGAAATGAGTGTACTTGCCAAACAGGCAAAGGAAATTCCTATGGAAATCATCAGATAACTGCTCAAAAATCTGGAGATAAATATCTCCAGTCTCGTGCAACGGGATAATAAATATCGAAAAGAACCAGAAGAAGCGTCTGCAGCCAGCTGATTATTGGCACCCAAAAAAACAAACAGGGGTGTGACGCTAAGTGCCGTGAGGAGAAATACAGACAATGTTGCGGGATGTAAAACCAATAATGTTTGAGCAACTTCGAAGTTGGTCAGTTTACTGATTAACATTAAGCCTTCCATACTGGATAAAAATTCTGCTCCACCTTTGTTCAATACTCTTAGTGTGCCGTACCAAAACAAGACGAAAGGTATAAAAAACGCAAGTCCTTTCAGGCGCAGCAGTGAATGATAAAAATCAAACCCGAGCAGGGTGATTACTCTTTTAATATTCATAAATTAGAAAGGTGTTGAATCTATTTTTTTAATAGTGATTTCAGATTATAGAGGATATCGAGTGCTGCTTTAGGGCTTAATGAATCAGGGTCAAGGTTTGCCAATTCATCCAATATTGGATCATTTGGATTTGTCATTTTTTGATTGGCCTGAGCCTCACTGGTTTGTTTTTGCGTAAACAGATCTTCCTGTTTTCTATCAGGGCAGGGCAGGGCTTGACCGGCCTCCATTTCCTGCAGGAATTGTTTTGCCTGACTGACGACATCCTGTGGCACGCCCGCAAGTAGTGCAACCTGTAAGCCATAACTACGATTTGTCGCACCTTTTTTTACCGTGTGCAGGAAGACAATTCTGTCATCGTGCTCTATAGCGTCGAGATGTACATTTTCGACTTCATGGAGTTGCTCCGGAAGTGCGGTCAGCTCAAAATAATGTGTCGCAAACAGGCTAAGCGCGCCGATATTTTTTGCCAGATATTCCGCGCAAGTCCATGCCAGTGCTAAACCGTCATAGGTGCTGGTGCCGCGACCTATCTCATCCAACAGGACTAAACTTTGTTGACTGGCATTATTTAAAATATTCGCAGTTTCTGTCATTTCCACCATAAAGGTTGAACGACCACCTGCTAAATCATCCGCAGCACCGATGCGGGTGAAGATTCTGTCTATAGGACCTAACTCAGCGCTCTGTGCCGGGACATAGCTGCCAATGTGAGCTAGAATTACGATCAGCGCCGTTTGTCGCATGTAGGTCGATTTTCCACCCATGTTGGGGCCGGTAATGATCAACATCCTGCGTTCGTCATTTAAACTCAGATCATTAGGCACAAACGTTTCAGTTTGCATCTGTTCGA
>JBLHKO010000074.1:0-8976 GCA_047620145.1 Gammaproteobacteria bacterium | reverse complement strand
AAATGCGCCCACAACAGAAAGATAACTAATAGAAGTGCTCTTTGGGGTGCGCCCCCACCAGAAAAATGATTAAGTGAAGTACACCACTCAAGGGGGTATTGAAAAGAACTCTTGGGGTGGGGCCCTCAAAGGGTATGGAAGTGAACTCTTTTGGTGCGGCAACATGGGAATGCTAATTATTTTACTTAAATCAGGATTTGCCTCGTGTAATTCGCTGATGTTCGGGAACTTCTCCTATAGGCCTCAGTCCATGAGTTTAGGTTCTGGAATGAATAGTAATTTTCACCGCATAGTCGCCGGAATTTCGTCATGAAAGGCTTGATAACTATTTGATCTAACAATTTTTAAAAGGAATCCGATTGCCTTTGAGTATCGGGAAACATTAATTAACAACTTGAGAGGAATCCTCGAATGTCTAAAGAAAGAAAACTAACACCCATTGCTGCAGCGCTTGGTGCAACTTTTGCAGTTTCATTAATGGTTAGCCCAATCACACAGGCAGCTGCAAACCCATTTACGATGACCGATCATGGCACTGGTTATATGGTTGCTGAAGAAGGCTCATGTGGCGATAAGAAAGGTGAAGAAGGTTCATGCGGCGATAAGAAAGCTGAAGGCTCATGTGGTGACAAGAAAGCCGAAGGAAAATGCGGCGAAGGAAAATGCGGCGACAAAAAGAAAGAAGAAGGTAAATGTGGTGAAGGTAAATGTGGTGATAAGAAAGGCGAATAAAGTATAAGCCCGAGATTTCACAACATGTCTGAAACATATCCTGTACAGGGTGCAGGATTAGGTCTGCGGCGAGCCTTTATTGGCTCGCTTGCAGATGACATTCCCTCTCAAATTAATTTCATGGAAGTTGCACCGGAGAACTGGATCGATGTTGGTGGTCGCCTTGGACGCCAATTCCGGAAAATTTCAGAACAAACTCCAATGGTCTGTCATGGGCTGTCTCTCAATATTGGTGGCCCAGCGCCTCTGGATGAGCCATTTCTAAAGCGTGTTAAACAATTTCTAGAAACCCACAATATACGCGTTTACAGTGAACATCTAAGTTACTGCGCAGATGATGGTCACCTCTATGACTTAATGCCAATCCCTTTTACTGAAGAAGCCGTGCATTACGTGGCAGAGAGAATTAAACGTACACAGGATATTATTGGACAACGTATGGCTATGGAAAATGCCTCCTATTACGCAGCTCCTGGTCAGGAGATGGAAGAAATAGAATTTGTTAATGCCGTAATAGAAGAGGCTGATTGCCTTTTCCATATTGATATCAACAACATTTATGTGAACAGTATTAACCACAAATACGATGCAGAAAAATTTCTTAAGGCCTTACCAGGTGACCGAATCGTTTATGCACATATTGCCGGACACTATGTTGAAGCAGAAGATCTGCGAGTGGATACCCATGGTGCGGATGTTATTGACCCGGTCTGGAAATTACTAGATGTTGCCTATGAACATTTTGGCGTGTTTCCGACTTTACTGGAAAGAGATTTTAATATTCCTCCTATGGATGTGTTACTGAAAGAAGTTGAAACGATAATTCATTACCAACAAAAGCATCAGTCAGATGACAGCAGCGTCAAACAGCAACAACACTAAAGATTTTAAAGAAGTGCAATATGCCTTTACTCGGCATATGCGCGATCCTGAAAATAATCCCGCACCTGAAGGCATAGAAAATAGGCGTATTGGTGTATATCGAGAGTTGGTCTATAACAATATAGAAAGTTTTATTGGCAATAGTTTTCCTGTGCTAAGAAAGATTATTCCAGATGATCAATGGCATGAGATGTTACGTGATTATGTTTGTAATCATCAGTCGCACACCCCATTATTTCCGAGAATGCCGCTAGAATTTTTACAATATCTTGAGCATGAACGAGAAGGACATCCGCAAGACCACGAATTTATACTAGAGTTGGCGACTTACGAATGGGCTGAATTATCTATTGCGCTCGATACCAAAGAAATTGAATTGGACGGGATTGATATCGAAGGTAATTTATTAGCTGGTGTTCCGGTTCTTAATCCAATCATCATGCCACAAACCTATTTGTATCCAGTGCATCAAATCAGTCCTAATTATTTACCGGACAAAGCTCCTGAAATTTCAACTTATTTGCTGGTATACCGACGTAAAGATGATGAAGTCGGGTTTCTTGAATTAAATCCGGTCTCAGCACGCCTGATTGAATGCATACAGCACAACAATGGGAAATCTGGACAACAGTTATTAGAGGGGATTGCCGAGGAACTCAAACATCCTGATCCACAGGTCGTCATTGATGGTGGTCACGAAATTATGCGTGAAATGCATAGTAAGGATATTATTCTCGGCGTGAGCGCTTAATTATGGTCTCATAAGTAATAAAGAATACTAGTAAAGAAAACAAGAAAAACAATTGATTTACTAGCAGCCAGCATTAACAATGGATTTTGTTAAGGATTTTATCCTGTAGTTCGTCTAATTATTTTGGGGAATCATTATATGAAATCATCAGAATTATTCGTCAAGTGCCTGGAGAATGAAGAAGTTGAGCGTATCTATGGGATCCCGGGTGAAGAAAATATCGATGTGATGGATGCCTTGTTGGATAGCAAGATAAAATTTGTTACCACACGTCATGAACAAGGTGCTGCTTTTATGGCAGATGTTTACGGACGACTCACAGGACGAGCAGGTGTCTGTCTGGCAACTCTTGGTCCTGGTGCGACTAACCTGATTACAGGTGTTGCGGATGCAAACATGGATTTAGCGCCTATCGTTGCAATCGCTGGTCAGGGTTCGACAAAAAGATTACATAAGGAAAGTCATCAGATTCTAGATCTGGTCAACCTCTTTACACCGATTTCAAAATACAGCACTCAAATTCGAGATGGCGAGATTATTCCTGAGATAGTTCGCAAGGCTTTCAAGGTCGCGCAGACTGAAAAACCAGGATGTAGCTTTATTGATTTCCCCGAGAATATTGCCGGTGAGGATGTTATAGATAAGCTGCCGTTGAAGGTTCAGAGTCCAGTCACACCGACACCACCTGAATCTATGATGGATGAAGCCGCGAAAGTTATTTCGGAAGCGCGTTATCCTATGGTGATGGCAGGTAACGGTGTAATTCGTGCCGATGCCGAAGAACAACTTGTCAATTTTGCAGAAAAACTAAATATTCCTGTTGCCACGACTTTCATGGCAAAAGGGTCGATTCCATTTTCACATGATCTATCACTAGGCGCCGTAGGTCTTCAAGCCAGTGATTTTATTTCATGTGGATTTAGTCGTGCGGATGTGGTGATTTGTGTCGGTTATGACATCGTTGAATATCATCCACACCTATGGAATAAAAATAATGACATTAAAATAATCCATATCAATGCATCACCTGCCGAAGTTGATGAGCACTATATTGTTGAAGTCGGAGTAATTGGGGATGTTGGTCAAGCACTGGATGGGATTGCAGAAAGAGCGACTGTTAAACAAGAATATGTGGCTGCGAATCTTAGAAAAACCATTGTTGACGAGATGGCTGCTCATGCAGATGACAGTAGTTTCCCTATCAAACCGCAAAAAATATTGTGGGATTTAAGAAAAGTTCTAAACCCGGAAGACATTGTGATCAGTGATGTCGGTGCACATAAAATGTGGATTGCCAGGATGTATCAGGCTGAACATTCTAATACCTGTATTATTTCGAATGGTTTTGCATCGATGGGAATTGCTGTACCGGGCGCGGTTGCAGCCAAGTTTGTTTTCCCAGAGCGGAAAGTTGTCGCTGTTACAGGTGATGCCGGTTTTATGATGAACTCACAAGAAATAGAAACGGCCCTTCGACATAATCAAGCATTTGTCATATTGATTTGGACCGATTCTGAATATGGCTTGATCAAGTGGCATCAACTTAGACATTTCGGTAGGCCTTCCAATATTAGTTTTAATAACCCCGATTTTGTTAAATATGCTGAGAGTTTTGGTGCCAAGGGTTATCGAGTAGAAAGTGCCGCAGATTTATTGCCAACGCTCAAACAAGCGATTGCCGATGACACGGTTGTGATTGTTGATTGTCCAGTAGATTACAGCGAGAACATGAAGCTCACTGAAAAATTGGGCGAGCTGGTTTGTCCTATCTAATTAAGGTAGGTCTGAACAAGATGCAAAATTTATTTAGTCGTCATGCTGGTGAATACCAGCATCAAGTCAAAACAATTGTTTACTCGGCTTTGTCTGGAATATTAGCTCCAAGCATTTTCACCCAAATATGTCCTATATTCGTCCTGAGTCGCCCTACCTCCTGCATCCATGCAGTCGTGGATACTGGCCTACGCCAGCATGACGATATAGACACCTAATCAGAGTTTTCTTAAATAATTATAATTTCGTAAGGTTTGATATGACTAAACATTTTTCGATCATGGTGCCCGAAGCAAACTCTAAGGATGCGTTGCTTGAAGTTGTCGCACCGTATGACGGGACACTGATTGCAACGGTCGATACGGCTGATTCAAGTGTTGTCGAAAAAGCTTTAACAACAGCATCATCTCTTTATAAAAATAGAGACAGTTGGTTACCCGCAGAACAAAGAATTCATATACTCGAAAAAACTATTGACATCATGCAAGAGCGGCAAGAGGTTCTAGCTGTTGAAGCAGCACGCGAAGGCGGTAAGCCATTACTTGATTCCAGAGTAGAAGTAGCACGCGCCATAGATGGTGTGAAACTTTGCATAGAAACCTTGCGTACTGAATCTGGGCGAGAGATCCCTATGGGTTTAAATGCAGCTTCCAGTGGTCGTTTGGCTTTTACGCGCAAGGAACCCATTGGCGTTGTTGTTGCTGTCAGCGCATTTAACCATCCGTTAAATTTAATCGTGCATCAAGTGACACCAGCAATAGCTACAGGGTGTCCGGTTATTGTTAAACCAGCAGAAGATACACCCTTATCATGTTTTCGCTTTGTCGAAATATTAAGAGAAGCAGGCTTACCTGATGAATGGTGTCAGGCATTCGTTGTCTCTGATCTGAATGTTGCAACACAATTGGTTACAGATGACCGCGTTGATTTCTTCACTTTTATCGGCAGTGCAAAAGTTGGCTGGATGTTACGTTCAAAACTTTCACCAGGAACACGATGCGCTTTGGAACATGGAGGAGCGGCACCGGTTATTGTTGCCGAAGATGCAGACATTGAAGATGCATTGCCTTTGTTGGCTAAAGGTGGATTTTATCATGCGGGTCAGGTTTGTGTTTCTGTGCAACGTATCTTTGCACATCATTCAATCGCAAAAGATCTTGCACAAGCAATTGCGAAGACAGGCGAACAGTATTCAGTGGGTGATCCAACACTGGCTGATACGGATATTGGCCCTTTAATCAGACACGCAGAAACAGATAGAGTCGAATCATGGGTGAATGAGGCGGTAGCTGAGGGCGCAGAATTAATCAGTGGTGGTAAGAGAATTTCAGATTCCTGTTACGAGTGTACAGTTTTATACAATCCATCTAATGAATCGAAAGTGAGCCAGATGGAAATATTTGGCCCCGTGATTTGTGTTTACCCTTACGAAGATATCAATGTAGCAATCGAACAGGCAAACGCATTACCATTTTCGTTTCAGGCATCGGTGTTTACACGAAATATTGATAAGGCAATGCGAGTATCCAAGAGAATTAACGCCTCTGCTGTCATGGTCAATGATCACACAGCATTTAGAGTGGACTGGATGCCGTTTGCGGGTCTGAAGCAATCAGGTCTGGGTGTAGGTGGTATTCCCTATACCATGGAAGATATGCAGATAGAAAAAATGACAGTTTTACGATCAAGGGAATTATAATGTCATTAAGTAACCATACGTTACGAAGATCAGGCAGTCATAAGAAGGTGAACATATAATGTCCGAACAAACACAAGATTTTTTGCTTCTTGCAATTGAAATTATGGCGGCTTTATTTATTATCGCCGTTAGCTTTGTTGTTCTCGCAATAATCATCGTCTATATTTTTGACGTTACACAGACAAAATCAGCAATTAAACGAAATTACCCTGTTGTTGGTCACTTTAGATATTTTTTTGAACACTTGGGTGAATTTTTCCGACAGTATTTCTTTGCGCAGGATCGCGAAGAGATGCCATTTAATCGGGCGCAGCGATCATGGGCTTATCGTGCAGCAAAAAATATTGACAACACGGTGGCATTTGGTTCGACACGAGACCTGAGACCACCTGGCACAGTCATGTTTGTCAATTGTCCATTTCCCTCTCTGGGAGAGGATACAGTCATACCGGATGCAGTAACGATTGGACCTTATTCAGAGATGCCCTATACGACTAAATCTCTAGTCAATATTTCTGGTATGAGTTACGGCGCAATATCGAAACCAGCCGTGCTGGCTTTATCAAACGGTGCAAAAAAAGCGGGCTGCTGGATGAATACCGGCGAAGGCGGATTATCTCCTTACCATTTGGAAGGGGGTGCAGATATTGTTTTTCAGATGGGTACCGCAAAGTATGGTGTAAGAGACGAATCAGGTGAATTGTCAGATGAAAAACTGCGTGAAGTAGCGAGTCATGATCAGGTGAAGATGTTTGAAATAAAATTGAGTCAGGGGGCTAAACCTGGCAAGGGCGGGATATTACCTGGCGGTAAGGTAACTGAAGAAATTGCAAAAATCAGAGGCATAGATGTCGGTGTTGCTTCTATTAGTCCTAACCGGCATACAGATATTAACAACAATGCTGAACTGTTGGATATGATTGCGCGTATCAGGAAAGTGACGGGTAAGCCTGTTGGGTTTAAAGCTGTGATTGGTGCGTATGGCTGGCTTGATGATTTGTTTAGTGAAATAAACAAACGTGGTCAGGAAAGTGCGCCAGACTTCATTACCGTTGATGGCGCTGATGGCGGTACCGGAGCAGCACCCATGCCTTTGATTGATGATATGGGCTTGCCTCTGCGAGAAAGTTTACCCATGGTCATCGACAAGCTGAATGAGCACGGTTTAAGAGACAGAATCAAAGTGATATGTTCCGGAAAATTGATTACCCCGGCTGATGTTGCGTGGGCACTTTGTGTTGGCACAGATTTTGTAACGACAGCGAGAGGCTTTATGTTTGCACTTGGGTGTATTCAAGCATTGCAATGTAATAAGAATACTTGTCCTACGGGCATCACAACTCACAACAAGAAATTACAGCGCGGTTTAAATTATCAAGATAAAGCTGTCCGCGTGATGCATTACGCACGGAATCTTACCTATGAAGTCGGTACTATTGCTCATTCTTGTGGAGTGCCAGCACCAAGAAAATTACGTCGTTTCCATGCGAGAATTGTGACCTCAAATGGACTTTCAATACCGCTTAACGAGTTACACCCGGATGTTGAACCATACTCTGTATCTTGATGCACTATTTTATGGGTCCATCAGAACCTCTAATAAGCACAGGTGTCGAACAAATACGCGATCAATTAAAAATAGAAAAAGAAATATCAGGAGGAGGATGATATGTCTATGATCATATGTATTGCTAACAAGGCGCAAGATATTTTTGATAAAGTACGCTCATACGTTGATTTTATCGGGCCATTGTTGCTAAGAATTTATATTGTTCCAGTATTCTGGGTGGCGAGTAATAACAAATGGAATCCATTTGATAGTGAGAGTTCACTGGATTCAGTTATCCAATGGTTTGATAACGGGTTAGGCTTACCTTTTCCGACACTGATGGCCTATATGGCATGGGGTGCTGAATATTTCGGCGCTATCTTACTTGCATTAGGCCTGGCAACACGTTGGATATCGATTCCATTGATGGGCGCAATGATTGTCGCAGCTATAACAGTACACTGGCAGCATGGATGGCAAGCAGTGCATGATCTATCAAGTCCACATGCTTCTGCTAATGCTGGAGAAGCCATTGAAAGACTTGACCGAGCAAAAAGTATTTTACAGGAACATGGGCATTACGATTGGTTGACAGAGCACGGTAATTTTGTTGTATCCAACAGCGGTATTGAATGGGCTGCGACCTATTTTGTTATTTTGTTGGCGCTGTTTGTCACCGGCGGTGGAAAATTTATCAGTGTTGATTATTGGTTGGCAAAGAAATTCAGGGGCTGATTATAGGATTAAAAATTCAGTTCTGCCGTGATTGGCGCTGACTTAACGCATAGTTTCGATGAAAAATTCTAAGCAAATCTACATACCGTCATTCTGGCGAATGGCAGAATCTAGTCAATTATTATGAGTTCGCTTCGCGGACACTTTGTTTACTCGGCTTTGGCTTCCTGCGTCGCTCTCGGCTCTGGCTTCCTGCTTCGCTCTACCGATTACTTCCATATAATCGTACCTCATGCATCCATGCAGTCGTGGATGCTGGGATACCCTAGCATGACAGCATTTTTTTATAAGTAAGTACCATTCAGGCCAGTCATTCTTTATTTGGGATAAACATAAATGTTAATGTCTCATACAGCATTATTTCTAATGGCACTATTGCTTGTAGCCGAGCTTGTTGAGCCACTTGCAAAAAGAATTCATCTGCCTTTCAGTATCCTCCTGGTTATTATCGGTTTTATTGGCGCTGAAGTTGTCGTCAAAAGACTCGGTGTTGACACAGGTATTCGTTGGGATAATTTTGGCACGATTATTTTTTATTTTATTTTACCCATTCTCATCTTTCAGGCTGCGCTAGAAATTAACATTAAACTTCTATGGGAAAATATTATTCCTATAGGATTGCTCGCATTGCCACTGATGTTGGTATCAGCATCAGTGATCGCCGCGTGTGTTTATTATGGTATCGGTCATGCCATTGGCTTTCCATGGATTGCAGCACTTATCACCGGTGCTTTATTATCGGCGACTGATCCTGCCGCCGTACTGGCTTTATTAAAGAATGCCAATGCACCTGAAAGATTAAGTATGCTACTGGAAGGCGAAAGTCTATTTAATGATGCAACCGCAGTTGTGATG
>JBLHKO010000073.1:0-9055 GCA_047620145.1 Gammaproteobacteria bacterium | reverse complement strand
AAGAAGCAAGAAGAACAATTACAAAAATAATTGTAATCATTACTATTGCAGTTAGCATTGAAGGATTGGTTTTTATATTTAAAGCAGGAACGAATGATCTTACCCTGTTGCTGTATCCAGCTTTACTTATTGCGGTATCAGCTGTTTTAATTGTGGCACTCGGTGTATATCAAAAATTAAGTGCAACTATAGAAAAGGAAGACAAAAAGTGACTATCCTCATAAGAAGCAAAAAGCGTAGCGTCTCTTAATTCTAGCTTTAATGGCCGCCATTGGTCGAATCTGGATGAATTTCTAGTTAATGTATGTTGATATGCTATAGAATATAAGTTTATTAATAGCTATAAAATGGTTTATACACAACAATAGTTCATGCGGGTAAGCAGAATTAATCAAGATCATGAATGTGATAAAATTGAACACGCAAAAATTAAGATTTATAGACGTGATTAAAAGTTATGCAGATTAAGCAAACTATGCGATTCGAAACGGAGAAAACACAGGTGAATTGTATTCGTGTCGTTGACAATCAAAATACCGGTATCACAGAGACGGTTGTTGCAACATTCGATACTCACCTGGATGAAATCGCACCCCACATCATAGCGTCCCTTACAGCAGACGAGCAATATCAACTCATGCAGTGGTTGAACGACCGTGAGATACTCCGGGAGCAATCAATCAAACTACTTATTTTATATGGACTACCCGGATTGCTTGAGGAAGCCCGCACCGCCATAGATAAATTGCCAACTATCTCCGCTGAGTTGCACAATGGGATTTCCGTCACTATTGCATCGTTCAACGATGCATTGTTAGCAAATAAAAATAACATTTCAAAAAGTAAAGAGAATCCTGAACTTAAGCAAATGTCATCATCGGACGCACTGAAAGAGATACTGGGTATACTCAAGAGAAATATTTAGTTGAACTATTGAGGCTATGTTAAGTTAGCAAGCATTCAATGCTTAGTCGGGCTAGTGTCATCAAAAAAGCCAGCATTTACTTAGTCATGCAACACTCGTTTAAAAACGTAACTTTCGCTTCTGGCCGATCTCTGTATGTTTATAATTTCAACTGAACCTTCCGCTTTTAGTAGTTAAGCAGACATTCCTTTGGATTAGATATTAGACTCATCTTTCTGTTTATCATAATCCATTAGTATTGTTATCACGTTCGTAAAGTTTACTTTGTAAATTAAATACTGTGATAAGTAATGAAGGCAGAAAAATTAATGTAACGATTGTTGCAAAAAACAAGCCAAATAATACTATTGCACCGACACCGCGATACAATTCTGTTCCAGCACCCGGGATAAAGACCAGAGGCGATAATCCACAGACGGTTGTTATCATAGACATCATGATGGGTTTTAGACGAGATTCAACGGCCGACTTAACAGCATTTACCGATGACATTCCTTTGATACGTAAGTTTGTAAGCGCTTGATCCACAATCAAGATCGGATTATTTACTACAGTACCTATGAGGATTAAAAATCCCAACATGGTAATCATGTCAAATGGCTGGCTAATTACTGAAAATCCAATTGAAGGCAATAGTGCGCCTATATGATTCATAATCCACAGTCCAGCTATACCACCAGCGACACCGAGAGGTACCGTTGTCATTATCACAAATGGATAACCCCAATGTGAAAAGATGGCTACAAGTAGCAAATAACAGAGAAATACAGCAATCATAAAATTATTGGTGAGTGCATTACGCGTCGCATCGAGTTGATCACTGGCACCTGTAATATTTAGGGCGATACCATCAGGGACTTTGCCCGTGTCTTTAAGATGTTTAACCAGATCTGTTTTTACATTACTTATTGCGGTTTCCAGGGCTACTTCTGGTGGAGGAATAATCATTACAGTCACTGTTCGACGTCCGTCAACTCGACGTATAGTCTCAGTGTCTACCGTCTCAACAATATCTGTTACGGAACCAATTGGAATGACAGACCCTTCTGTCGTGTAAATAGGTATGTTCTTTATCTGATCGAGATCATTTATTTTACCTTTCGAACTGTAGATAAACATGTCTATCTTGTCATCTGCCATAAAAAATTCATCGACATACGCGCCATCTGTAAACGCAGAAATAGTATAACCAATGTCTTGTGCGCTAAGGCCCAGCTCTGCCATACGATCCCAATTTGGCCTCAATTCAAGTAATGGTTGCCCCAATATTAACGAAGAAGGATGGGAGTTTATTCTTGGATTATCAAAAATTTCTTTGGCACGTTGGTAAACATCGAATGCTACCTTATAGATAGTTTGCAAGTCACTGCCACTAACATCAACATTGACGCTACGTGAACCACCATTATTGCTGGAAATGATAGAGCCTCTTGAGGAAAAGGCACGCATGCCTGGATACTTCCTGAATTTTTCATCTATAAAATCCATCATTTGATTTATTTGTTTCGGATCTTTGATCTCGATAATCATGCGCAGGTACGATGGTCCTGTCCTCAGCATCATATAGGTCATTGCAGGCATATCCGTCTCACCACGATCAAATTGTTCAGGTTCGTGATCCAGATACGGCAGAAAGGTCTCATGCAATTCAGCAGCTATTTTGTTCATCATCGGCAGGCTATAACCGGGCGGCGGTATCATCGTCGAAAAAGTCTTTGGTTCTTCACCTTCAGGGAGATATTCAGCAGGTGGGGTGAGTTTCAAAATGGTAAAGGCAGTGACTACAAGAATACCGATTACACAAGCCACAGATCGTATGGGACTACTGATTAACCAGTTAACAGTTCCCAAGATAATGTTTTTAACCCAGGTGCTCGGTCCAGGTTTTATTAGTTTTGAACCGAATGCCATGTGTGCACTGGCGGTAGGTATTACAGTGACTGCAACCAACATCGAGACGATAATTGATGCGGAAATCGCAATAGCAATATCAGAAAAAAGTTGACCTGCTTCTTCCTGCACAAATAAAACAGGCACAAAAACCAGGATGGTTGTGAGTGTTGATGCCAATATTGCTGTCCAGACTTTTTTTACCCCTGCAATCGACGCATCTAGCCATGCAAGACCTTTACGACGTTGTTGCTCAATGCTTTCAAGTACGACAATGCTATTGTCCAGTGTCATCCCAATAGCAAAGGCAACACCTGCAAGTGATATGACATTGATAGTTCTGCCAGCGAGCAAGAGCCCCAGAAAAGCAGCAATAGTACACACAGGTATTCCGATGATGCCAACCAATGTGGCAGATGCTGATCGAAGAAATAGAAACATCACTAGTGTGGCAAGAAGGGCACCGATGGCAAGGTTTTTCCAGACGTTGCGTACTGAGGCTTCTACGTAGCGAACATCATCTGTTGTAAATACCATCCGCATGCCTCTGGGTTCTAGCAGTTCACGACTGAGCTCGTTAACCAATGGCATCATTTCATTTTTGATCGCAATCACATTGGAGCCAGTATTACGACGGATCGCTACAATTATGATTGGTTTTCCATTGATATGAGATTCGGAAATGATCTCAAAATGATCAAGTTTGACCTCAGCAACATCTTTTAGACGAACAATCGTATCACCGACACGCTTTATCAACATATCCTCTATGTTTTCTACACTATCAAAACGTCCAACGGTACGTAACAGGTAACGACGTTTGCCGTTATCTATATCTCCAGCAGAGAAATCCTGATTACGCCCCCTGATTGCATTACGAAATTCTGCCAGCGTAATTCCGCGTTCGGCCAGACGAGAAGGATCAACCAGTACCTGAATCTGACGTTCTGCACCTCCGCCAATATCTACTTCAGAAACACCTTCGACACGCCCCATACGTGTAGTGATATTGTCTTCAATAAAATCCCGCATGAAATCCATATCCACGCCCTTGGGATTTCCAGGTAATGGCTCAACACGAAAATACATGAAATGATTGTTTGAAAAAGCTGTGGTATATAAACGTGGTTCATTAACATTTTCTGGATAAGCAGGTACTTGACTAAGCGCGTTATTCACCCGAATAAGTATTTCATTAATGTTTACGCCAAAAGGAAATTCAAGTTCTATGCGTGCTTCTCCTGTAGACGCAGTTGAGATAATTTGTTGAATGTTAGGTATGTTGCGCAGATACTTTTCTTGCTCGAGAAGTATTTCTTTTTCTACATCCTTAGGCGTAGCGCCCTGCCATGATGTGCGGACGGAGATTACTCGCACTTCAAGATCCGGAATCATCTGAACGGGAATACGCAGCACTGCAATGATCCCAAATACAAGAATGATCAATACGCCGATAGTTAACAGTGTTCCTCGACGAATGATATATTCAATCATGACTTCTAATTATTTTTGTCTGCCGTAGTTTTTTCGAGAATTTGAACTTCTTGACCTTCTTGTAAAGTCTCGTTACCAGTGACGACGACGACACTGCCTGGAGTCAGTCCTTCTCTCACAATAACTTGATTTGACATACTGCGACCAAGTTGGACTTGTTGTTCCGAGGCGATGAATTGGCCATTTGATTCAGTGACTACCCAAACAGTACTTCTCCCATCTGCATGTCGAACAGTTGCATCGCGTGGTAATTGTAAGGCTTCCTGTTCGAGCTGTATTTTGAAGATTGCTTGTGCAGACATTCCCGGAATTATAAATTCATTGGTGTTATCAACCATTATTCGTGTCAGAAATGTTCTTGCATTGGGGCTATTGACAGGAACTATTGTTAAAATCTTACTGGTAAATTCCTTTCCGGGTGCAGCATCAAACTTCACAATTACCGACGAGTCTTTACGAATCAAATGGAAATATTCCTGAGGCAGCTGAACATCAAGCCGTAATTGATCTATTGCAATTAGATTAATTACAGGCGTTCCCGTTTGCACCCATTCGCCAACTTCCGTGAGCTTTTTGCTGACGGCACCATCAAATGGCGCAATTACTGTATGTCTATTAACAATTGCAGCCTGTTGTTTGAATTCAGCTTCAAGAGTTGTAACGGCAGATTTTTTAATTTCGACATCGGCAATTCTAGATTGCATTGTTGTCTCAGGAATAGTTTTGTTCTTGACCAAATAGCTTGCCTCATCACGGAGACGAATGGCTTCTTTTAAGACTACTCTGGTCTCATCTAAAGCGGATTGAGCCCGATTTAATGCAAGATTGGCCAGAACTGCATCCAGTTCAAGCAGTACATCACCGGCAAACACCCGATCACCAGAATCAACATTCATCTTGGCAACCAGACCACTGATTCTGGGAGAGAGGGCAGCTGAGCGTTCTGAGGTAACCGTACCGGTTAAGGGCAGGCTCTCAACAACAGATCCAACCTTGGCCTCTACCACGTAAACGGGAACAGGCTTTTGTACTTTGGGAATTTCAGCTTGAGACAAAGAAGGTAGCATCACAGAAAATAGAATAAATATTACCAACCTCGTAGTTGGGTTACCGGTAACGTAGATAGTCCGCACTGGATTAATTCTCATGTCGTTATGTCAATTGAATGATACGTAAAGGGCTTGTTAAAGTTATTCCTGTATCACCTGTAAGATTGCCAAAACTGGAATTGATTCAATAACGAGTATATCTAATTTATCAAGAATCAGTATCGATTGATTATCATTTTTTCCTGTTGAGGATACGTAAACGCAGCGCATTCAATTTAATGAATCCTTCAGCATCCTTTTGGTTGTAGGAACCTCCATCATCTTCAAAGGTCGCAATATTTTCGTCAAACAAACTGTCTGTTTCAGACTTACGTCCTGCAACAGTGACATTGCCTTTGTAGAGTTTAAGGCGCACCGTGCCATTGACTCGAAGTTGAGTTTGATCAATCAGTGTTTGTAATGCTTCGCGTTCTGGACTCCACCAGTAACCGTTATAGATCAGGCTTGCATAACGTGGCATGAGGTCATCTTTAAGATGTGCGACCTCACGATCCAGCGTAATGGATTCAATCGCGCGGTGGGCTTTTAACATGATGGTGCCGCCTGGTGTTTCATAGCAACCACGGGATTTCATACCGACATAACGATTCTCAACAATGTCTGCACGTCCAATACCATGTGCACCACCAATTTTGTTTAATGTCGCGAGTACTGTTGCTGGAGACATGGTTTCACCATTGATGGCAGAAATATCACCTTTACAATATTCCAGTTCTAACATCTCAGCCTTATCCGGTGCTTGTTCAGGTGACACACTCCAGCGCCACATGTCTTCTTCAGGTTCGCTCCATGGATCTTCAAGGATGCCGCCTTCATAAGAAATGTGTAACAAATTCGCATCCATGGAATAGGGCGAGCCACCACCGGGTTTCTTATCGACCTGAATATTATGTTGTTTGGCATAAGCCAATAGTTTTTCACGCGAATTCAGATCCCACTCACGCCAGGGGGCAATCACCTTGATATCAGGATTCAATGCATAAGCACCGAGTTCAAATCGAACCTGATCATTACCTTTGCCTGTCGCACCGTGCGAGATGGCATCGGCACCCGTTTCATTGGCAATTTCTATCAGACGTTTTGCGATCAAGGGTCGTGCAATAGATGTGCCTAACAGGTATTCACCTTCATATATCGTATTCGCACGAAACATTGGGTATACAAAATCACTGACAAATTCCTCGGTCAGGTCATCAATATAAATTTCTTTAATACCCATGGCTTCAGCTTTGGCGCGCGCGGGCGCGACTTCTTCGCCTTGGCCGATATCTGCTGTGAAAGTAACGACCTCACATTCATATTGTTCTTGTAACCATTTCAGGATCACAGAAGTATCCAGACCTCCGGAATAGGCAAGCACAACCTTGGATAATGTGTTTTTAGTCATCAATCAAACTCCAGCAATACAGGGCAATCAAAAGGGGCGCTATTGTAACTGCTGAATAATACTGCGTGAAGGGAAGATGAACAGGGAAATATGACTATTCAAAGATAAAGGGCTATTTAATCACCACACCGCCGTCATGCTGGTGCATACGATCTACAGGATGTAGGAAATGTCGCAAGATATGTACAGGACGTACAGTAGTAGAGCAATGCAGGAGCAATTGCCGAGGACAAGGAGTCCGTAGCGACCAGCATCCAGTCTAGAGGTACGGATTAAGCGGGCTCTTATTTCACTAGATACCGGGACAGAGCCCGGAATGACGAGGCCACATATTCTGAATGCCGTGTAGGAGTCTGAAACGACGGATATTATTTAATGAATTTCCCAATTTCCTCTGCAACAAAATCTGGATTTTCTGCATGTAGCCAATGACCTGCTCCCGCCACTGTAATAAATAAGGCTCTTGGAAAGAATCTGAATAATTGTCGTTCATAGAGATGTTTTATATAGTCTGATTTTTCACCTTTAAGGAAAAGCACAGGGTTCTGGTATTGTTTCTCACGGTGAGCTTTAGGAAAATCCATGAGTACATCAATGCATGATTGAATGGCTTGTAAATTAATGCGCCATGCAAAACCCGTCTCTAATTTGCGCAGATTTTGTAACAGGAATTGACGTAAAGATTCAGGTTGAACGCTGGTTTTCAAATATTCATCGGCTTCTTGCCTGCTGGATATCTGATCTAATGGTAATGTGTCGAGTGAGGTGATCAGATTATCGAATCCATGTTGATATTGCACCGGAGCAATATCTATAACCACAAGTCTCTTGATAATGTCTGGATGCTCCAGCGCCATTTGCATAGCCACCTTGCCCCCCATACTGTGCCCGACAACAGAAACTTCCCCCAACCCATGTTCTGAAATGAACTGAAACACATCATCTGCCATATCAGGATAACTCATGGCATCAGCGTGTTCGGACTCTCCATGGTTTCGTAAATCCAGTGTAAACACCTGGAATTTATCACTGAGCTGTCGCGCAATCGATTGCCAGTTGCGTTTTGATCCGAATAATCCATGCAGTATCAGGATGGTTTTATTATCTGCAGATGGCGACTCTGAATCTTCGGTAGTTTCGTATAGATTAAATGCCAAGCGCATGCGTTGAATGATATCTCATATTCAAGTATCAAAGAAACATTGCCTGTCCTGTTGGGCTGCGCGTGCATAGCAAACATCGTATATAATATCGGAAATTACAAGTTCGTTTAATGAAATAGGATTGTCGGATTTATGCAAGCGTTGGAGAAACTCATTACAGGGTTTAAGCAGTTTAAACAGAGATATTATGTTGAAGAACCTGAACTCTATGAAGAACTGCTTAGACAAGGTCAGTCACCAGAGGTGTTGGTCATTGCTTGCTGTGATTCGCGTGTGCATCCTGCCCAGGTGATGAATACTGACCCGGGTGATATTTTTGTCGTGCGAAATGTTGCTAACCTTGTGCCTTTATATGAAGAGGATGGTAAATCTCACGGCACCAGTGCTGCTCTAGAGTTTGGTGTTAAACACCTTAAGGTTAAACACATTATTGTATTTGGTCATGCTAATTGTGGTGGTGTACGAAGCCTGATGGAAGGTGGGGTTGGCTCTGAGAATGGAGGGTTTATTGATCCATGGATGAGAACCGCTACTCCAGCACGCGACAAAATTTTAGAAAGCTATAGTGACTTATCATTTGAGCAACAGTGTCATCTGTGTGAGCAATTTGTGATAGCGATATCTATACAGAATTTACTGACTTTCCCGTGGATTAAATCTCGCGTAGAGGCTGGAGACTTAACGATACATGGTTGGTATTTTGATCTGAAAATAGGCAAGTTGCTGGAGCTAAATCCTACAGATGACAGTTTTTCAATAATTATGTGATGGGTGACTATCTAAAAATACAAGATTAGTTGTTTAAGATTGTTTGAAAAAGACCTTCATCTTTGGAATGAAACAATAATTTAAGAAAACAGAGAAAATATTCAATGAATGTGAAATTACAGCAATATCAAGCCGCGCCAAAAAAACTGAATATCGATAAATATTCTAATTGGATCATGATATTTCCGCAGGAAATCAATCAGTCTCACCCTTATTCAACGCTACTTTCTGCAAGAAGAAAGATCACGGGTAGTAAGAAAACAGATACAAGCCCGGTTGTATGTGATCTTCCAAACAAGTCCGGCAGCCATGTTGCATT
>JBLHKO010000072.1:0-9699 GCA_047620145.1 Gammaproteobacteria bacterium | reverse complement strand
ATATATTCTTCTGGGCAAGGAACCACTTTGCAAGGACATCATTGCTCATCTGTTCATCTTTAATATCTGCAGGTAATTCTTTTGAGACGGTTATAGAACCATCATCTCTACGTATCAAAGTAAGATCTAAATCAGAAACAGTAATCGTTTCTGGCGTAATTTCATTTTTGATCAGGCTTTTAACAAGATTTATGCTAATGAGGACCGAATCAATATCCAGGATTTGTTCATTCGAGACAGGATCTAGGATACTGACCTGATGTAACTGGAGGTTGGGATTCCATCTATTCCAGTTGGCATCAATATTTGAAATTGCTACGGGGTAATTCATATACTCGCTGAGCCAATCCGCTGTCTGCTGCCGATAGCTTCCAATTCCAGGAAGCATAAGGCGCACAACGGTAATAATAATTGCTGATGTCAGGACAACAAATGCAAATGAATACAGTATAAAAATATAGAGTCGTTTAATAAGTTTTTTAAGCATGGCAGATTAATTTAAAGCAAAACGATGTCGTACTGATCCTGAATATAAAGAGATTCGACCTGGAATGAGATTGGCCTACCAATAAACTCTTCTAATTCTGCCACACTGTTTGATTCTTCATCGAGCAACATATCTACAACTTCCTGGGATGCCACTATGAGTAATTTATTGGCATCAAATTGTCTGACCTCACGCATAATTTCACGAAATATTTCATAACAGACAGTCTCAGATGTTTTAATGGAACTTCTGCCTTTACAAGTTGGACAAGGCTCACATAATGTATGTTCAAGACTTTCTCTGGTTCGTTTTCGTGTGAGCTGTACCAAACCAAGTGAAGTTAGTTCACTAATCGCTGTTTTTGTATTGTCCCTGCTGAGATGCTTCTCCAGCGTACGCATGACCTGTCGACCATGTTCTGCATCAAGCATATCGATGAAATCAATAATGATAATTCCACCAAGGTTACGTAAGCGCAGCTGCCTAGTGATCGTTTGTACAGCTTCAAGATTTGTTTTATAGATTGTTTCCTCAAGATTTCTTCTACCAACAAAGGCGCCCGTATTGACATCGATCGTTGTCATTGCTTCAGTTTGGTCAATGATCAGATAGCCACCTGATTTTAGTTGTACCTTTTTACCGAGTGCCTTCTGAATTTCATCTTCAACTGAATAGAGATCGAGAATGGGATGCTCACCCTTGTAATACTCAATCCGGCCAAGGAATTCCGGAATAAATTTCTTGGCAAATTCCATCACCCTTTTGAAGGTTTCTTTTGAGTCAATGCGAACCCTTTGAATATCTGCGTGAATCAAATCTCTCATGGTGCGCATGACTAGAGGTAGATCTTCATAGACAACGCTGGGAGGGTAGGTATTTTCTGCACGTACAACGACGGAATCCCACAATTTATGTAAGAAATCCATATCCCGAAAAATCTCGTTCTCGGGAATCCCCTCTGCCGCAGTTCTGACGATAAATCCGCCTTTACCCAACTGCGTTTGACTTTTCGCAGTATTGAGCGAAGTGTCGTTTGCATTATTTTTTGCAACCGGAGGCGAATTTTCTAACTGATAATTTAATATGATATTGCGTAAGCGTTCACGTTCTGCTTCATCCTCAATACGCTGCGAGATTCCTATGTATTGGTGATCTGGAATAAAAACAAGATACCTTAACGGAATAGAAAGTCTGGTTGTTAGACGAGCGCCTTTGGTACCTAAAGGATCCTTGACTACCTGAACCAGGATTTCTTGTCCATCGCGCAATAATGACTCAATCGCGGGTTGTTGGACTGAATCATCATCAGTTGTCGTAGGTGTATCGCTCGCAGTAACAATATCTGAGGTATGCAAAAAGCCGGTTCGTTCTAGCCCGATGTCGATAAAAGCGGCTTGCATGCCTGGTAATACACGAGAGACTTTACCCTTGAATATACTCCCAACCAAGCCAAGTTTTTGAGATCGTTCGATGTAGATTTCTTGCAAAACACCGTTTTCCACCACCGCAACACGAGTTTCTTGTGGGGTAACATTAATTAAGATTTCTTCGCTCATTTCATCTCATGATCTTCTTATTCTGGTTTAAGAAGTTCTGGTAATTTGTATATTTGGAAGGAAATTATAACTGATAAATCAACCACATGATAAAAAACGTCGGGACTGAGTATATAAATAAAACTTAATTAAAAACTCACTCATACGCCTGCTGACGGCGTCGACATAATATCTGTAGAATATGGCCTATGTCTTCATTTCTAGAAAAAATAAAATGTCTATTACCTGAAGCACTAATCATTGCTGACGAAGAGTTGTTGAGTGTCTATGAATGTGATGGTCTGTCTGCATATCGACAATTACCGCAATGTGTAGCGCTGCCAGAAAATGTAGATCAGGTTCAGGCGATAATGCGACTCTGCCATGATGAAGCGGTTCCAGTTGTGGCCAGAGGGGCAGGTACAGGTCTTTCTGGCGGGGCGATGCCAGTGGCAGATGGACTCGTGCTCGGTTTGGCCAAATTCGACCAAATTATTCAAATCGATCCTGCACAAAGGATAGCCAGAGTTCAGCCTGGCGTTAGAAACATTAGTGTCTCTGAAGCTGTAGCAAAGCATAGCTTGTTCTATGCGCCAGATCCTTCTTCACAAATCGCATGTACGATTGGTGGCAATGTCGCCGAAAATTCAGGCGGAGTGCATTGCTTAAAGTATGGATTAACAGTTCACAACATTATGTCGATAAAAGTCGTCACGATGTCGGGGGAATTGATCGAAATAGGTAGTCAGGCGTTGGATTCCGCCGGCTACGATCTGTTGGCACTCATGAGTGGTTCTGAAGGTATGTTAGGCGTGATTGTAGAAGTCACGCTTAAGTTATTACCGAAACCACAATTCAAAAAAGTCCTGCTCGCTGATTTCAATGAAGTAGAGGATGCTGGAAATGCGGTAGCAGCGATTATTGCTGCAGGGCTTATTCCAGCAGGCCTGGAGATGATGGATAAAGGTGCTATTCGCGCTGTCGAGGACTTTATTCATGCTGGTTATCCTGTAGATGCAGCGGCGATGTTGTTGTGTGAAGTTGATGGTGCAGAAGAAGATGTCAGCGAGGAATTCTTAAAGCTTGAGCAAATTTTACAACAATCAGGCGTCAATGAGATACGAGTTGCGCAGGGCAAAGATGAAAGTGAAAAATTCTGGGCTGGCCGTAAGGCTGCATTCTCAGCAGCAGGCCGAATCACCCCTGACTACTATTGCATGGATGGCACCATTCCAAGAAAACATCTAGCCAAGGTATTAACAAGAATCAGTGAGATGTCGGTAGAGTATGAGCTTGGTGTGGTTAATGTATTTCATGCAGGGGACGGGAATCTTCACCCATTGATTCTTTACGATGTCAGTATCCCCGGTGAGTTAGAAAGAGTTGAAGAATATGGCGGCAAAATTCTGGAACTTTGTGTCGAAGTTGGAGGCACAATTACTGGAGAGCATGGTGTAGGCATCGAGAAGATTAATCAAATGTGCGTGCAGTTTAATTCACAGGAGTTACTGCAATTTCATGGCATAAAGGCAGCTTTTGATCCAAAGGGATTGTTGAATCCAGGGAAAGCGATTCCCACCCTAAACAGATGTGCAGAATTTGGTGCAATGCATGTTCATCAAGGACAGCTTACACATCCGGAATTAGAAAGATTTTGACAGACAAGTTAGTTCATCAATATCAGGCTCAAGTTCAAGAGGCTTATTCATCAGAGACACCATTGTCTATTCAGGGCGGTGGTTCGAAGGGATTTTATGGTCGCAACATTCAATCGGAGTTACTTGATGTTTCATCTAATTCAGGCGTGATCTCTTATGAGCCTACTGAATTAGTCATCACTGTGCGAGCCGGAACCACGATTTCAGAAATTAACCATGTTTTAGCCGGGAACAATCAAATGCTGGCTTTTGAACCACCCGGTTTCTCGGAAAAGGCAAGCGCTGGAGGGATGATTGCTTGTGGTTTATCTGGTCCACGTCGGCCTTATACAGGTGCTGTACGGGATTTCGTACTGGGTGTTAAATGTTTGAATGGTAAAGCAGAGTGTTTAAATTTCGGTGGCCAAGTGATGAAGAATGTCGCCGGCTATGATGTATCAAGGCTGATGACAGGCGCAATGGGAACACTAGGAATCCTATTAGAAATCTCTTTGAAAGTATTACCAAAGCCAGCTTATGAGCTGACGCTGAAAGGCGAGTCAGACTTTACAATGGCAATAAAGTTAATGAATCAATGGGCAGGGCAATCGATACCAATTTCTGCTGCAAGTTTCTATGAAAATAATATTTATATTCGCTTATCTGGATATAAGAAAGGCGTGATAGCTGCAAGTAATAATATTTCACTCACAGAATACGCCGAAGGAGATGGCTATTGGGAATCAGTAAGAGAACAAACGCATGATTATTTTTTAGGGAATGAAAAACTTTGGCGTATTTCTGTGCCATCGATAATAACGCAACTAGACCTCAGTGGAAAATGGCTGATAGATTGGGGTGGTGCACTACGTTGGCTGAGAACATCAGAATCTAATGAGCATGTGCGTGATGTTGTTGCTCAGGTCGGTGGTCATGCCACTTTGTTCAAGGGAGGGGAACAGGATGATGATATTTTTCATCCATTATTACCGGGAATTCAGCAATTGCATGTCGCATTGAAAGAGTCATTCGACCCGAAACGAATTCTCAACCGGGGTCGTCTATATAAGGAATTCTAAAATCCATACCCAAACTACTTGGAAATGCAGACTTCAGAGTTCAGGTAGGGAGTCAGGGCAAGGCGCAACTCGCAGTGAATGACTGGTCCTTCATAAGAGTTGTAACGCGGCACTGGCTTTCTACCTGAGCTCCCGCAGGGCAAGATGAGAAGCAACCTTCTTCTTCGTTTTAAAACCTTGGACTAGACAAAAAATTGCTCCTGCATTTTTTGCATACAATCCATCCATGGATATAAATGACTAGTCCTTAGGCTTTATGCCTCGAATATAGTTACTTCTCGTCTTGCTGAAAGCTACATTTCCAAGTAGTTTGGGTATATGCAAACGAAACTAAGCGAAGAATACAAATCAACAGCAGTTGGTAACGAAGCAGAGAAAATACTGCGGAGTTGTGTGCATTGTGGTTTTTGTAACGCGACTTGTCCTACTTATAGAATATTGGGGGATGAGCTAGACGGACCGAGAGGCCGAATTTACCTTATAAAAGGCCTGTTGGAAGGAAAGGAAGTCAGTAAAAAATCGCAGCTGCATCTTGATAGATGTCTCACATGTCTTGCGTGCGAAACCAGTTGTCCATCAGGCGTAGAGTATGGACGTTTGGCTGAAATTGGTAAGCAGCAGATTAACAAGAAGCTTAAACGCACATTCATTGAACGAAGTTATCGTTATTTAATAAGACAGATTTTGCCGTATCCAAAAAGATTCTCCTTATTGCTAATGATCGGACGAAGCATAAGATTTTTATTACCAAGTAAGTTTCGCCGGATGATTCCAGTAAAAACGACCAACAAAGATTCAATCAAGAAAATTGAATCGTCCACATCTGGACTTACACGTAAAATGATCTTGTTTGAAGGCTGTGTCCAACCATCACTTGCCCCTGAGACAAACTGCGCGTCAACACGCTTATTAAACAGACTTGGCATTGAAACTATTAACAGCAGAGATGAAAAATGTTGTGGTGCAATCAATCATCATATGGCTGTTGACGATACTGGACACGCCTTTATAAAAAACAATATTGATGCCTGGTGGCCACATATTGAGCAAGGTGTTGAGGCAATTGTAATATCAGCCAGTGGTTGTGGCACCATGATTAAAGATTATGGTTACCTACTCAGGAACGATCCTGCTTATAAAGATAAAGCACATAAAGTTGCAACAATGGCGAAGGATATCGGAGAAGTAATAGCAGCAGAAGATGTCGCGGAACTAAGAAAAATAATCAAAGTAAGTTCGAAAAAAATTGCTTTTCAAAACCCATGTTCTCTACAGCATGGTCAAAAAATGCAAAATAATACTGAAGATTTACTTAAAGATATTGGCTATGAAATATGCAGCGTTGAAGATGCAAATCAATGTTGTGGTTCAGCAGGAACATATTCATTGTTACAGACCGAACTGTCTGAAAAGTTACGTCGAAAAAAGCTGAATTCTTTGGAGGCTGTGAAGCCGGATGTGATTTTAACGGCTAACATCGGTTGCCAACTACATTTGCAGCAGGCAACCGATATTCCTGTCAGGCACTGGATTGAAATCTTAGAGGAGGATCTTCAACCTGACTTGCTGCACGAGTAAAAATCTTATTTAAAGTCCATATATTAAATTAATTAATTTGTTGCGTTCCACGACCCGTCATTACCTCGACAGGCTGTGCCATGGACGATCTCTGCTCTACCATCAATTACAGCTTCCGTTGTGTAATCACGACATGGGCCTGAAGTGCTTTCATAGGTTTTTGTGGGCGTTACACGATAATCAATATCTGAATCTGGATTATTCCAGGCAACTGTAGAACCTGTAGGACTGGCTTCAAGTACTTCTTGTGTTTTATATTGGTCCAATTCATCCATGCTCTGACCAATTGATCTGCCCAAATAGCCTCCCAAAAGAGTGCCAATCGCAACCGCTGCTAATTGTCCCGAGCCATTGCCTATCTGACTCCCGATGAAGGCCCCGCTTCCAGCGCCAACAAAGGTACCGATGTTCTGCTTGGTAGGATTACAGCCAGCGAGGAGTAAAATGAGGATAACCGAACCAGCGATTGTAGAAATTTTTGTGTTTATAACATTCTCCCATGCCCATAATTTAGAGCCGATGCAAATTACTTAAACATAGGAGTTGTTAGTGAAAAGTTAGTTCAACTATGAACTCTAGTCAGGAAAAATTCCTAACAGGATAGTGTAACTGGAGTGCCTGTCGAAAGCTGACGCAGACGACGTTTATTGACGTTTATTCGATGCTTAGAGTGTTACTCTCAGAATCGCCATACCCAGCATCATCAAAGATATCGTCATAACCTTCTATGGGCGGACTGCCGTCATAGATCAGGTTCTCACGCTGTTGCAGATAGGCTTCACGTGTGAATGAGTAAGGCTCAACGGCAGCTTCATCGCGGATATTTGTAGCTTCCAGTAAATTTGCTCTGGTATTGATGATATTAAGCGCTGAAATTGGAAAAAGTATGGCACTGGTAATATAAAAGAACGGATTCAGCAGGGTGCTTGTTGCAATGTCCGGGACTTTACGAACTGTATTGGGGCCACCTAACGGAATATACAGATAAGAACCTTGATCTACGCCCCATACCGCCAAAGTTTGACCCAAATCCTCGTTATGTTTTTCCAGGCCCATTGGTGTGGCTATATCATTCAAACCTGCAAACCCAATGGTAGAATTGACAATAAAACGCGTTGCATCAGAGAAACCTTGCCCAAACTTTCCTTGTAGAAAAGAATTCAAGACGACATTGAGGTAGGTGAGGTTATCAAAGAAATTTGTAATACCTGACCTGTAAACTTCGGGTGTATATTTGGCGTATGGTTCTGCAATCGGTTTCAGGATGTATTGATCCAGAGTTTCATTAAAGTTATATGAAACTCTGTTAACAGGTTCAAGCGTATCATTGTCCGAACTACCTTTGATTTGAGTCGACGCACAACCGGATCCGATAACAACGATAAAAAGTGTAATAGATATTCGTAAAAGTCTGATATTCATGGTGTTATTTATTTTTCGAGTTGTTCAAATTTTGTCAGTAGCCAGTATAAACGAGCACTACATAATGTTGCAATAAAATATTGATGTACACAAATTACTTGTCCTTTCTATTCTCCATTTCTTCAACTTTTTTCTCAATATCTTTAACAAGCTTCTCATAGCCATCTCCTTTAATGATGGATGAGTACTCAGCACGTTTCAATGATAGGTCATTCACTCCATCAGCGATAACGCTGATAATATACCATTTGGTAATGTTTCTATGCATCAGGTAGTCAAGACTGACTGAACTACCATCTGTACTCTGAATTTCACTTCGCACCAGAAGTCTGCCCTTTTTTAGCTGTTCTACAGTCTTTGTTGCAAATATTTCACCGCCAAAACTATTAAACCTTGATGAGTAGGTGGCGATACTTTGCCGATTAAAAAGGTCAATAAAATTTTCTTGTTGCTCTTGAGTTAGATCTTTCCAATTACGACTTAGAATGACTTTGGCAATAGTGGGGGTGTCAAAGCTTTCTGTGATGGTGAGTTCCAGTTTTGCATAACGCTCGGAAAAACTTAGCGAATCTCCTGCCTGCATTACTTCGAGTAAATTCGTATGCAATTGCTCAACGATTTCAATGGCCGCATGATGCGTTTCATCTGATGTTTCTTCCGCCATTTCTTCGCTTGTCGCCAAGGAGCTAAAGGTCAGTAACATGAAGGAAACTAGGAATCGCATCAACATAACTGAAAGATAAGGGCTGTGATTCTGATCGTCGTGTGAAACCATAAAATAATTCCTTGTGGTTGAGCCATGTGGCTTTAGGGACACAAATATGACCTTGATATTAAGTTCAGGTTGCATCCAGTTCAATGTGTTAGGAAGTATATTGTCGTTGCTTCCATGAAGACCCTGATCCAGAAATATGCCGTAATGCTGAGGTCCAGGTCATTAGCAAATAAAGTATCCCGATTACAGGTAGAGTTATGCTCCAGGCAGGATGTCTGTCATAGAATTTCAATATGGGTAGATAAGTCACGGCCATGATTAATATTGTCAGCAGTCCAATGAGCTTGGATGTTAAATCCGGAAGGAACAGGCTGACCAGTGGAAATACAAAAACAATCAGCATGGCCAAGGTGCACAGGAGTAATAGTATAGGAGAATAACGCAGTTGTGTGTATGCGGTTCTGGCAACCATGTCCCATATTGTTTGCAATGAATTATATTGACGATGACTGAGTGCTGAATGTGTTAACCCAACCCAAGTCTTCCCGCCGTTGGCTTTAATCTTCCGCGCCAAGGTACAGTCATCGATTAATGCATCTTTTAAAGTATTGAAGCCACCAATTTTCTCAAGCATGCCTCTGCGAACTAATATGCAGCCACCTGCAGCGGCAGCAACGTACTTTGATAATAGCCTGTCTGATGAGGCGTTAGATAACTGGAATGGATAAAGGAGTTTGAAGAAATAAATAAAAGCTGGCATGAGAAAAATTTCCCAAAAGCTTTTCATTCTCAAAAAAGCCATGAGTGACACCAGATCCAACTGCTCAGAGTTTAACTTCTGAAGCAGACTTGCGATTGTTCCTGGCGCAAGTGTGATGTCAGCGTCCAGTAACAAAATAGTGTCCGTATCAACATGTTTTCTACCTTGTTCAAGTGCCCATAACTTTCCGCTCCATCCATCCGGTAATGGCTGACCTGTGATGATTTTAAGATTGTTAAGTCCTGCTTGGCTTGCGGCATCTTTTGCGATGTTTGAGGTGTCATCATCTGATTGATCATCGATTAAAATAATCTTTATAGATTCATCCTGTAATTTTAAAGCAGCCAGTGTTTTAGCGATAACTTCTGCTTCATTCCTCGCAGGGATCAATACAGTGATTTGGGATAGATCAGACTTCTGGCAATCTTCTGCTATGGCTTCGAGAAATTCACGTGTGCTCCACGGCCGCCAAGGCAAGCATAAGAC
>JBLHKO010000071.1:0-9897 GCA_047620145.1 Gammaproteobacteria bacterium | reverse complement strand
AGACGCCACTGTAAACCAGATCAGGCTGGCATTCGCTAAAGGATCTTTAGCCGCAAGAATTAAAAATACACCGAGCGTCGCGTAGACACCCATAATCATCTGTTCGTATTCAGGCTGCGTAGGCGTCCAACCCCAGCTATCCACCGCAACTACCATCATCATCAAAGGCACGCCAGCGATGTACACCACACCAAAAATATAAAGCGCCGTTTTTAAATGCTTAAGCTTGTCTTCTTGATTCATGATATCTCCCCTATTATTTCTCCTACTACATTTTATGGGCTAATCCCATCGCGACGGATGTACAATCTTCACTTAGATTTCGTATGTAATTCTGCAGTTTGTCTTTCGCATTATCTCCCATCAAAATATGAATACCCAAGGGCGGTGGGCCATCAGCTTCAATCTTGGCGATAACTTTTATAAAAAATTCTAGCGATTCTTCAACTTTGACATTCCATTGCTCAATGCTCAGGCCAACATCCTCAATCACTGCGCGCGCATCGACCTCTGTTGCCAAAAAACTAATCGGCTCTTTTTCAGCCCAAGGCACCGGATAAAACGGAGAATCACCAGTGCCTCGAAAAACATCATGAAACAAAAAGCGACCACCGGGTTTTAAAACTCTCGCTATCTCAGAATAAAACTGATGCTTGTCAGCAATATTCATTTGTACATGCTCAGTCCAAACTACATCGAAGCTTTCATCTTCAAACGGAAGTTCGAGCGCACTGCCATGATGAAGCTCAACCTGATCGCTTAGACCCACAAGGTCAGTCAACTTTTTTCCAACAGAGATATATTCTTCAGTCAGATCGACACCAACGACATTACATTGATAATGATCGACAAGATGACGCGCAGTACCACCCAAACCACAACCCACATCAAGCACAAGATCAGAAGGTTTTAGATTCGCCATCCCAGCGACCTCAAGCGTCGACTCACGTCCACGGGTATGAAACTCATCAATCGGCGCTAAATCATCAACCGACAGAGAACCCACATCTTTCCCCGCCAAATTTAACGCAACTTCAATCTTCTCCATAATGCCACCGAAGCCATAATGTTTATCAACCAGGTCATCAGTGTTCATTGTTCATTGTTCTTCCCAGGTCATTTAAAAAGGCATCTGCATCAACTCAGACACCTCAAGCGAACCGCCAATATCAAGAAACGGACAAGCCTTAGCCATTTCCAATGCCGCCTCCATAGAATCCGCTTCAACAATCGTATAACCAGACATCGTCGTCGTACCACCAGAGTTAACAGACCCATCAGGATTTACAGTGCTCGTATTCTTAAGCGGATTAGCAGGACTAACCGCCGCATCACCCAAAGAAGATAACCATTCCTTATACTTCGCGAAATGCTGCTTACCTTCCTCCGGAGTAGAAGGCTGATCACCACCTAGATAATTAATCATGTATTGAGCCATACGCGTATCTCCTTTCTTAAATATTAATTTTTACCGTAATACATTTTACTTTTTGGTTTTTCCTGACTTGTTTACTCATCATTTACCATTGATACTAATATTTTCTAAAACCCTTCTATATTTTTTACAAATCGTTAAACCCTAAAATTAAAGAGGTTATCCCTATAACGAATGCACCAATTGTCATGGTTAAAGCACCTGTGCCAGACATACTCATTGTTCCAAAATGATACGCTTTAACGATTGATCCGGTTTGTAATAACTGGATAAACCTTTCATTATTTGTATAGATAAGCATCATCCCGATCGCTATCCAAAATACACATAATAAATATCTTGAAAATCCTATCTCTTCCGACATGAATAAATTTGCCTCATTGATCATATGTGCTTTTCAAAGATTGCTTTCGCCTCTTACCGGCGAGTTACTTCTTGTTGCTCACCCCACAAGAAGTAACCAAGAAAGACGGTGCCCTGATATCATGTCCTGCGGATTCCCTCACAGCTTAATGATTTTTAAAGGTCGCGCAAACAAGACTCCTGTCTTGGTCGCGCTTATTTGAACGTCCTGTTCAAATAACCTTAAAATCATTCACCTGCTCGGCACGATATATGGGAAGAAAATCCCTTCGTTAAAATCGTGGTCTGACCCCTATTGTTTGCTTCGATCCACAGAACTCAAAGTGGAGTAAGTCCAAGTAAACCACGCCAATTGACAAATGGCGCGCACCGATCGATGGCTTCAAAGTCAACGTATCGTTTCCTTAGCCTAGTTGTTTGTCCGATTTCTCTAACTAACGCAGCTGTGACCCAAGTGGATGAACTTCAATACAACCTATAAGTTCGTTATATCGAACTGACTTAAGATGTCGATTGATTTCATCCTGGCGTTGTACCTGCCAAAATCCATCACCATAGTCAGGGACATTAGCCATATTTTTATCGGCTTTTTCAATTACACGCGTAACAAGCTCATCTTGGGTGCAGGAATAGATTAAGATTTCAAATATAGTGTCGTTCATTACTATTCCTTCAGTATCTAAAAATTCTAATAGTTTCAGGATAGACCGATCTTTATTTTGATGCCACTGTCGTAAATGTTCTGTATTTACAACCCCTCCCGTTGATGTCTTACTGAATTCATTTTGATGAGTAGCGAAGAAATCGCAGGGATGCGATTTTTAGTCCACCGGATCAGGGATGAGCCTGTGGACGACGCGTTGGTCATCAAAATGAATTCAGGCACCCGCAGGGTAAGACATGAGGGTGCCCTTCTCTTTGGTTACTTTCTCTTGGGCACGCAAGAGAAAGTAACTCGCCATCAGGCGAAACAATTAACCAAAAATAATAATGAAGATTAAATTGACTGGGTCGCTCTATGATATCCATTTCACCGCGACATTCGTGCATCCATGCACGTCATTCTGTCATTCGCCAGAATGACGAATGCTGCTAAAAGGCGAAATCAACACTCAAACTGCTGTATAAAGTAAGCATTCACTCCCATTTATATTATTACAATTAAACCCCCAAAATACGAGCAAAGCCAATCAAAATAGTCCAGATGCTTGCCCTTTAGTTATTCGAAGATTTCCTCCATGGGGATACCTTCCAGCTCACCTGCCCTATATGCTGCAAGCCTTTATCTCCGCTTCCTCGCTCCATATTGTATCAAGTATGCTCTCTTGCTCATCACATAGATCATTGCTATTCATAAGAATTACATTTGTTAGTTAGCTTCAACCACAATCCCCCTCAGCCAGGGTTCAAGAAATTCCATATTGAAAGTTCTTTGTTCAAAAAACTCAATCATTTGCTCATAGATATCCATCGGTGATTGCGTGATTCGATATCCATTGATGCGTAAAAATACATCTGTTACCGCAAAGGCAACCCGTTTATTCCCATCAACAAAGGGATGATTAATTGCGAAAGATTCCATCAATGCCGCTGCTTCCTGAATAATATCTTCATAGTATCCACTCTGAGGCCGATGCAATGCTGATTCTACTGCACCCATATCTCGAATTCCTGACGCACCACCATAACGCTGCATCAATACATCATGCATAGTCAGCACATCTGAAAGCGTCATATAGTCTCGCATTATCGGGCGAGCTTTTCATAAAGTTTGTCATTCACTTTTAAGCTTTCGTCAAATGCTTCCATAACGTGTCGGCGTGGTTTCCCTGTTCTTTTCTTCTCGATAAAATCACGCAATGCTTCATCCAGGACAGACTGTAATTGACGTCCTTCCCCTGATGCGATTTGTTTGATCTCAGCCAATATTTGAGCATCGGCCTGAGATGAAAATTTTTCTTTTGTTACTGACATAAGGAACCTCTATCTTCGTTCATTTTCCCAAGTATGGCTCATCATCAAGATATATCAAGATATATCTTGATAACTCTTATTTTGATAGTTTTTATCACCCATTCGACAGTAATTAATAATCCCGACTAAACTTATCAACTAAATAGTTGACTAAATTAGTCTGAAAAGAGAAAATCACCACCCTTTTCGGGAGACACCCGAGGTAAATGAAGAATGAAACTGACAACCAAAGGCCGCTACGCCGTGACCGCCATGCTCGATCTGGCATTACATAATGATAACGCCCCGGTGTGTCTGGCAGATATCTCAGCAAGACAGGACATCTCCCTGACTTATCTGGAGCAATTATTCGGCAAGCTGCGCAAGAACGGACTGGTTGAAAGTGTCCGTGGCCCAGGCGGCGGTTACCGACTGGCAAAAAGTGCTGATGAAATTACTACGGCACATGTGATATATGCCGTCGACGAACCCATTGATGCGACCTCATGTGGTGGTCAACAAAACTGCATGGGTGATGTGCGTTGTTTAACACATGATTTATGGATGGGTCTGAGTCGCAACATTGCTGAATATTTAAATGGGATTTCCCTCGGCGAAATTATCCGCACGAATAATGTTAAGCAAGTCGCCAACAGGCAAGACGCCATTATGATTAAAGATTTTACACAACAAGATGTAACACATTAAATAGTGAGTAAATAATTATGAGCGAAACAATTATTTCAAAAGATATCAAGCTGACCGATAAGGCCGCTGAACATGTGAAAGGCTTTCTGGCCAAGAACGAAACCAGCATTGGATTGCGTCTTGCGACCAAGACGACTGGCTGTTCCGGGTATCAGTATGTCGTCGAAGCGGCTGAACAAACGAGTCCGCAGGATGAAGTCTTTGAATCACAGGGGGTGAAGATTTTCATTGATAAACTTAGCCTGCCGATGCTCATCGGTACCGAAATGGATTATGTGCGTACTGGTCTGAATGAAGAGTTTCAATTTAATAATCCGAATTCAGGGGAAACCTGTGGTTGCGGTGAGAGCTTCAGCGTTGCTGAGGCAGACGAGTAAATCATGACATCACAAACAGAGACTATTGAAGAAACCACTACTGAAAATGCCGAAGTTCAGTCTTTCGTCAATGCCGAATACGAACATGGTTTCGTTACCGACATTGAAACCGATACTGTTGCCCCTGGTTTAAACGAAGATGTCATTCGCCTGATATCAAAGAAGAAGGAAGAGCCAGAATGGTTACTGGAATGGCGGCTGAAGGCGTACCAACATTGGCTGACCATGGAAACGCCTAAATGGGCGCATGTGCATCATGAAGAAATAGACTACCAGGCGATTTCTTATTACTCCGCACCCAAATCAAAAGACGATGGGCCGAAGAGCCTTGATGAAGTCGATCCTAAAATACTCGAGACCTATGAAAAACTGGGTATCCCGCTGCACGAACAAATGATGTTAGCGGGAGTTGCTGTTGATGCGGTGTTTGACAGTGTTTCTGTTGCCACTACTTTTAAAGGCAAGCTCAAGGATGCTGGTGTTATCTTTTGTTCTTTTTCAGAAGCGGTTAAGGAACATCCTGAACTGGTTCAGAAATATCTGGGCACGGTGGTACCGACGGGCGATAATTATTTTGCAGCTCTAAACTCTGCAGTGTTTACCGATGGTTCTTTTTGTTATATCCCGAAAGGCGTGCGTTGCCCGATGGAACTCTCGACCTATTTCAGAATTAATGCTTCTAATACCGGACAGTTTGAACGTACCTTGATTATTGCGGATGACGACAGCCACGTGAGTTATCTGGAAGGTTGTACGGCACCGATGCGCGATGAAAATCAATTGCATGCAGCGGTCGTAGAACTTGTGGCGATGGATAATGCACAGATTAAATATTCTACGGTGCAAAACTGGTATCCCGGTGATGAGAATGGTCTCGGCGGCATTTATAACTTTGTCACCAAGCGTGGTGATTGCCGCGGGGTCAATTCCAAAATCTCCTGGACACAAGTTGAAACTGGCTCTGCCATTACCTGGAAATATCCTAGCTGTATTTTACGTGGCGATAATTCTGTCGGTGAATTCTATTCCGTCGCGGTGACCAATAATTATCAGCAAGCAGATACCGGCACCAAGATGATTCACATCGGTAAAAATACTCGCAGTACGATTATCTCGAAAGGTATCTCTGCACGCTTTGCCGAGAACTGCTATCGCGGCCTGGTGCGCATTGCCAAAACCGCAGAGAACGCACGTAACTATACCCAGTGTGATTCTTTATTAATGGGTGACAAGTGTGGTGCGCATACTTTTCCTTATATCGAAGTAAAGAATTCAACCGCGACAGTAGAACATGAAGCGACGACTTCAAAAATTGGTGATGATCAGCTGTTTTATTGCAAACAGCGCGGGATCTCGGAAGAAGATGCGGTGAATATGATCGTTAATGGTTTCTGCAAAGAAGTCTTTAAAGAATTACCCATGGAATTTGCCGTTGAGGCACAAAAATTATTAGGCATCACCCTTGAAGGTGCTGTTGGATAAAGATGTGAAGTGTGAAGGGTTAAACGTGAAAAGTAAAAGATGCGTCTTTCGTTTCACGTTTCACGCTTAACTTTTCACTAACTATTCGTAAATTGTTTACATATTAAATTTTGGGAAAACAAATGTTAAGTATTAAGAACCTTAAAGCCTCGGTAGAGGACAAACAAATCCTCAAAGGATTGAACCTTGAAGTAAAGGCAGGTGAAGTGCATGCCATCATGGGACCAAATGGTTCTGGAAAAAGTACTTTGGCAAATGTTCTCGCGGGTCGCGATAGCTATACCGTCGATAGCGGCGAAGTCATCTACGAAGGTAAAGATCTGACCGAGATGGCTCCTGAGATTCGTGCGCGCGAAGGTATCTTTCTCGCCTTTCAATATCCTGTCGAAATCCCAGGTGTAAATAATGTTTATTTATTGAAAGCGGCCATGAATGCGATCCGCAAACATCGTGGAGAAGCTGAGCTGGATGCCTTTGAATTTCTGGCGCTGGTTAAAGAAAAAATGAAAGTCGTTAAGATGAAAGAAGATCTTTTAAACCGTGCGGTGAATGAAGGTTTTTCTGGTGGTGAGAAAAAACGTAATGAAATTTTTCAGATGGCATTGCTTGAACCCAAGCTGGCCATTCTTGATGAAACCGATTCTGGCCTGGATATTGATGCACTGAAAATTGTTGCCAAGGGTGTGAATGAATTGCGCAGTGATGATCGCGCCATCATATTAGTCACACATTATCAACGTTTGCTCGATTACATTGTGCCTGATCATGTACACGTATTATCTGATGGCAAGATTATTAAATCTGGTGATAAAGATTTAGCTCTGGAACTTGAAGAAAAAGGTTATGACTGGGTGCTCGAAGGAGCTGATGCAGCATGAGTTCAACTCAAGCAAATAATTTGGCGAATAAGCTGACAGAAAATTATCTGTCGGCATTTGCAGCGCAAGAGGCTCTTGCTAGTCTGCCTTGGTTAAGCGCGCATCGGCAGTCAGCATTCGATCAGTTTCAGGAATCTGGCTTTCCAACGCGTCGTCATGAAAACTGGAAATATACCGATGTGTCTGCCATCACCAAGACTGCTTATGAACTTGCGAATGCAAAACATAATTTAATTAGTAAAGGTGAGCTTAAAGACATTCTCTATGCTCAAGAAAACAGCCACGAAGTGGTATTTATCAATGGTCAATTTTCAGCAGAACATTCAAACATAGGCACACTGCCTGATAATGTCATTGTTGGTAGTCTGCGGGCAGCCTTAAGTGACACACCTGAATTACTCGAAACAAGTTTAAATCAATGTCTTGATAGCAAAAACCATATCTTTGCTGCGTTAAATACTGCTTTCTTCAATGATGGTGCGTTTATCTATGTGCCTGACAATACTGTGATTAATGAACCTGTTGTTGTGTATTTTATTTCCAGCGATGTTGAAAAAAGCCTGGCGATGGCACCGCGTAATTTAATCGTCATGGGTAAACATGCACAAGCTGAAGTGATTGAAAGTTTTCATGGACTAAAAGGTGTTGTCAGTTTCACCAACACCATTACCGAGATTGAGACAGCTGAAGGTGCAGTGCTTGAACATTACAAAGTTCAACAGGAAAACATTGAGAGTTTTCATATTGGCGGTACGCATCTGAAACAACATCGAAATAGCCGTGTTGAATCTCATTCAATTTCTTTAGGTGGTGCGATTGTTCGCAATGATATTGTCACGGAATTAGGCGCTGAAGGCGCTGAAATTATTTTAAATGGACTTTATATGGGCAACGGTCGTCAACATGTTGATAACCATACTTTGGTGAATCATTCGAAACCCAATACCCAAAGCGAAGAAAACTATCGTGGTGTATTGGATGGTCGTGCACAGGGTGTTTTTAATGGCAAAGTAATTGTGCATAAAGATGCACAAAAAATAACTGCAGACCAATCCAATGCCAATCTCTTGTTATCTGATCATGCTGAAATCGATACCAAACCTGAATTGGAAATCTACGCTGATGATGTAAAGTGTAGTCATGGCGCAACTATTGGCCAACTCGATAAGAATATGTTGTTCTATCTTCGTTCACGTGGCCTTGATGAAGCGACAGCCAGAAGCTTGTTAACCTTTGCTTTTGCAGATGACATTATTCGGCGCATCAAGTTTGCCCCTATTCGTGAACAGCTTGAATTTAGCGTCGGTGGCCGCTTGCCTGATGCAGATTTAATTAAGGCAAATTTAAATTCGGCGAATTTAAATTCAGCCAAGAAAAATTAGAGAACCTGTGTAAATGTCAGAAACAAATACAGCCGATAATTTCAAGCCGTCACTGGATGTTGAAAAGATACGTCAGGATTTTCCGATCCTGCATCAAGAGGTCAATGGAAAACCTCTCGTCTACCTCGATAATGCAGCGACCTCGCAAAAACCATCACAAGTCATCGAAGCGCTGGATAAATATTATCAACATGACAATGCTAATATTCATCGGGGTGTTCATACCTTAAGTGAAAGAGCGACTGCAGACTATGAAGCCGCCCGCGGCAAAGTCCGCGATTTTCTGAATGCCAGTTCAGAAAAAGAAATTATTTTTGTCCGTGGTGCTACAGAAGCATTAAACCTGATTGCACAAAGTTATGGCAGAACGAATCTTAAGGCCGGCGATGAAATTATTATATCAACCATGGAACACCATTCGAACATTGTGCCGTGGCAATTGCTCTGTGAACAGACAGGTGCAGTTCTGAAGGTTATTCCTATCAATGATCGTGGTGAATTAATCATTGAAGAGTTTGAAAAATTACTCAGCACCAAGACAAAGATTGTCTCAGTGGTGCATATTTCTAATGCGCTCGGCACCATTAATCCGATTCAACACATTATTGATCGTGCGCATGAGCATAATGCGATTGCCATTATTGATGGTGCACAAGCTGTGCCACATACCGCTGTAGACGTGCAGGCGCTGAATTGCGATTTTTATGTATTTTCCGGACATAAATTATTTGCTCCAACAGGTATCGGTGCACTGTACGGCAAGGCCGAGTTACTCGAAGCCATGCCACCATGGCAAGGCGGTGGCGATATGATTAAGATGGTGTCATTCGAAAAGACCCTATATGCCGATCTGCCTTATAAGTTTGAAGCAGGGACACCGCATATTGCAGGTGTTGTGGGATTAGGCGCTGCCATTGACTATGTGAATGCAATTGGTCTCGATGCCATTGGCGCTTACGAACATGATCTACTTGAATACGCGACAGCAAAGGCCAGTCAAGTTCAGGGCTTGCGTCTGATTGGCACAGCAGCACGGAAAGCCAGTATCCTGGCTTTTGTCATGGACAGTGTTCACCCGCACGACATAGGCACTATCCTTGATCATGAAGGCGTCGCCATCCGTACAGGTCACCATTGTGCCATGCCAGTGATGACTCATTATAATGTACCTGCAACCGCGCGTGCTTCCTTTGCTTTCTATAATACTTTTGAAGAAGTTGATAAATTGATTCAAACTTTGGAAAAAGCCAGAGAGGTTTTTGCGTAATGTTTGATCTAAAAGACCTCTATCAGGAAGTGATCATTGATCACAACCGCAG
>JBLHKO010000070.1:0-10167 GCA_047620145.1 Gammaproteobacteria bacterium | reverse complement strand
ATCCAACAAAATAGATTTCATTCTGGATGAATCCAGCACAGCTTTAGCGGAGCAGCCGGGATTGCCTGGTATGAAAGATGATGAGTTTGACGAAAATTGTGATCTTGCCATTGCCATCGGTGGCGATGGCACTATGCTTAAAGCTGCTCATCTCGCCTGCCTCCACGAGATCCCTTTATTAGGTATCAACAGAGGTCGCTTGGGCTTTCTAGCCGATATTCCTGCCGATGCGATAGAAGCGCATTTAAACCCTATTTTTGCCGGAACCTTTGTCGAAGACGAGCGCTTTCTTCTGCATGTTGAAGTACTCAGAGAAGGGAAATCGCTACTTAAGAGCAGTGCTTTCAATGATGTAATCTTGCATAAATGGAATATTGCAAGACTGGTAGAATTCGAAACTTATGTAGATAACTGCTTTGTGCATCGACAACGTTCAGATGGCCTTATTATCACATCCCCGACTGGTTCAACCGCCTATGCGCTCTCCGGAGGCGGCCCGATTTTACATCCATCGCTGGATGCTTTGGCGCTTGTACCTATTTGTCCACATGCGTTAACCAATCGGCCGATTGTGATTGATGGCAACAGTAAAATTGAAATTGTCGTTGGTACGCGTGAGATTGATCAAGCCCGTTTGACCTGCGATGGCAATGTTGAATTCGAACTCGAACCCGGAGACCGTGTTCAAGTCCGGAAAAAAAGTAAGAGAATTCTACTGATTCACCCCAAAGACCATGATCATTTCAGTATCCTCCGGGCGAAATTGCGATGGGGCACAGAAGTTTGCTGAAACATCTCCACATCAGAGACTTTGCTGTCATTGAAGAATTAGATATTCCTTTTACTGATGGTATGACCGTTTTCACGGGTGAAACAGGCGCTGGTAAATCTATTATGGTCGGGGCATTGGGGCTGGTGTTAGGTGACCGCTCTGACAGTGGTATTGTCCGCGCCGGATGCGAACGTACTGAAATTACCGCAATTTTTGATATCGAAAATAAGGGTGACATCGCCTCGGTTCTGGCAGAACAAGACATCGTCTGCGAAGACGAGTTGATCCTGCGCCGCGTGATTAATACTGACGGTCGTTCCCGCGCTTATGTCAATGGCAGTTCTGTACCGGCTCAATTATTACGCACACTGGGTGAATCTATGGTCGATATCCATGGCCAACATGCGCATCAATCCTTGCTTAAAGCAGAGGTTCAAAGAAACCTACTGGATGAATTCGGCAATCACCCGGAACAGTTAAATGAAGTAAAGGATGCCTGGAAAGTGTGGCATGCGACCGAGCTTGAATTGCAGGCACTGAGTGGTGAGAATCGCGACCATGATGCGCAAATTTCTTTACTGCAATATCAGATTCAGGAACTTGAAGCACTCAATCCAGATGAATCAAAATTCAGTGAGATTGAAGAAGAATATGGTCGTTTGGCGAATGCCAGTCGCTTATTGGAAGTCTGCCAACAAACATTAGAACAACTTTCTGATAATGAGCGTTCTACACAGAGTCAGATCAGCCTGAATTTAAAAGAACTACAAGATGTTCAGAAGTTTGATCAGTCCTTGTCTGCCACCATTGAGCTACTGAACGGTGCGGCAATCCAGATTGGTGAAGCCAGTGATGAGCTGCGTCACTATCTGGATAAACTTGAACTTGATCCAGTACGACTCAAATCTGTTGAAGATCAGCTTGGCGCATTTCATGACATGGCGCGTAAACACAAGATCCAACCAGAAACATTAGCCGGGCATCTTGTGTCGCTACAGGAAGATCTACATAAACTTGAAAATAGTGAGGCACGTTTCAAGGGATTACTCGTACTACAAACGTCATCCATAAAAAAATATCGCCAGGCTGCGGCTGAGTTAAGCCGGTGTCGCCTACAAGCTGCAAAAACACTGAGTAAAAATATATCGAAGAAACTCAACGAACTGGGGATGCCCGGAGGTAAATTCTCAATCGAAGTGAGTGAGATCGAGAAAGACACGCCATTACAAAATGGCATGGATAAAATTGAATACCTGGTTTCGCTGAATCCTGGCCAGGCACTACAGGCATTAAACAAAGTCGCCTCTGGCGGTGAGCTGTCCAGAATCAGTCTGGCAATTCAAGTGACAGGGAGTAAGGACAAAGGTATCCCTACGCTGATTTTCGACGAAGTGGATAGTGGTATTGGCGGCGGCGTAGCTGAAATTGTCGGAACACTTTTACACAGTTTATCTGACAAACGACAAGTCTTTTGCGTCACTCATCTAGCACAGGTTGCGTCACAGGGGGATCAGCATTTACAAGTTGCCAAGGAGACACATGCGGGAACAACATTGACCCGTGTCAGCGAACTGAATCAAGAAGACAGAATTGAAGAAATCGCCAGGATGCTAGGCGGCGTGAAAATTACGGAACAAACTCTGGCTCACGCAAAAGAAATGTTAAAAATCTAATCGAACGCTCTATTAAGACCCCTTTTCTATAGGAGTCACATAGAGTACCAAGCTGTGTTCTTCTAACTTATAGCCATTCTTTTCAGCGATTTCTTTTTGTATGCGCTCGATTTCTTCATTTTTAAATTCAATTACTTTGCCGGTCTTTAAGCAGACCATATGGTCATGATGCCCTCCAGAATTGAGTTCAAATACCGAATGACCCGAGTCAAAATTGTGGCGTATAACAAGCCCCGCTGCTTCAAACTGGGTTAATACGCGGTAAACAGTGGCCAGACCCACATCTTCATTCAGTTCCAATAACGCTTTGTAAACATCTTCTGCGCTTAAATGTTTCTGATTGGACTCTTCCATAATCTGAAGAATCCGCAGCCTTGGCAAAGTGGCTTTAAGCCCAACTTTCTTTAAATCTTGTGTCTCCAAAATAGACTCCCTGAACTTTTGATAAGCTGGCCTGTTTTAATGTGTGAGAATGAGATGATTATACTAAAATAGCTGACCGATGTCGTTCAACGTGTCCTTTGCTTTACATTACGCTACAATCGTTTATTTTAGGCGCTGCAGCTGATTTTTACACTTGGAATTTCTATTGAACAAGATCATATTACTTATTGCTTTTTCACTGTTTATCTCCGGCACACTCAGCGGTTGCTCAAAACGCGCAGACGGCACTCGGAAATTACCGCTGGTCTATCGTGTAGACGTTCAACAGGGCAACGTCATTGAACAGTCAATGATAGACAAGCTTGAACCTGGGATGTCGAAGTCAAAAGTAACTTTTATCATGGGCACGCCTCTATTGGTCGATCCTTTCCATAGTAATCGTTGGGAATACATCTACAGTATTGAGCCAGGAGATGGTGAACGTGCTCAACGTCATATTGCATTATTTTTTAAAGACGACGAATTGACGCATCTTGAAGGCGATATCACACCAGGTTATGGAGCTGCCACAAGAGAAGATGATGGTGCTTCAAACGTCCTTATTACCGGAGAAAGAAAGAAAAAAGGTTTTTTCGGTAACCTTTTTGGATCCGATGAAAAGAAAAAAACAGATGATGATGATGCAGAAAAAATAGAACGGGATTTTGAAGTCCTTGAAAAAACAGAAGAAGAATTTTAAGAATCATTTTGGCTTACTTAACTTTGGGTCACGGGATTCTTGCCAATAATTCATCACGTTAAAAAATTATCATTCTTTATATTCCTTTTGCTTCAGGCTGCTGAATCTACAACAACCGAAGTGATCGAAGTTATTGAAGTCATAGACGATACTGGTAGAACAATTTCTCTAGAACAACCCGCGCAAAAAATAATCAGTCTTTCTCCACACATTACTGAATTAATCTTTTCGGCGGGTGCCGGAGAAAAATTAACAGGCGTAGATAATTACAGTAATTACCCTGAGGCAGCAAAAACCATTACCCGCATTGGCGATGCTAATCATCTGGATATTGAAACTATTTTATCCTTAAAGCCTGATTTGATTGTTGCCTGGGGCAGTGGGCAATCACATAATCAATTCATTCAGCAACTGCTTCGACTCAGTCAAACTATCTATATTTCATCGCCCGAAAATCTGGAGGCTATTCCACGCACTGTCGAGAACCTCGGGAAGTTAGCCGGAACCTATACTTACGCAAAACAACAAAGTCAGAATTTCAGAAATGAGTTGAAAGATATAATTGATGATTACAGTGGGCGACCTTCAGTCAGTGTTTTCTATGAGATATGGCATCAACCACTATTTACCATCAATGGACAACATGTCATGAGTCAAGTCATTGAAATTTGTGGCGGTAGAAATGTATTCGCCGACCTTCCCATCCTCTCGCCGGAAGTGAATATAGAATCTGTTATCTCAGCGAACCCGGACGTCATTGTTGCCAGTGGCATCGTCAATGAAAATAGCAATGCTGCTCAACGTCCACTCTGGCTTGATGACTGGTTGCAATGGCCAACAATCAAAGCAGCCAAAAACAATCACCTATATCATCTTCATCCAGATCTGATTCACAGACAAACCTTCAGAATTTTGCAAGGCACTCGGATTTTATGTGAGCAATTACAAAGCGCCCGGTAAAAATACGCGCCCTGATTCAGTTTCTACTGACTTAATAGGAAATTGATAAAGTCTAGCAAGGTTATCTTCATTTAAAATATCATCAACCGACCCGGTGACAATGTCGTCAGGGCTGATCATCAACATGATGTGTGTACAATACCTGCTTGCCAGATTGGCATCATGTAACACCATACACAGGCAACCATCTTGTTCTTTTGCCTTTCTGATCAGCATCTCCAGTAGCGTAATTTGATAACGCATATCCAGATGGTTGGTTGGTTCATCAAGCAAAAATAATTCAGGGTTTTGAACTAACAAAGTCGCTATAGCCAAACGCCGTCGCTCACCTCCCGATAAAGTATTGACCTGTCGATCTTGTGCATCTTCAAGTGATACTTCAACCAAGGCTTGCCTGGCAATATCAAAGTCACTTTGACTTTCAATCTCCCAGAACTTCAAATGTGGGTGACGTCCTATCATGACGGTTTCCAGTACCGTGCTTGGAAATATGTCATTGCTGTCTTGTAATAATAAGCCTAATTTTTGTGATAATAATTTTCGGGGCCATTGTTCCAGTGATTTATCTGAAAAATAAACCTGACCTTTATCCGCAGTCCTTAGACCTGCAAAGGTATGCAGTAATGTTGTTTTACCTGCGCCATTACCACCTAATATGGCCCAACGCTCACCGCGTTGCATGGTTACATTCAATTTATTGCAGATTGGTTTGCCCGCAATCGAGACAGTCAATGATTGTGTCGTCAATAAACTCATGACTGTCGCCTCAGTAATACAAGAAAAACAGGAATACCAATGATCGCCGTTAACACACCGACAGGGAGTTGCTGAGGGGCAATCACGGTTCTTGCCAAACAATCCGCTAACATCACCAAACAACCACCGAGTAGAAATGCAGCAGGCAAAAGGATTCTGTGATCACTACCTACCATTAAACGAATAGCATGCGGCACAATTAACCCGACAAAACCAACATTTCCCGCCAATGTCACCGCAGTTGCGGCAAGCAGAGATGAAAGAAAATAGACAAGGTATCTAATCTTTCTGGGAGAAACACCCAGCGTCGCTGCCTGCAACTCACCTCTGGCTAAAATATTCAAGTTTCTGGAAATAAGTAGCGAAACGATCAGGCAAGCAATGAGTACCAGCGATGCCCAGTGTGAGTACTGTGCATAACTTAAATCCCCCATCAACCAGAACAACATCCCGCGTAGCTGTGCACCCTGGGTAATTGAAAGAATTAAACTGATCAACGCACCCCATCCTGAAGCGATAACGATACCGGTTAATAATAAGCGTGCAGAACTCCAATCGCCTTTACCATGCGCCAAACCAAATACCAACAACATGGAAATCATCGCGCCCAGAAAAGCACTGCCTGAAATCCAGAAACCACTTAGACCTGACAACATGGCGATTAAAACTGCCGCAGAAGCGCCCCCTGAAACACCCAGAACATAAGGCTCTGCCAGCGGGTTACGCAATAGCACCTGCATCAAGGCACCGGCTAATGCCAACATCGCTCCCACCATAAAACCAACCACTGTTCGCGGTAGTCGTAACTCAAGCACGACACTTGAAGCCAAAGAATCATCTTCAAGCCACAGCGCATGCAACAACTGTTTTACACTGATATCAACCGAGCCGATTAATAAGGAAATAATAAAAATGGAAATTGTAGAAACAATAAGGACAGAAAAAAGATAAGTATGTTTGGAAAGAAACATTATTTTTTCTGTTTTGTTTTCTGAGCCCGTAATCGTCTGGCTTCTTTTGGATCCAGAATCAAGGGGCGATAGATTTCTATACGATCCCCTGCCCTGAGCAAAGTATCAAGTTCGGCAATAATGCTGAATATTCCAACCTTGTTGATCTGCAGATCAATCTCGGGACATTGTTCCAGTATCCCGGAACTTGTTATCGCTTGTGCAATGGTTGTCCCTGCTTCGACATTGAGTGGAATCAACCAACTTTGCAAAGGCGTAGCATAAGCAACTTCAATGGCTATAAGTGCAGCATTATCGGTTGCCATAGATTTGCTGTGCTCTTTGCACAAAGGATTCAACCAGTGAGTCCATCACCTTATAAAATGCCTTCCCAAGCGTATGCTTAATAATTTTATTTTTAAATTCAAAATGCATATGTAACTGAATCTGACAAGATTGTTCGTCTTCCTGATTAAACTTCCAGTAACCACTAAGATGTTTGAACGGCCCTTCTATTAATCGCATCTCAATTTTAGATCCGTCTTGCATAATATTTTCTGTGGTAAACGACTGTTTAATTTTTCCTAACGCAAGTGACAGTTTTGCTGTCAATCTTTCTTCCTGCTGAGACAATATTTTTGCCGCAGCACACCAGGGTAAGAAAATCGGGTAAGACTCAATATCATTTACCAAAACATACATTTCTTCCGGCGTATAGGGCACCACAGTCGTTTTAATAATTTCAGTCATGTCTATTAATGATTAATCTCTAATAATTATATAAGGCCAACAGCATGAAGAAGAACAATGGCAACCCCGAGTGGCGCGACAAAACGCACAGCGAAAGACCAACACTGAAAAATAACGCCCTCGCCCAAACCGAGTTCCTCGACCACCGCCTTTCGAGACATTAACCATCCAGTAAAGAAAGCGATTAATAATCCTCCTAAAGGTAACATCACATTTGACGTTGCATATTCAACCAGATCAAAATAGGTCATATCAAACAAGCGGTAATCTTGCCAAAGATTAAAAGACAGGACTGAACCGATGCCCAAAGTCCATGCGATAAATCCTGCGATAGCTGCAGATTTAGCTCGAGTGATACCACGATTCTCAACCAGCCAGGCAACCGCAGGTTCGAGTAGTGAAATCGATGAAGTCCAGGCGGCGAACATTAACAAGACAAAGAAACCGGTACCAAAGAATTGGCCATAAGGCATCTGACCAAAGGCAATCGGTAAGGTCACAAATATTAAACCTGGTCCCTCGGTTGGATCCAAACCGTAAGCAAAAACCAGCGGAAAGATCGCAAGTCCAGCCATTATGGCTACGAGCATATCGACCAAAGCAATGCTCACCGACGTATGTCCAATCGAAGCATCATCGGGCAGATAAGATCCATAAACCATAATCGCCCCCATACCCAGACTCAGACTAAAAAATGCCTGACCTAATGCCACCAGAAAGCCTTCGCCGGATAACTTACTCCAATCCGGATAAAACAGATAATATAGTCCTTCCTGAAAACCATCTGTAGACATGGCATAACCGACCATGATCAACAGCAAAATAAAAAGTGCCGGCATCAAAAATTTAACCGCGCGTTCCAAACCACTCTGCACACCCATCGCTACCACCACGATAGTCAAAGCCATAAACAAACTATGCATCGCCAATAACTGGCCTGGATTGCTCAATAGTGAGTGAAAGATCACCCCTATCTCATCATCAGTCGCAGTCAAAAAATTACCTGAGCCCGCTTGAAAGATATATTCCAATGTCCAACCAGCCACCACACTATAAAATGACAGAATCAAAAAGCCCGCAACCACGCCCATCCACCCGAGGTAACGCCATGCCGAACTCAAGCCTTCATCCCCGGCCAGCGCTTCCATGGTGTTGATAGGACTTTGACGACCGCGTCGACCGAGCAACACCTCAGACATCATAATCGGGATACCAACCAGTAAAACGCAGCCGATATACATCAACACAAATGCACCACCACCGTATTCGCCCGCGATATAGGGAAATCGCCAAATATTGCCCAAACCGACAGCAGAACCAGTCGCCGCCAGGATAAAAGCCCAGCGCGAAGACCATTGACCATGGATTGATTGTCGTTTTGTCGTCATTATAATTTTCCGTGTGACATTAAGCTCATTCTGCGTGAATTTACGTTTTCTCTCAAGGTTCAGATCATGTTGATGGAAAAGCGGCGCAAAAGGACAAGACAAGCAAGAAAGTATACAATCTCCGCGCAGAATCAAGGCGGAATTTAAAGTGGCAAAAGCCAAAAAAGAAAAATCTAAAAGCAGCACCATCTCGCTTAACAAGAAAGCCAAACATGACTACTTCATCGAAGATCGATATGAAGCAGGACTGGCATTAGAAGGCTGGGAAGTTAAGAGTATTCGCGCGGGTCACATTCAGATCAATGAAAGCTACATTCTGCTGCAAAATGGTGAAGCATTTCTTTTTGGAGCGCACATAACCGCCCTGCCAACGGCCTCGACCCACATCAAACCCGATCCAATACGCAATAGGAAATGTTTACTCCATCGAAACGAATTAAGCAGACTCATCGGCGCCGTAGAACGCAAAGGCTATACTTTGGTTCCCACAGCACTTTATTGGAAACATGGCCTGGTCAAACTTGAGATTGGACTCGCCCAGGGTAAAAAAGCCCATGACAAACGCGCGACAGAAAAAGACAACGACTGGAAACGCGAAAAACAAAGATTGTTAAAGATTCGTTAATTGAACTTCACAGGACTGTTGCACACAAAGAACATAGCCATCTCGCACACGCATGACGTATACTTCAACAGTAGGTTTTAAAGTTCACGGGGGCGTATTGGCTTCGACGTGGGTAGCGAAACCCCAGGTGCATGTCGAGGTGTGGTTTCCTCGTAAAACTGACTACAACATTATAGTTGCCAACGACGACAACTACGCACTAGCTGCTTAATACCCAGCATAGTGCCCTTGGCCTGACGTGTGCTTATACGCTCAGATAACCGAGGTCGACTCATATAAGATCGCGATGAAGCATGTTCGGTGTGGATTCGTTAAAACTTATCCGGACTCGCTCTATGTTTTCCCTGTCTGTCGGGTAATGTAGGGCTAAATTAATAGATAGAATAAACATGTAGAGCCGAAGGCAGAGTGCTTGCGGACGCGGGTTCGACTCCCGCCGCCTCCACCATATTTACACACCACCAAGTACCAATACATCCTACAGCCCTTGATTATCAAGGGCTTGTGGGGCACCCCTTGTACCAATCCATCCCATACGATACTATCGCATACCGCCAAAATTAACGGTATATGTGGCGGTATATTCTTTGGCGGTACAAAACATACCGTCACACGGTATTTAGTAGGGGGAACATGAGCCTAACTAATCTCAAAATTAAACAAGCAGCCTCACAAGACAAGGCCTATAAGCTATCTGACAGCAAAGGCTTGTATCTCTTCATCACCACTCAAGCCCAAAAGTATTGGCGCATGGATTATCGTTTTGGTGGTAAACGTAAAACCCTAGCCTTTGGGGTGTACCCAGAAACTACCCTTGCCGATGCTCGTCGTAAATGTGAAGACGCCCGCCTACAGATTAAAAACGATATAGACCCAGCCGATGTGAAGCGAGCTAAAAAAATAGCCAAGACGCAATCACAAGAAAATAGTTTTAAGGCCCTAGCGCTAGAATGGTTCGCTATAAAAACACCCCATTGGTCAAATGACCATATCTACCGTGTCGATAGCATACTCAATAAAGAGCTATTTCCCCATGTTGGCAATCGTCCGGTAGGCGAAATTACGGCCCCTGACTTGCTTGCTTGCCTAAGACGGGTAGAAAGCCGTGGAGCTATAGAAACCGCCCACAGAGTCAAACAGGTGGCAGGGCAAGTATTTCGTTATGCGGTA
>JBLHKO010000069.1:0-10192 GCA_047620145.1 Gammaproteobacteria bacterium | reverse complement strand
TGGAAGGAATTACAGAAAGAGCTGAATTACATGAGCGGTAATTCGACACATATCATTGCTGAAAATAGCGGGCACGTAATCCATCTCGATGAACCCGAACTTGTGGTAGATGCAATTCATGATGTGCTTAATATTGTAATGAAAGATATTGAGAAGCACGGTGGTTAATCTTTCTCAAATATAAACCTTAGCACGCGAAACTATAATCTGATTAGTTGGCGCTCCCTACGAGACTCGAACTCGTGTTTCCGGCGTGAGAGGCCAGCGTCCTGGGCCACTAGACGAAGGGAGCGAGCGACCTAAATTAATCATCACAGGGTGCAATAATATCAGGTATCAGTGTTAGTATACGACCTGTCAGTCAGAAATCAGCATAAATCAATCAAGGCTAATTATTAAAATTATCACGTTGTTTCCAGGAACAATTCACAAAGCTATCCGTATTTATGGCGTCATCTAATCCAAAAGCCGTTGTTACCAAGCTCATTCGTAAACCGCAGATCATCCCGCGCTCGGAGCATGGTGTCTCCCGATCAGAGATTAGCGAGAATGCCCTGAAAGTTTTGTATCGCCTGAACAATGCGGGCTATCAAGCGTATCTGGTGGGTGGTGGTGTCAGGGACATATTGTTGGGTCTCAAGCCAAAAGATTTTGATGTCGCGACTGATGCTCATCCTGAACAAGTAAGAGAATTATTCAGAAACTGTCGATTGATTGGTCGCCGTTTCAGACTTGCACATGTACATTTCGGTAGAGAGATTATTGAAGTATCCACATTTCGCGCATCACATAATGATGCAGTAGACGGTGAAGGTCATGAAGAGGACGGCCGAATCATCCGTGACAATGTGTATGGCAAACTTGATGATGATGTCTGGCGACGTGATTTCACGGTCAATGCGCTTTACTACAACATAGAAGATTATTCGATTGTCGATTATGTGGGTGGTATTGAGGATATTAAAAACAAGCAGCTAAGAATGATAGGTATTGCTGAAGATCGATATCAAGAAGATCCGGTCAGAATGTTAAGAGCGGTAAGATTTTCTATTAAACTCGGTTTTTCAATTCATCCCTTATCGGAACAACCGATTCAAGATTTGGCCCCACTTCTTAAGGAAATTCCCGAAGCGCGTTTATTTGAAGAATTTTTAAAACTCTTTATGAGCGGACAATCTGAAGTGACCTTCCATCGACTGCGAGACTATGGCCTGTTTGCAATATTATTTCCACAAACGGAAAAGTTACTCAATGATGGCGATGAGTTTATTCGTAAATTACTGTCCGCTGCTTTTATCAATACCGATAAGCGCTTAGTAGAAGATAAACCCGTAACGCCCGCATTCTTGCTGGCAGCGCTGTTGTGGGTGCCGGTCAGAAATCTAGCGAATGATCATGAAAGTAGAGGTTTGTCAGAGATGGACGCGATTCATTTAGCAAGTGATACAGTCATCTCACATCAGATTACAAGTACGTCACTGCCGAGACGCTTTACCCATATGGCGCGAGATATGTGGGCGTTGCAAGTACGTTTAAAAAATATTCGTGGTAAGCGCCCGTTAAAGTTACTTGCGCATCAACGTTTTCGTGCAGCGTATGATTTTTTGCTATTACGTGCAGAGGCCGGGGAAAATGTTCAGGAACTTGCAAGTTGGTGGACGGCGTTTCAGGAAGAACATATGGATGTTCTGTTAGCAGCCAAAAAAGAACATCAGCAAAAACGTTTTAACCGCAGGCCAAAACATAGCCCAAAAACATAGCTAAGGAACCTCTGATGAAGTCTCTTCACCGTCATGCTGGTGAAAACCAGCATCCAGTAAACAATTGTTTTGACTGGATTCTGGCCTACGCCAGAACGACGACTTAATAATTTCTGAGACTTAATTAGAAATTCCCTAATAGTAAAACCTGATAAATTAACCAAACTTTCAGAGTTTCATGAGCATGCATAAAGTATATATAGGTCTTGGTAGTAATCTTGACGATCCACAATCACAACTAAAAAAAGCAATCATTTCACTGGAAATAGTGCCTGCAACTACAGTTGTAAAAACATCCTCTTTTTACAGGAGTAAACCTCTCGGTCCTCAGGATCAACCCGACTATATCAATGCGGTTGTTGAACTTGCTACAGAACTATCTGCGCATGTTTTGCTAGATTATTTACAGGGTATCGAAAATGAACATGGGCGTGAGCGTGAGATAAAGTGGGGCGCCAGGACGCTGGATCTGGATATCCTTTTATTTGGTGATGAAATTATTAAAGATGATCGCTTACAAGTTCCTCATGTCGAAATGCAACATCGAGAATTTGTATTATTGCCACTGCATGAAATTGCCCCGGAATGCGTGATCCCGGGCGTGGACACTGTCAGTAGATTATTGCAGCAAGTTAATGTCAATGATCTGTTAAAATTGACCTGATTATGAACAGACAACGTCAACCAGATTATATTGTTGTTGAAGGCCCGATTGGTGTTGGTAAAACATCATTGGCAAAACGACTGGCGACAACATTTAAAACGGATCTTATGCTTGAGTTGCCCACGGAAAATCCTTTTCTTGAGCGCTTTTATGAAGATCCTAAAACTGCAGCATTGCCAACACAACTTTATTTTTTATTTCAACGCGCCAGACAACTGGAAATATTTCGTCAGACTGATTTGTTTAAACCCGTTCAGATCGCGGATTTTTTAATCGATAAAGATCGACTCTTTGCTGAAGTTACTCTGAGTAAAGACGAGTTTGATTTATATCAGCAGGTTTATAATAGAACCGCACTAGAGGCACCAGTGCCAGATTTAGTCATTTATTTACAGGCTCCGATCCAGGTTTTACTGGATAGGATTTCCGAACGGGGTATTTATTACGAGAGAAAACTCAGCGAGGACTATCTGTCCAAAATTGCTAATGCTTATATCGATTTTTTCTACCATTACAATAATTCACCTTTGCTTATCGTCAATACTGCTGACTTTGATTTGGTTAACAATGCTGATAATTACGCAATGTTGCTGGATCAGATCTGTCATCTAAAAACAGGGAAGCAATATTTTAATCCAAAGGAAATTGCGTGACAAAAATAACCATAACGCATCTGGATAAAATGAAAGCAACTGGAGAAAAGATTGCTACCTTGACGGCCTATGATGCAAGTTTTGCCACTCTGTTAGATGAAGCAGGTGTTGAAATTATTTTGGTCGGTGACTCTCTCGGTATGGTTTTGCATGGTCAGGACAGCACCCTGAAAGTGACGATGGACGATATGATCTACCATATCAGGCAGGTTGTTGCCGGCTCAAAGCGCGCCATGATTATTGGTGATATGCCTTATAAAAGTTATCTCAATCCGGAACAAGCTTTACTCAATGCCAGACGTCTGGTTGACGAAGGTGGCGCAGATGTCGTTAAACTCGAACGAGGAGATGGGAATCTTTGTGAAACAATAAAGCACCTCGTCGCGCATGATATACCTGTTTGTGGTCATCTCGGTTTAACCCCACAGTCTGTTGAAGAGTTAGGGGGCTATAAAGTTCAGGGCAGAGATCCTGTTTCGGCAAAGAAAATAAAACAAGATGCAGTTGCGGTGCAGGAAGCTGGCGCTGCAATCCTGGTACTTGAATGTGTACCTTCAGCATTGGCAGCAAGTATTTCTGCCGAACTTCGTATTCCGGTGATTGGTATTGGCGCAGGTGCAGAATGTGACGGTCAAGTCTTGGTGATTTACGATATGTTGGGAATATCGGATCGCCAACTAAAGTTTTCTAAAAATTTTCTCGAAGATAAAACTTCAATTCAAGACGCCGTTAGATCATATGTGGCTGCTGTAAAAGCATGCGATTTTCCAGCCATAGAACATCAATTCAGTTAATAACTTTATTAAGTTGCGTCAATGGATCAAGTTACTAAAAAAGCAGCACTCAGGAATACTGTAAAAAACTGGCGTCAACAAGCTCTGTCCGTGGCATTGGTCCCAACCATGGGTAATTTGCATACGGGGCATCTTCAATTGGTAAAGCAGCTTAAAGAGCTAGCAGACAAGGTGGTTGTTTCTATTTTTGTGAATCCAACTCAATTTGTGGAAGGTGAAGACTTTGAAACCTATCCGCGCACGATTGAAGAAGATTTGGAAAAATTAAAAACGATAAAACCTGATTTGATCTTTATCCCGGATGTAGACGAAATTTATCCCTCTGGAGCCAATCTTGAGACTAAGGTTGTAGTGCCTGAATTAGATGGAATTTTTTGTGGCGCATTTCGACCAGGACATTTTGCAGGAGTTGCCACGGTCGTTAGTAAACTGTTGAACATGGTACAGCCGGATATTGCTATCTTTGGAAACAAGGACTATCAACAATTACTGGTGATCAAAAAACTGGTGGCTGATTTATGTATCCCGGTTGAGATCATAGGCGCGGAGACGGTCAGGGAAACCAGTGGTTTGGCATTAAGTTCACGCAACCGTTATCTAACTCAAGAAGAGAAAGAAATTGCAGCAGAGATCTATCAAACTTTAACAAAAATCTCTGATGCAATTAAAAGCGGTGATGATAATTTACATCAAATTGAAGCCGATGCGGTTGATTATCTTGAAGATAAAGGTTTTAAAACAGAATATTTAAGTATCAGGGATGCAGAGAATTTGGGGGAACCCACCGATAAGGATTTGGTCGTACTTATAGCAACGTGGCTTGGTAAAGCTCGCTTAATAGACAATATTAAGATCAAGCGTTGAAGATGATGTATATTTCCGCCATAATCCGCTTTATTATTAATATAACCCTGTGATTAGCATGCAACTTACTGTTCTTAAAGCAAAACTTCATCAAGCCAGTGTCACCCATTCTGAATTGGAATATGAAGGTTCCTGTGCCATTGATGGCGTCCTGCTCGAAAAAGCCGGAATTCACGAGTACGAACAAATCCAGATTTACAACATTACTAATGGTGAACGTTTCACTACTTACGCCATTCGTGCCGAAAATAATTCACGCATTATTTCAGTGAACGGCGCTGCTGCTCATAAGGCGAATCCAGGTGATAGAGTGATCATTTGTAGTTATGCAAGAATTGAAGAAAAAGAGATCGCAAGCTATAAGCCAACACTGGTTTATCTGGATCAAGACAATCATATCACGCACATCAAGGATCGAGTTCCTGTTCAAGCCGCATAATGTATATAATGCAAGTACTCAGCTAATTCAGCATAGCGATTTGTAACATCACGAAAGAATTATAATTAGATTTTAAAATAGTTAGCCATGATAAAATATTTAGGTTCTATTTAGGTTCTATTTAGGTTCTATTTAATAGTCTTATAAACTCTGCAAAATACAAACCTCTAAGACATGAATCAATCTTCAGAGGTTACCGCTGGCATCATTATCATTGGTAATGAAGTTCTCTCGGGGAGAACTCAAGACACAAATCTTGCCTATATGGGAAAACAACTCGATGCCTTAGGCATCAGCATCATGGAAGCCAGAGTTATTCCCGATGTCGAACAAACCATTATTGACACTGTTAATCATTTCCGTGAGACCTACACCTATGTTTTTACAACAGGCGGTATTGGTCCAACACATGATGACATTACTTCTGCAGCCATCGCGAAAACATTTAATGTCAATCTGGAAAAAAATCCGCAAGCGGTCAGCTTGCTGGAAAAATATTATGAGCCAGGCGGTATTAATGAAGCACGCATGAAAATGGCACATATTCCAGAAGGTGCAAAGTTGATTGATAACCCATTAAGTCATGCACCAGGGTTTCAAATGGAAAATGTTTTTGTTATGGCCGGTGTGCCATCAATTATGCAACTTATGTTTGATGGCATAACCAACAGGCTTGTTGGTGGTGAGACAATTATAACCGTCAATGTCGCAACCAATATTGGCGAAGGCGTATTTGCTGCAGACCTTGAAAAGTTACAGGATGAATACCCAGATATTAGCATTGGTAGTTACCCGTATTTCCGTAAGGGAAAATTAGGTGTGAATCTAGTCATGCGAAGTACGAATACCGATCGTTTAAGAGAACTCAAAGAGAAATTAACAACAACGCTAATACAACTCGGGGGTAAGATACTCGATTCCTCAGAATAAATTCGGCAGCAAACCAAAAAAATGTGTCTGATAATTTTATCCTATAAGCAGTTTGATAATTTTCCGTTAATACTTGCGGCCAACAGAGACGAATTTTTTGAGCGGCCAACACAATCTGCACATTTTTGGAATGATAATCCACTAATACTTGCGGGCAGAGATCGAAAGCACAATGGCAGTTGGTTAGGGATAACTAAACAAGGTCGTTTTGCAGCAGTGACCAACTTCCGTGAACCATCTGAAAAAATCGCGAGGGCTACATCAAGAGGGACATTAGTCAGTGAATATTTACTGTCTGAAATTAACGCGAAAAATTATCTTGAAGATTTACTTAATCGCATAGACAAGTTTGATGGGTTTAATCTTCTTGTTGGTGACACCAACGCTTTATATTTTCTAAGCAGCATGGAGAAGAAAATAAAAAATATTCAGTCTGGTGTTTATGGGATCAGTAATGGTGTTTTTGATTGTCCATGGCCGAAAGTAATTCAGGGCAAACTAAGGTTGACCGAAATAATGAAGTCATCAGGTCAAGTTGATGAAACAGCATTTTTCAAATTGTTAGCTGATGAAACGGTTCCTGTTGATGACGAACTCCCTGATACCGGTGTTGGTCTTGAATGGGAACAGAAATTGGGATCAATCTTTGTAAAAGCCGATTCATTTGGCACCAGGTGTTCTACCTTGTTATCTATTGATGCAAATAAGCAGGTAAGGTTTATCGAGCGTAATTTTGATCCAGCAGGAAATGAAGACGGCACGGAGAGATATAGCTTCAAACTAGACTAATTAAAGGTAACTCACTGTTTTTAAAACTCTTTCCCCTGTAGCCGTAACTCTTAGGGAAATATAGTTAAATGGCATATTTATGCTGCGACGCACAAATATATGCGTTAGAATGAGGCCATCTATCACAAATATATTTTTATAGAGGCAAAAGATTCATGGAAATTAAAAACACGATTGCTGTCGTAACCGGCGCTGCTAGCGGAATTGGACATGCTGTCAGTATGCAACTGGTTGCTAAGGGCGTGAAGAAAATCGGCATCGTTGATATGGCCGATGGCGCAAAGACTGTCGCTGAGCAAATTAATGAAGAAGCCGGCAGAGAGTGTGCAATTCCTTTTCTGGGTGACACCACGGATCCTGAATTCCGTACAAGCGTATTTGATTCTCTTTGCGAAGATGACAATGTCGTTAATATTTGTGTTCCATGCGCAGGGATTACTCGTGATGCTTTGGCTGTAAAAATGAACAAGGAAACAAAAAAAGCAAGTATTTATCCGCTGGAAAATTTTCGTTTAGTAGTTGAGGTAAACCTCATAGCACCTGTTTACTGGGCGATGGAAATGGTTGCCCGTATTGCTGAACAACGCGCGCAACGAGGCTTAAAAAAATGGCATGCTGATGAACAGATTCAAGCAACAGCTATTTTTATTGGCTCCATTTCATCACAAGGAAATAAGGGCCAGATATCTTATTCCAGTACTAAGGCAGGCATTGGAGGTGCAGCTGCTACATTAACCCAGGAAGCTATTTTTCACGGAGTCCGTTGCGGTGTTATCCACCCTGGGTTTACCGACACGCCTATGGTGCGCGCATTAGGCGAAGAATACATTGAACAAAATATTCTTAAAGACACTCAACTTGGTCGTCTAATTCGTCCCGCAGAAATCGCTGATGCAATTTGTTTCATGATCTCCAATTCGGCAGTCAGTGGACAACTCTGGGCCGACGCAGGTTGGCATCCCTCTCCTACCTAATGGGAAAAAATTAAGCGCAAAGGATTGCTGGCTTAAGTAGTAAGAGACTATGATGTATTACGTCAGTAAAAACTGATATCAGTTTTTACTGACAAAAAACGGGAATCGTTCAGAACTACAGACCGAGAACCGAAGACCCAAAACATCAGGTCCAAAATATCAGGCCCAAAACATCAGTCCCAGAACCATGACGATGAATTAAAGCAAAGCCATGCATCAATTTGAGCATTTTTGGATCGTCGCTGTTGATTTATTCTGGGGAGTACCGCTCGTTGTCTTTATACTCGCCAGTGGAATTTACTTTGCAACACTCTCTCGTTTAAAACCACTCACCGGTTTTTTTCATGCTTTTGCGATTTTATCGGGGAAATTCGATAGAAAAAATGAACCAGGAGAACTGTCACATTTCCAAGCCTTGACCGTCGCCCTTTCCGGCACCATAGGTATGGGTAATATCGCTGGAGTTGCCATTGCTATTAGCATGGGAGGTGCCGGCGCAGTCTTCTGGATGTGGGTTGCTTGATTATTTGGCATGGTCATTAAATTTTTCACCTGCACACTTTCCTGCCTATATCGCAAACAGGATGAAGATGGTATTGCGCAGGGCGGCCCAATGTATTTTATTGAATGTGGCCTGGGGAAAAGATTTAAGCCACTTGCGATACTCTTTGCAATGGCAGGATTAGTCGGTTGCATACCCATGTTCCAAGTGAACCAACTTGCCAGCATGTTACAAAATGAATTTTCGATTGCGCCACTCTATACGGGCATAGCTGTCGGGAATAGTGGTGTTGTCATGACTGCGATGTCATTTAACCAGTCTTTACCTGGCATCGGTGACATGATTGTCTATCTGGTTTTTACACTGTTTGCGCTTTCAACCATGATCACATATTCCTATTACAGCATTAAATGTGCACGTTATTTATTTGGCAAAGAGATCGGCAATAAATATATTTATATTTATCTGTCTATTCTTCCAATGAGTGCAATATGGACTCAGGCAACAATCATAAATATTATCGACACGATGTTTGCCCTGATGATTTTCCCAACCTTGCTATCGACACTATTACTATCCAGAAAAGTCATTGATGAAATGCATCGATATTTTGATAAGCTCTGATTAGAAATGAAGAAGAATTTATCTGTACCGCTTTATATTCCTAATGATATGCGTGCTGTTTTACATAATAGCCTAGCTCGTGGTTTAGATGCGGGGATGGCAGCGGACAAAGTCGCAGCAGCAGCAAGTGACATTGGTGAACAACAATTAGAAAAACGTTTACTTCAAGCGAGCAATGCAATTAGTAAAGGTCAATCATATACAGTAGCGTTAAATAATCAGGGGTTGATAACGAATTTTGACAATGTTTTGTTAAGTGTCGGTGAAGAGGTTGGTGAGTTAGCTGGTATGCACAGCATATTATCCAAACGTTATGAGACCAGGCATGCAAGACGTTCAAAAATAAAAGCGAAAATGATGATGCCACGTTTCGTGACTGTGTTCGGACTATTTATCCTGCCTGTCCCTGCTTTAATGTTTAATAAAATTACGGTCGATCAGTATATTTTTCAAACGATTGGAATAGTCATTGCAGTTTTGCTGCTTTGGGGGATTTTTCGGAAAGAGTTTCGACGTTATGAAAATCAAGGTTGGCCAGAGATTATCACTCGCCCTTTAACCATTATCCCTTTATTCCGACAATGGTTATTAACCAGTGCTCGCGCAATCATTTTAGAAAATTTAGCTGTGCTTATGGAAGCAGGAATACCCGCACAACAGGCGCTGAAAGTTTGCGAAAAAGATGCTGATAGTGAATTTTCACGACAATTAATTACACAGGCAAGTCGCAGATTGAGCGCCGGTGATCAACTGGCCGAATCGCTAGCGAACGCAAATTTGCTCGATACTAAAGAAGGCTTTGCGATTGTTTCAACAGGCGAAGCTGCAGGTAAACTAACAGAGATGCTGAAACACTATGCCTTAACTTGCCAGGTAATGATGGACAGGGTTTGGGATCAGCTCAGCGAATGGACACCTAGAGTTGTCTATGGCGTCGTGATTTTATTCATTGCCAAAGGAATTTTAAGTTAATTGAGTTATTCATCACTCCAAATAATAGAAGACAGAATATCGCAAGAGTAAGTTGGAAATATAGTAATAACAATTTAGATAGATGTGGTGCCGAGGGCGGGAATCGAACCCGCACTTCCGAAGAAACCGGATTTTGAATCCTTTTGAGTCAATAACCAGCAACAAAGCACAACTTATAACAATAGATAAATTAGTTGCTTACCAAAAAAGTATGACGGAGTTCTGTT
>JBLHKO010000068.1:0-10248 GCA_047620145.1 Gammaproteobacteria bacterium | reverse complement strand
ATTTAATCGAGCACGTATCTGTGCACTGTATGTTTTCCCTTGCTTCAGGGTAGTGAGTTCAAATAATGGATGATTAACAATTGCCCCCATGAATTCGAGTGCATGTTCCATGAGCTGGAAATGCCGCTTAATCCCCGTATTCAGATCAGTTACAAGGTATTGGTCGCTTAGCGGCTGGCGTTCCAGTTTTTGGCTTAACACGGTTTCACGAATGGTTTTATCCCATAGCCACTTTCTGCTCAGCTTGGCCTGTATTTCTATATCAATCTGTAAAACGATGCCGTGTTCCAATGCTTTAAGTGCTTCCTTGCTAAAATTGAATTGTAGATCAGCATTGATACTATATTCCCTTTCATCTGCATTTAGCTCGGCATTTTTAACAATGAAGCCATCATTTAGTTCTGCATACAGTGAGTTCGGGAACAGGAACAGGCACGCAATAATAGACAGAATCAGGAAAGTCCTGAGCTCAGTTTTTTTGCAATTGGGCATAATAAAATCCATCCATTGCATTTTCACCGGGTAGAATCTGTCGACCATGTATTGTCGCCTTGCCCCAATTGGCTAGTATTGGTATCGAGTTAGCATCGTTATGTTTATTGATAAAAGCAGTGATTTGTTCGTCATTCTCTGCCTTGAATATCGAGCATGTAATATACAACAACTTTCCACCTTTCTTTAGCAAAGGCCACAAGGCGTTGAGGATTTCTTCCTGTAATAGTGTAATATTTTGAACATCTTCAGGGGTTCGTAGCGTTTTAATATCAGGGTGTCTACGAATTACACCTGAGGCGCTACAAGGTGCGTCAATTAATATTCGGTCAAAAGGTTTCTTGTCCCACCAATCATCTGTAGCGCGGGCATCATTTTTTATCAGCGTTGCACTTAGCTGAATACGTTCCAATGTGCTTAGTAATTTTTTAAATCGATGTGGCTCCAGTTCAATAGCAACTGCTTCCTGTAATGTCGACATGCTTTCCAATAAATGGGCTAATTTCCCGCCAGGTGCCGAACACGCATCAAGGATTCGTTCGCCTGCTTTAGGCTCCAGTAAGGGCACGGCAAGCTGAGCGGCCAAATCCTGCACAGAGACATGGCCTTCAGAAAAACCAGGTAGTGCTTCCACACCCATTGGATGTGTTAGTACTATGCCGGTTTTATTAAACGTTGATGCTTGAGCTTCTATTCCTGCCGCCTCTAGTTGTCTTAGATAGTCGTCTCTATCTGTAGCACGTGAATTCACTCTTAAGGACATAGGCGGTGGTAAGTTATTTTCCGTAATGATTGCCAACCAATCTTCAGGATATTCATCTTTAAGCCTGTTTAGTAGCCAATCGGGATGTTCATTTTTGGCAGATTCTTTGCTAGCGATAAGATCAGGAAACTTATCTTGTTCTCTTTGGTAGCGCCTTAAAATGGCATTAATCAGGTTTTTTGCCCAAGGTTTTTTCAGCATCATACAACTTTCGACTGTTGCGGAAACAGCTGCGTGCGCGGGTGTTCGCATATGCTCGAGTTGATATAGACCAATCAGCATAAGCGCTCTTATATCTGCATCTTTCTTTTTGAGCTTTTTATCCAGCAGCTTATCAAGGATGAAATCCAGACTGTAATAATGGCGTAATACGCCATAACAAAGCGCTTGGGCAAAGGCTTGTTCTCGTGGATCAGTCAGCACGGTTAACTCACTAGGGAGGAGCGCAGAAAGTGACTGCTGTTCTGCTAATACCTTTGACAGAATTTGAGATGCGATTGCGCGAGCCTGATTAGACTTCTGGCCAGATTCTGGTTTTGCTTTAATTACTGACACCAAAGGCAGGATTGCCGTTTAGGAAATCAGCCACAGACATGGTGCGTTTCCCTTGCGGTTGCAACGTCAAGATTCTGAGTACGCCTTGACCAGTAGCGACATCAATACCAGCGCTGTGACAGGATAGAATTTTGCCTGCTGTGGAAGGTGAATCATGATCAAGAATTTCTGCCTGCCATATCCTTAGGGGTATACCTGCTAGTTCTGTATAGCAGATCGGTGCGGGATTAAATGCGCGTATCGCGCGATCAATCGTTACAGCCGTTTGTGACCAATCTATTCTGGCTTCAGATTTGATGATTTTCTTTGCGTAATTGGCTAGAGACTCATCTTGTATAGTGGGCTGAAGCTTAGCAGAAGCTACTAGATCCAATACTTCAAGTAAGCATTCACTACCTATATCAGCTAGTTTAATAAGCAAGCTAGCTGATGTGTCAGTGGCGTTTATGGGACATTTTTTCTGTAGTAACACTGGTCCGGTATCCAGGCCACTATCCATTTGCATGATACTGATGCCTGTCTCACAGTCTCCCGCCTGGATAGCCCTTTGAATGGGTGCTGCACCTCTCCATCTGGGTAATAGTGAAGTGTGCACATTAATGCAGCCATAGGTGGGTGCACTGAGGATACTTTCAGGTAATAACATTCCGTAGGCGGCGACTATCATCAAATCTGTCTCTGAAATTCGGTTTTCCAGAGTAGTCAATTCAGATTTCAAAGGTTGAAAAACGGGGAGGTCATTTTCCAGTGCGAGTATTTTTACAGCGCTTGCTACAAACTTACGACCTCGACCAGCGGGTCTGTCTGGTTGGGTTAAAACCATGGTTATTTGATGCCTTGATTTTTCAAGAAGCGATCCTAATATACTCGATGCCAGCTCAGGTGTGCCGGCAAAGGCGATACGTAATTCTTTTTGGCGCAGGTTTTCCATAGGTAATTTTACAACGCGCAATTATTATTGAGTTACAGGACGTTTATTTGAAGTTTTTCTTGTTTTTCGAGCTTTTTACGCAAACGCTGTCTTTTCAAGGGAGAGAGATAATCGATAAATAATTTCCCATCAAGATGATCAATCTCATGCTGAATGCAAATAGACAATAGACCTGCTGCCTCACATTCGATCACCGTACCTTGAAGATCCTGGTAACGATACGTGATTTTCTCGGCGCGGGTCACAGAGTCATAGTATTCAGGGACTGAAAGGCAGCCTTCCTGACTTTCTTCTGTACCTTCCGACGATAAAATCTCTGGATTAATCAAATAGATAGGTTCATTTTTATCTTCTGACAGATCAATGACAACAAGACGTTTTTGGATATTTACCTGTGTTGCAGCAAGCCCAATACCATTATTTGCATACATCGTTTCCAGCATATCCCTCGCTAAATCACGAGCATTGTCATCCACTATTTCAAATGGAATCGCTTTATTGCGTAGCCTGTTATCTGGATAATGCAAGACTTCTAGTAGCGCCACGAGTGTTTATTCTCCATTTATTGGTAAGCTATTGATAGTATACATAAAAATTATTATTTCGACACAAACAGGTGAATAAAGTGTGATCTTACTTATATTTTGCGATTATTTTTGCTAATCTACATTAAGGAACGTACGTAAGGTAATAATCATGTTTAAGAAAATCTATTTATTGTTGGTGTGTTTTTCCGTTTCATCTATTTCGATTGCTGAGACAGTAACACTGAATGCAGATCGTCCAGACCAGTATGTTGTCCAAAAGGGCGATACACTCTGGGATATCTCCGCGCAATTCTTACAAGAGCCATGGTTTTGGCCAACTATCTGGGATGTTAATCCTCAAATTGAGAATCCGCATCTTATCTATCCTGGTGATGTAGTATCCCTGACATTTAAGGACGGGCAGCCTATGTTGACAGTTAACGGCATGGGTCGAGTCGCTAATGGTCGTAATGTTAAATTATCGCCCGTGATACGCTCTAACGAGAGAGATGATGCTATTCAATCAATTCCTGTTGATGCAATTCAGCAGTTTTTGACGCGACCTCGCATCGTTACGAATGAAGAGATGGATAATTGGCCCTATGTCGTATCAAGTTATGACGAACATTTGATTTCGGGGGCAGGAAGTAAACTTTACATAAGAGGCTTATCTGATGAATCATCAGAGACCAATTATGCGCTGTACCGGAAAGGTCCTGCATACATCAACCCACGCAAGGATAAAAATGAGGTTCTGGGTTATGAAGCGCTTTATCTAGGTGACGTTGTTATTGAGAAACGAGGTGATCCTGCTTCAGGCATTGTCACCTTATCAAAACAGGAAATTCTCACTGGTGACAGGCTCATCGCTGCGTCTAAAGAAGAGGCGAGTAATGAATTTATACCCACTACACCAAGTGGTAATATCGATGCAAATATATTATCAGTAGTCAATGGTGTCGCCCAGATTGGTCAGTATCAGGTGGTCGTGGTGGATGTTGGCAATAATGATGGTGTTGAGGTAGGTAATGTCTTGGGTATTTATCAGAGTGGTAAAATTGTCAAAGATGAGGTCGCGACTGATATAAAAGGAAAAGAAAAGATAGTAATAGACGAAAATGATGCCTTAGGAGGTGCCATTGACGATATTAGGAATTCCCTCACGGATTTTAATAATTCTGAATTGGTTGAGTGGTTGGGTAAACCAAACACCAAACCAGAATTGGTTGAACTACCTGCTGAATATGCTGGCGTTTTAATGGTATTCCGTACATTTGATAACCTTAGTTATGGTTTGGTTATGAAAGCGGTGAGCCCTATCCATGTACTAGATAGTGTAAAGAATTTATAAAGCGTAAAAAGCAGAATACCTCGAGATCCAGACAAAGGCCGCATTCGCGGTCTTTGTCGTTTTATATATATCCAGAATATTTAAACTAATAAATTAATCAAAATATATTTTGATATTAAATCTACAATCGTAATAAATTTGTTGAAGAATTATTTTTGATGCATTATTAATAGCTATCATAAAATATAGATCAGGATGATCATGAATATGGCGATAAACGAAGACGAACGTACTTTTTGGTTAGCACTTCATCGTACCAAAGGACTTGGGCCTGTCGGCCAAGCGAAATTACTTGATGCTTTCCCTTCAATAAAACAAATATTTTCTGCAGATGCTCACACACTAAAAACGTTTGGCCTGAATGAGAAAACAATTACTTCTATTGGCAAGCCTGACTGGAAAAACATTGAAGCAGATTTAGCCTGGCTAGATAAACCAGGACACCATCTTGTGACAATTGGCAGTCCGGAATACCCGACTTTACTCGGGGAAATTCCTGATCCACCCATTATTCTATTTGCCCATGGTTGTCTGGAGATTTTAAAGACTATTCAAATTGGTGTTGTGGGAAGCAGAAATCCAGATGCAGCTGGCAAGAAGATCGCAGATGAGTTTGCCAGAGAGCTAACTCATGCAGGAGCAACTGTCACGAGCGGTTTGGCTTTGGGAATCGATAGTTGTAGTCATGAAGGTGCACTATCTGCGAATGGTCATACCATTGCCGTGACAGGTAATGGTCTTGATATGATCTATCCGGCAAGGAATAAAGCCTTAGCAGAGAAAATCGTAGAGCGTGGCATTTTGGTCTCAGAGTTTACGCCAGGCACCAAACCAATCCCTGCAAATTTTCCCAGACGAAACAGGATTATCAGTGGCATGAGTACAGGTGTTCTGGTTGTTCAAGCAGCACTAAGAAGTGGCTCGTTGATCACAGCACGCTATGCAATGGAGCAGGGCCGAGAGGTATTTGCCATTCCAGGTTCTATTCACAATCCAATGGCAAAAGGCTGTCATGCTTTAATAAAACAAGGTGCCAAGTTGGTGGAATCGGTAAATGATATTATTGAAGAGCTGGGTTCTCTTGCGACCGTGGTTATTGATGAAAATAGGTCCATAAATAATGCTGCAAACAACGATCTAGGTGAAGAAGAACTTGACGCGGATTACAAAGTGTTGCTTGATAGTCTGGCATATGACCCCATATCCATCGATAGATTGATTGAATTAACAGGATTGACGACTGATTCAGTTTCCTCCATGCTTTTAATACTTGAACTTCGTGGTTTAGTGGTTTCGCAGTCAGGTGGTGTTTACGTACGAGCAAATTAGAGAAAGAATTAATGAAAGAAACTGTATTAGATGTGTTGATGTATCTGTTTGACAATCATGAAGATGAAGATGTCAAACTGACACCGGATCAAGATGCTTTAAGGGGACAGCTTCTCGAGGCGGGGTTTGCTAAGCGCGAAGTAAATAAGGCTTTCGACTGGTTGGAAGCTTTAGCTACGCAAAAAGATGATCATTATTCATCTGGCATTACTGGGAGTTCTGCATCGAGAATTTATCATGATAAAGAACTGCAAAAGCTTGATACGGAATGCCGTGGGTTCTTACTGTTTCTGGAGCAAGCAGGCGTTCTGGATTTACAGGATCGCGAGATGGTGATTGATCGGGTAATGGCGTTGGAATCTGAAGATATTGATCTACAACAGCTTAAATGGGTTGTTCTCATGGTCTTATTTAATCAACCAGGGAAAGAATCAGTGATTACTTGGATGGAAGATATCGTAATGGATGAATTGAATGTAAGTATGCATTAAGAATAACTACTCAGTTTAAAATCGACATTTTTCTGTAACTATACTGATTTTAAATCAATGCCTGTCGCAAAAACACTATCGGAATATAATTGAATGAGTACATCACTAGTAATAGTTGAATCGCCCGCAAAAGCTAAAACAATCAATCGATATCTAGGTAAAGATTTTATTGTATTGGCATCCTACGGACATGTTCGAGATCTACTCCCAAAAACTGGTGCAATCGATACTGATAATGGTTTCGAAATGAAATATCAGGCGATTGAAAAAAATGCCAAAGCAGTTGATGCAATCATCAAAGCCCTGAAAAAATCAGACACTCTCTATCTTGCGACTGATCCGGATCGTGAGGGTGAAGCCATTGCTTGGCACCTCCATGAGTTGTTAAAAGAACGCGGGTTAATGGAAGGCAAAAAATCACATCGCGTTGTTTTTCATGAGGTGACAAAAAATGCAATTTTAGATGCTGTCGCCCATCCAAAAGAGTTATCGATAGATTTAATCAATGCACAACAGGCGCGCAGAGCGTTGGATTATCTGGTGGGTTTTAATCTTTCACCATTACTCTGGAAAAAAATTCAGCGTGGTTTGTCCGCCGGACGTGTACAGAGTCCAGCCCTGAGGTTGATTGTCGAGCGTGAAATGGAGATAGAGAAATTTAATCCTCAGGAATATTGGACAATTGAGGCGGATCTCGAGAAAGAAAAAGCCAAGTTCCTATCAAGGCTCACCTATTTGCATGGTGAAAAATTGAAGCAGTTTACAATCACCGAAACAGAGTCTGCGAATAAGGCCTACGAAGAATTACGACAAGCAGCCAATGGTAGTCTTACTGTAAGCAAGGTTGAGAAAAAACAGCGTAAGCGGCAGCCTACCGCGCCATTTATTACTTCGACGATGCAGCAGGAAGCCGTGCGTAAATTGGGATTAACTGCTCAACGCACCATGCGCGTTGCACAGCAATTGTACGAAGGGATCGATATTGGTGGTGATGAGGGAATAGTCGGTTTGATTACTTATATGCGTACGGATTCAGTGGTCTTGGCAAAGGAAGCTCAGGATGAGATTAGAGAATTTATAGCAGATCTATACGGCAAAAATAATGTGCCCGAAGAACCCAGAGTATTTAAAACAAAATCCAAGAATGCGCAGGAAGCACATGAAGCGATACGGCCTACTTCAGTAAAACACGTCCCAAGCGAAATAAAATCATCACTCGATGCTGATCAGTTTAAGTTGTATGAATTGATTTGGAAACGTACCGTCGCAAGTCAAATGACCCATGCGACAATTGATACGGTTGCGGTTGATATGAGTTGTGGGGAAGGTAATGTTTTTCGCGCAAATGGTTCGACCATTGCCGATCCCGGTTTTATGATGGTTTACCTGGAAGGGCAGGATGAAGCGAAAGCAGAAAGCGATGAAAAGCTACTGCCACCACTTAAAGAAGGCGATGTTGTTAAGCTTCTTGAAATCAGACCAGAACAACATTTCACAGAACCACCTCCGCGCTTTACAGAGGCCAGCCTGGTGAAGACTCTGGAAGAATACGGTATTGGCAGGCCTTCAACTTACGCAAGTATTATGTATACACTCAAGCAAAGAGAATATGTAGAGTTTGAACAAAAGCGCTTTACACCTACGGACGTGGGTCGTGTGGTCAATAATTTCCTCACCAAGCATTTTACCAATTATGTAGATTATGATTTTACTGCGCGCCTTGAAGATGACTTGGATGCGGTTTCCAGAGGAGAGAAAGAATGGCTGCCATTGATGAAAAACTTTTGGGAGACATTCGAAAAACAAATTAAGGACAAAGAGGAAACGGTCAGTCGTAGCGAGGCAATTCAGGCTAGGGAGTTAGGAGCAGATCCAAAGAGCGGCTCGCCTGTGTCAGTGCGCATTGGTCGTTATGGTCCTTTTGCGCAAATTGGCACAAAAGAAGATGAAGATAAGCCAAAGTTTGCTGGGCTGCTTCCGGGTCAAAAGCTGGATAGCATTACTCTGGAAGAAGCTTTGGCACTTTTCAAATTACCAAGAGAGCTGGGTGAAACAGAAGAAGGCGAAGAGATTGTCGTCAGTGCCGGGCGCTTTGGTCCGTACATTCGTTATGGTGGTAAATTTGTGTCTCTCAAGGAGGATGATCCGTATACCGTGACCCTTGAAAGAACGCTGGAGTTGATTGCTGCCAAGAAAAAAGAAGATGCAGAGAAACAGATCAATATTTTTGAAGCAGAAGGCATCAGTGTTTTAAATGGTCGTTATGGTCCTTATGTGACCGATGGTAATAAGAATGTGAAGGTGCCAAAAGACATTGAACCAGCATCGCTTAGCGTGGCCGATTGCCAGAAAATGATCGCCGAGGCACCCGATAGACCTCGACGCGGTGCCAAGAAAAAGGCCAGCAAGAAGAAAGTGGTTTCTAAGAAGGTGAGTAAGAAGAAAACTACAAAAAAATCAGCAAAGAAAAAAGCAGCAAAGAAAACCAGCGAAGTGAATTAGTACAGTTGCTACTGGTAAATTTCTTAGAAGTCCGTGTCTATCTATAATGTTAGTAACAGAAACAGAATTATGAGTTGATGAGTAGTTTTCATTTGAACTGTGCCCTTAGAACCTTGAACGAAGGTGGCGTTATTGCTTATCCCACAGAAGCCGTTTTTGGACTGGGCTGTTATCCAGAGGATTTTAATTCTGTTGCGAGAATTCTTTCTCTTAAAAATCGATCGCCTGAGAAAGGCTTGATACTGATTGCTGCAAGCGTTGAACAGATAGCCCCTTATGTAGACTATCCTAATAATGAGGTTAGAAAGGAGGTAAATGACACATGGCCAGGTCCTGTGACATGGGTGTTACCTGCAAAAGCAACCGTGCCACCCTGGATCACTGGCTACAAGGCCACCGTTGCGGTCAGAGTATCCGCACACCCAATTGTGCAGGGACTGTGTTACAAGGCGGGTGTCATTGTTTCTACAAGTGCAAATCCATCGAGAAAGACGCCTGCCAGGAACGTTATCAGGCTTCGAAGTTATTTTGGTAATAAAATTGATTATATTTTACCCGGAAATACAGGGAATAAAAATCTGGCGACAGAAATCAGAGATGCAATAACTGGCGACGTAATACGCTCCAGCGATTAGACGCTCTGATTAATCGCTAATTACTCTTCTCATCAAGCCCTTATCTTATTGACACCCTAGCTGGATTGACCGAGAATGTGCGGCTGATTTCGGAGGGGTACCCAAGCGGTCAACGGGATCAGACTGTAAATCTGACGGCTCAGCCTTCGGAGGTTCGAATCCTCCCCCCTCCACCACCACGGACGAGAAGTAATTATAGTATTTGGCACAGTTGAGTGTCGGGTAGGCGGGTGTAGTTCAACGGTAGAACCTCAGCCTTCCAAGCTGATGGTGTGGGTTCGATTCCCATCACCCGCTCCAATTAAGTATGCGAGTGCTAAGTATGATTGATTAAGATTTATGCATGGCCCGGTTGCCAGTGGTTTATGAACGTATTTGCTCATATAGCTCAGTCGGTAGAGCACTTCCTTGGTAAGGAAGAGGTCACCGGTTCAAATCCGGTTATGAGCTCCATATTAGTGCTATGACGGGTTTGGATTTTAAGCTTTATGGTTTTTTTTATTAACTTTTTTGTTATTTTATTAATGTTAAGGAGAGGCTCCTAATGTCGAAGGAGAAATTTGAACGCACGAAGCCGCATGTAAATGTGGGCACAATAGGTCACGTTGATCATGGCAAGACGACCCTGACGGCAGCAATTACCAAGATCATGGCAGAAGCCCATGGTGGTGA
>JBLHKO010000067.1:0-10425 GCA_047620145.1 Gammaproteobacteria bacterium | reverse complement strand
TGGCACTAGTAGTAAACCACTATTAACATCGGCAAGTGAAAGATTCATCTTGCCATCTTTGTCAGGGAAAACACGATAACCCAAAAGTTTATCTAACAGCCGATCGGCCTGTTCTTGCGCATCACCTTTTTCAATGCCAATAAGAACCAGAAGGCCTGATTCTATATTAGCGACGATTTTACTGTTAATTGAAACCTGGGCTGAACTGACCCGCTGTAGGAGTCCGATCATGTTCGAACAAGACTTGAGGTTAGATGATCTTCATGTAATCCAGAATAATAACTGCGAAAACGGCAACAGGACTAAGCAGCACGATCCACTCCATGTTTCGTCTTGCGAACCAACCCATGAAATGTAATACCAAGATGGCTATTGCTACTGCGTATACGATGTAAAAAACCATCTTTTATATCCCCTTTAATTTAAAGTGATCGCTTTAAAAAATTAAGTAAAATTAACCGCTTTTATAATTATTGTGTGTAAATATATCATTTAAAATGTTTCTAAGTAAGAAAATAATCCTGTTTGACTCTATTTTTAGCCAGCCAGCCCAGGGCAAATAGTAGACAGGGTGGCAGGATTATATAACAACCCGAACGCCACTATCACTGGCAATAAGCAATACATCCGCAGGCCGCTGGGCAAACAAACCATTAGTGACAACACCAGCCAGCATATTTAACTTTTGCTCTAGTTCAACAGGCTTAAGAATGCTCAGATTATGTACGTCGAGGATGATATTACCGTTATCTGTGGTAAAGCCTTCACGTAATATCGGTTGCCCACCTAATTTCATAATTTCTCTGGCGACATAGCTTTGCGCCATGGGAATGACCTCTACTGGTAGGGGGAATGCCCCGAGGACATCGACCAATTTTGTTTCATCGATAATACAGATAAACTTTTTACAGGCAGCGGCAACAATTTTTTCTCTGGTCAGCGCTCCACCTCCACCCTTGATCAAGTGACGATGTTTGGTAGCTTCGTCTGCCCCATCAATATAAACAGGAATTTCATTGGCACTGTTAAGGCTAAACACTGGGATATTATGTTGCTTCAAGAGTGCGTCAGTGGCAACTGAGCTCGATACAGCGCCATCAATTCTGTGTTTGATGCCAGCGAGTGCTTCGATGAAAAAATTGACAGTACTGCCTGTGCCGACGCCAACAATGGAGTCGTCTTCGACATAAACAAGCGCAGCTTCTGCGGCCTGCTTCTTTTGTTCATCTTGTGTCATGTGTATTTTCCAGTGAACTGCTAATGTTTCGATTGCTTTTAAAATGTTATCTTACCACTTATGGAAGACTACAAAAAAATGATTGCAGACGCTTCAAAGCGAGTCTATGAGGTTGCCCGAAAAACTTCTCTGGATTTTGCGCCAGAGGTTTCAAGACGTCACGGGAACAATATTTGGTTGAAGAGAGAAGATCAGCAACCGGTTTTTTCTTATAAAATACGTGGCGCCTACAATCTCATGGCAAGCTTGTCAGCGCAAGAAAAACAAAAAGGCGTTATTGCCGCATCGGCCGGAAACCATGCGCAGGGCGTCGCGCTTGCCGGGAAACAACTAGGCATTCAAGCCGTGATCGTGATGCCCAAAACAACTCCAGAGATTAAGGTCACTGCAGTAAAACGCTTGGGCGCCGAAGTAGTATTACACGGCAACACTTATGATGATGCCAAGGACTATGCTGTCGGTATTGCGGAAGCCGAGGGCAAAGCTTATATCCCGCCTTATGATCATCCTATGGTGATTGCTGGACAGGCCACAGTCGCCGTTGAAATATTAGAACAACACCCAAATCAACCAGACATTATTTTTGTCCCCGTGGGTGGTGGTGGGCTGATTGCGGGCGTTGTTGCTCATCTTCAGGATGTTGCACCGGATATCACTATTATCGGTGTTGAGCCTGATGAGGCTCCCTGTATGCACGCGGCACTTGCAGCAGGAGAGCTTGTTGAATTGGAGCATATCGGCATATTTGCCGATGGTGCGGCAGTCCGTCAGGCCGGAGCAGAGCCGTTCAGAATTATTAAGGACGTCGTGGATGAAATTCTGCTAGTCAATATCGATGAAATCTGTGCAGCCGTCAAAGATATTTTCGAAGATACACGCTCGATTCCAGAACCAGCAGGCGCATTAGCTTTGGCTGGACTGAAACAATATGTCGCCAGAGAAGGTATTAAAGATAAAGAACTGGTGGCAATTTTTAGTGGCGCCAATGTAAATTTTGATCGCTTGCGACACATTGCTGAACTTGCCGCGCTGGGCGAAAATAGAGAAGCACTCATCGGCACAACAATTCCAGAAAAGCCCGGTAGCTTTCTCGAGTAGTGTCGTGATTTGGGTCCGAGATTAATTACTGAGTTTAATTATCGCTATGGCGATTCAAAAACCGCGCATGTGTTTGCGGGTTTACAGTTACGCCATGGCGCCAAAGAAAAAGATACCTTGATTAGCAGTTTGAAAGACAAGGGCTATGAAGTCGTCGATCTTAGCCGTGATGAAGTGGCAAAAATGCACGTGCGTTATATGGTCGGTGGTCATGCGACGCAAGCAGACAACGAATTGCTTTATCGCTTCGAATTTCCAGAGCGTTCAGGTGCGCTTTTGCATTTTCTCGGGCAAATGGGTCAGCGTTGGAATATTAGTCTGTTTCATTACCGCAATCATGGTGCTGCCTATGGGCGCGTGTTGATGGGGATTCAGGTGCCAGTTGAGGAACGTCCTGAGTTTCAGGAGTTTCTGGATGGATTGGGGATGCAGTATTGGGATGAGAGTGGTAATGCTGCTTATGAGATGTTTTTGAGTTAATGAGTATTCGTCATTCCTGTTTCCGTCATGCTGGTGAAAACCAGCATCCAGTAAAATATTCATTCCCGTGAAAACGGGAATCCAGTTATATTCTGTTAATGATTTCGTCCTGAACGGCGAGGCACTTCTTTTTTGCTTGTCCAAAAAATGAAGTGCCTAAGAAAAAAGACACGCCTAATATCATGTCCTGCGGATACCCTCACAGCCGCATGATTTCTTAAGGTCGCAGAAACAAGACTTCCTGTCTTGATTCTACTTATTTGAACGTCCTGTTCAAATAACCTTAAAATCATTCATCTGTTCGGCACGATATAAGGGGAGTAAAAAACCGGTCACAACGAAAGTGGCACATTTATAAGAATCGATCTATCCTGAACTTTCTTATTTCTCAGTACTAAAGGAATAGAGATGAAAAGATCTCACATCATATTTTCTCCTAAAAATGGCACGTTTTTGGCCTATATACCCAATAAACGCGCCATTTTGGTCAATTATATAAGAAAAATAAGCGGCGACTTCAGTGGCCGCTTATTAACAAGTTATGTTTTTAATAAATCAGATCTAAAAGAACAAAACTCGTGAAAAAAGTATTTAACTGGTTATTAATAATTATTGGTATGTGGGCACTTATAAGTGCAATTGGATATTTCATCGTGGGATATATAAATAATGGCGGCATCTATTTAGATGCAGAAATTCCTACAATTGCACAATTAATAATTAGTATTATCGCTATTAGTTATGGCATAAAAGAAATTAGAAGGGAAAAGAATGGTGAAGTTAAAACATAACAAATCAATCAAGAACGCCCGCAAAAGGCGCGGGGTGGGACCTCGCTAATCGCTCGGCCCCTTATTTCAACCGTTATGCCTCAAGGTAGATCGAACCATGGAAATGAGACCCAATAAACCTGAAGAGTTGTTTCTATCTCTTGCGTACAACCGCTTTTACGATTTGTTCGATGAAATTATCGAAGATGATTTCTGGGAAAAAGAAGACTGGTATAGGTTTACTAAAGTATCAAATATCTTCGCCGTATATGCAGAATTATTAACATACGAACCTTTCAAACATGTTCTTGAGGCATTGAAAAGGCAGCGCCCACCGATGGAATCAGAAATAGGCGGGCCATTGTTTAAATTCGTACGTAATATTCTTGCCCATTTCCCAGTGTTTGAAACATGGGATGATGTTTGGATAAGCAAAGAACTAGTAAATTGGCAAAGAGAGGGGCTAACTATAGATCAGTTTCTCAAAAAGTATTCTGGTCATGAGGTAATTAAATACAGATTCTGGGAAGCGGAGAAAAAACATATGACCTATATGAGTATCCAATTTCCTCAAGAATACGAAGATAATAAAATTTACCTCAAAGATATGATCTCAGAAAAAGACGGAGTTAAGTTCTCACTAATAATGATGAGGCAAATCCTAAATACACAAGTGGAGTCCATCGGTGAAAAGGCATAACAAGGCAATGGTTCGGAATATTAAAAGCACCGACTTCGCCTCCACTTTCAAAATCCGCACATTGCGGCGTATAAAATCAATACACACAATTCCTTTTGCTTAACCTTGATACCCATTATGCTACGTACCATTATTACCAAATACATAGAGAGATAGAGAACCATGAGTAGTGAGAAATATAAAAAAGGCATGTCTGTGAGGAGAGAAGTTTTAGGAGATGAGTACGTAGACAAAGCGATAAATTCTGCGACAGAGTTTACCAAGCCTTTACAGGACTATGTGACTGAAAATTGTTGGGGTGAAGTCTGGACACGGGATGGTCTTTCTAAGAAGACGCGGAGTTTGATCACGGTTGCGACATTGGCTGCGCTTAAAGCCTCGACAGAATTAAAAGGACATGTGCGTGGCGCATTACGTAATGGTTGTACTGTTGAGGAGATTCAGGAGGTGCTGTTACATTCTGCGGTCTATTGTGGCGCTCCTTCCGGCATAGAGGCATTTAGGGCGGCAAAGGAAGCCATTGAAGATTGGGAAAAGGATCAATAGTTAAGGGCGCTTTAAAGACTGAACTTTTAATGCCATATCTGATTTTCAAGATGAATACGCAAGGTGCTGGCATTGCGGAATTTTTTAAGGATTAATGTCCGTTTCAGGCCACAGCAAATTTCTTTTACTTCCTTGGGGTGTTTGGCATATTGTTTTTGCCCACCGATGGCGTCATAAAATATTCGGATAGCATCACAAATGTCATCTTCTCTGTTATAACGACTGGCTTTTCCGCGATGAAAGAAATCGAGTAATTTTAGTTCAAATGAAAGACCTAAACGCCTGACAATAATATTTTCACAATGTAAATCGCCATGGTATTCATGGTGGTAATGAATATTTTCAATACCAACAATCAACGCATGTAACAAATGAATACCTTGAAACAATGGTAATTTTTTGCCAGGTTGTCGGTTGGTATATTCAAGCAGAGATCCCCCTTCAACGTATTCTGATATCAAAACAGTGACCGGTGTTCTCCGGTAAATAATGGTCTCCTGTGTTTGATATTGAATAACAACAGGACATTCTCTGAGGGCATGTAGTTTTTTGGCATAGATACCCGACGACTTGTTCTTAATATTCCGTTTAGGAAAAAAAAATTTCGCCGCACGCTCAATGCCGGTATTGACTTCACTTATTTTGTAGACTTCACCTTCCCAGCCACAACCAAGCTTTGAGATAATTTTGTATTTTTTCGCAATAATTCGATTTGGCTCAAAATCAAAAGCATCTATCGAATTTGCTCTTTTAGAATTAGTGCTTGGCATCGCTTATATATAAATATATTGGGTATTCTGTAACATCATTTTTCAAGATTGACGATGTAATCCCATTCTTTTTTTGTTACCGGGGTGACGGAGAGTCTATTCCCTCGTTGTAAGATTTTCATGTCTTTTAACTGTTTTTGTTCTCGTAATTCAGCCAGAGATATCACGCGGTTGAATTTTCGTTTGAATTTTACATCGACATGGATCCAGCGTGGGTTTTCGGGATCACTTTTAGGGTCGTAGTGTTTGACTTCAGGGTCAAATGCGGTTGGATCCGGGTAGCCTTCCTTGTGAACGCTCATAGTGCCAACGATACCGGGGACTTTACAGTTAGAATGATAGAAAAAGATTAAATCTCCTTTTTTCATATCATCGCGCATCATGTTTCTGGCCTGATAATTTCTGACGCCATCCCAGGGTTCTGTTTTATCTGGATTATTTTTTAAATCATCGATACCAAATTCTTCAGGTTCTGATTTCATTAACCAGTAGTTCATGCGGAATTATCCTTGTGAGGTCTTATACCAAGTAGTTTGGGTATGTTAGTTTACTTTGATACTCGAAGAGTAATAAAGGTTGAGGCGGGCATCAACCATAGTGCCGCTACAAACCTCAGAACTTGAACCGTTGGTTCAAGTGGGAACGAATTATGGCATATTAGGCTTCCCACGAATGGATGTGCACACAACGTCACAAATTATATTCCCGGGGTATGTAGTATAGGCTCAAGTTTACCAACGGCTTGCTGGCGAACACTGTAGAAGATGCCCTAATCTGTTTATTGTTACTACCTACTACAACTCGGCGTCTTTTTCCCCTGCTAACTTTATTCTAAATTTCTAGCTGACTCCCTTTCATCAAGGCGTCATCTATTTTGTCTTGTAAGCGCCGAACTACTCCGTCTACAGTTGAAGTATAGCTCTCATTTTCTTTTTTGTATGCAAGCATCTCATGGGCAATATTTAGAGCCGCTAAAACAGCAACTCTTTCACTACCGATGATTTTTCCAGAGGTTTTTACTTCCCGCATTTTATCATTCAGCAAGGCTGCCGCGTCGTTGAGAAGGCCGCGTTCTTCTTCGCTGCAGGCAATCAGGTATTCTTTATCGAGGATGGTGACGCTGGCTGGCTTTGCTGCTTTGCTCACGGACGCGTTTCCATGGCACGTAGTCTGGAGATCATTGATTCAATTCGGGATCTGGCCTGTTCTGTTTTTTCAATCAGTTCTGCTCGTTCGGTCACCAGATTGCCCTGTTGGCTACGCAGTGCGGTATTTTCTGATGTCAATTTATCTACTGTGCTGATGAGTTCATCAACACGAGTTTCCAGTGCTTTAAGATCTACTGCTTCATTGTTTTGATCTGTCATGGATTTATCCTGATAAGTTGTGCCTGACTGTGGTCAAAAATCCCTGTTTGTTTGTTATCATCTACGCAATATAGAGCGAGCAGTGGAAGTGGTCAAGATATACAGGATAAAAGCTGACTCGAAGATGGTTATTTTAAAACCCGATCACCGATATTGTGATCGAAATTTATTCAATTTTGAAGAAAATAAAGCGATTGGCCAGGACTTTATGTGCAGACGCATGGTTGAATATAGGGTTGAATAGGAAGATGTTTCGGGAAGTAGATTGCATGCAAAATTATGACGAATTAAATGAACTGTTGGTTACCTCAGGCGTAGGTTTTCATGCTGCTGAATGCCATGGTTTTTTATGTGCGCTAATTTGTGGGAATGGACAGGTTCAGGAGCAAACAATAAAGGATTATTTCCTGCTCGATAGTGATGAAATTATCAACCCAAAGGATTGCCTTAAAGTTTTGCAAGCCTTGGCCAAAGATATTGAAGTGAAGATGTGTTCAAGCGATATTGAGCTGGAATTGTTACTTGCAGATGAAAATGGTTCTGTTGCAGAGAGAAGCCGTTCACTTGCTGAATGGTGTCAGGGGTTCATGAGTGGCTTGGGCTTGTCTGGAGTGAAACAGGAGAAAATTCCCCCAGACTCGAAAGAATTAATCAGCGATTTTTATAATATCGCGCGACTTGATGCGGATAATCTGGATACAGGTAATAATGATAATTCAGAACAGGGAGATGATTTCGCGTTGATGGAGCTGACAGAATATGTACGCATGGGCGCTATCTTTATATTTGAGGATTTACAAGGCAACGCCGATAATCCGGAGAACTATCAACCAGAGGTATTACATTAATGGATGCAAAGGAATTTAAGCGTCGTCGCAAACGTTTAATGGATATGATCGGTGATGAAAGTATTGCAATATTACCTACTGCTTCGGTATACCTCAGGAATAATGATGTTGAATTTCCCTTTCGTCCGGATAGTGATTTTTATTATCTGACAGGTTATCCGGAACCCGAAGCGGTGGCTGTCATTATCCCGGATCGTCCGCATGGGGAATTTGTTTTATTTTGCAGAGAGCGTGATCCACACAAGGAAACCTGGGATGGTAAACGTGCCGGTCTGGAGGGGGCCTGTGAAATTTATGGCGCAGATGACGCTTTCCCGATAGAAGATATGGATGAGATTTTGCCTAATTTGCTAGAAGATAAAGAACGTATCTTTTATACCATGGGTAATGATGCGGTTTTTGATCAGCGCGTCTTGAGTTGGGTGAATGAGGTTCGTGACAAGGCACGTTCAGGTATTAATGCGCCGGATGAGTTTATCTCGCTAACACATATCCTGCATGACATGCGGCTTTATAAAAGTCGTCAGGAAATTACCGCGATGCGTAAGGCCGCCAAGATCTCTGCAGTGGCACATAAAAGCGCAATGCAAGCCTGCCAACCAGGTTTAATGGAATATCAGGTTGAAGCCGAACTAGTGCATAAATTTATGCAACAAGGAGCGAAGAGATCTGCTTACCCATCGATTGTCGGTGGTGGTGCAAATAGCTGTATTCTGCATTACACAGATAATGATGAAGAGCTGAAAGATGGTGATGTCTTATTAATCGATGCTGGTGCTGAATTTGAAGGCTATGCGAGTGACATTACGCGAACCTTTCCGGTCAATGGTAAATTTACCCAGGCACAAAAAGATATTTATCAGGTTGTTTTGCGCGCACAGTTAGCCGCGATCGCTCAGGTCAAACCGGGGAACCACTGGAATGACCCCCATACAGCAGCAGTAAAAATGATTACGGAAGGCTTGCTTGAATTAGGTATTCTCAAAGGCAAGCTGAATACGCTCATCAAAGAACACGCCTATGCTAAATATTATATGCATCGTACCGGTCATTGGTTGGGTATGGATGTGCATGATGTTGGTGATTACAAAGTCGGTGGTGATTGGCGCATGCTCGAGCCGGGAATGGTGCTCACTGTTGAGCCAGGCTTGTATTTGCCGGCGAGCACTAAAGGTTTGGCGAAAAAGTGGTGGGATATTGGTGTCAGGATAGAAGACGATGTACTAGTGACTAAAGATGGTCACGATGTGTTGAGTAAAGATACACCAAAAACTATTGATGAAATAGAAGCATTAATGGCGGCCGTGGCCTGAACGTTTTAAAAGTAAATTTATGTTCTATAAATTATGACGCATGATTATGACATCATTATTGTTGGTGGCGGCGCAGTCGGTGCGGCATTGGCCTGCGCCCTAAGCAATAAGAATAGTGGCGATAGCAGTCTTCGGATCGCGGTCGTTGAGGCGGTATCAGCAAAAGCAGGTATTCAACCCAGCTATGATGACAGAGGCTTATCTATCTCCTTGTCGTCGAAAAACATTCTCGATAATCTGGGTCTTTGGGAAAATATTTTTCCGCATTCAAATCCGATCAAGAATATACACGTATCCGATCAACATCATTTTGGTTTTGTCAGGATGGATGCTGAGTCTATGCATGTGCCAGCGCTCGGTTATATTGTCTTGGCTCGTGAGCTTGGCAAGGCACTGATACAAAAGATCGAAGTGGCAGACAACATCAGCTTGTTATGCCCTGCATCGGTGACTGAACTAGAAATACTTGATTCGCACACTAGTGTGACAATCAATATTGATGGTGCAGAAAAAGTTATCACTAGTAAATTATTAGTTGCCGCAGATGGAGTAGATTCCAGAACCAGAGCAATGCTTGGCATAAAAGCGACAGTTAAGGATTATGAGCAAGTTGCTATCGTCAGTAACGTCATTCCAGAAAGACCACATAATGATACAGCTTATGAACGATTTACCGAAAGTGGGCCGCTAGCTTTATTGCCGCACTCGGATAAACGTTGCGTATTGGTGTTTACTGTTGCTGCGGAAGAAGCAGATAAATATATGCATATGCATGAACTGGAATTTCTGGAAATTTTAATGCTTCGGTTTGGTCGTCGTTTGGGTAAATTTTCGAAGTTAGGTCTGCGCAAAAGTTATCCCATAAAAATGTTACAGGCAGATGAGCAAGTAATGCACCGTGCCGTTGTCTTGGGGAATGCCGCACATACAGTGCATCCGAATGGCGCACAAGGCTTTAACCTTGGCTTACGTGATGTAGCAGCGCTTGCAGAAGTATTGATTGCAGCAGAGAAAAACAATCAGGATGTTGGTGCATTAACAATACTTGAGCCATATCTGCAATCACGAGTTGAAGATCAACGGCGGATACTAAATTTTACAGACAGGTTGGCCAGGAATTTTTATAACAAGCAGCCACTCAAAATTATTGCGCGAAATCTTGTGATGTTCGCGACTGACTTAACGCCGCCACTAAAGCATCAGTTCACACGAAATGCGATGGGCTTCTGGGGTCGTCAACCGTCTCTGTTTTCTAAAATGGGTCTACGTTCTAAATTATCCAAGTCTTCCAAATCG
>JBLHKO010000066.1:0-10847 GCA_047620145.1 Gammaproteobacteria bacterium | reverse complement strand
ACCCTCTGGCAGGACTGAATAGTCTTCTTCAATAATTGGCAGAAATTCAATGCTTCCATTTGTATTACCGATGACGCCTACGCTTATGTCTTTTCCTGTCAGGTATTGCTCTATCAGAATAGGATTCTCATAGCCAAAATTTTGTCGCACCTCGGTTATCGCCTGTTCCAAGTCAGTAACGTTATAACAGACACAGTTCTTTGTAATACCAAAACTAGAGTCACCAAAATTTGGTTTAATAATTACTGGAAAAGCGATATTTATATTGATATAAGTCGTGTCTTCCGGTTTAACAATGTACGCATCGGCCACTGGAATATCCATTTCATGAGCAAGTCCTCGTATCAGTGATTTGTCGTAGCAATAAGCCAAACATTGTGGATTTCCACCAGTATAGGAAATGTCCATAGATTCCAGAATTGCCGGAACATGCAGTTCAAATAGGGCATTATTGTTAAATCCTTCGTCACAAAGGTTCAGAACAAGATCAAATTCTCGCTTCCATTTTGGCAAGTTCGCGAAGTAACTATCGTGATTATCAAAGTATGTGAAACGATAGTTATCCAGTGAACCTAATGCTTTTTTGAGTTCATTAATGGTGTGAATATCATCATCATCAAAAGTCGACCCCGGTTTTATCTTGTCAGATTTCGTCGGATCTCCTAGTAGTACAGCTACACGTACTGCATTTTTTACACCACCTTGTATAAGGCTAATGTCCGGTTTATCTACTTGACCCATGATGATATTTCTTTTTGCCATCATGCCAAGATCTTGATTTCTTTCTGATTGTGTATTCAAAGCATGTTTAGTTTCTACATTCTTAAAGCCACTGTCGTTTAATAAGCTGACCAAGCCATCAATAGAATAGAGTCTCTCCGCGTAAAACTGGTCAGCAATCACACCTTTATTTACATGCGTAATAACCTCTCTTGATATTAATCTCTCTTTATCAGCTGATAGAGAACGTTCACGACAAACAAAATAATTTTTATCGATCCATTCCCAGCTCCTTGGCTCATAACTGGCACGCATGTGATCGCCGTCAGTAATGTCGATCAATAATTTACCTTCGGGTTTTAGTATCCGGTTTATTTCATGCAAAACCTGCAGATCATCCTGTTGTGTTTCGAAATAGCCGAAGCTATTACCAAGGACGGTCACAACATCAAATTTATTGGTAGCAAATGGAAGTTTCCGTGCATCGCCTTCTTTGAAGACAACACTTAAGCCTTCCTTTTTGGCGATACTTTTTGCTCTGTTAATCAGGTAGTGTGATCTATCCAGTCCATGAACATTCCAATAGCCTTGTCTGGTCATCTCCAGAACATGCCGACCCTGCCCACAACACATATCCAGAATAGAGGCATCTTTATTCACGTCGAGAATGGATAAGAATACTGCGACCTCATCCCGAGTAATATTCTCATCATTGACGACATCACCATCAGTACGCAAATAATTAGCGTTAAATATATGTCGCCACCAGTCTGCCTTGACATAACTTTCCAGGTTTTCAACAGGCCCAAGGACATCAATTAAACGTTGATTATTGGTCTTTCGACCACTTGCAGATTTGTGTACTTTTTTCATGGCCATATCCTCTCTGATATTAAATAACAAAGCGTCTAACGTCCGTTCTGACAGGATGCCTAGTGAATAGGATTGGTCAATCCATGCCGAGCTCGTAGTTAGTGTTTTAACAAGAACACCAAGCTGTTTCGGTTACAGTAGCATAATAAAACGCGCGGAGTTTGCACCTTTTATAATGTGTTGTCTATATTAAATAAGCTATTTCCTGTTTTAATGTATCTACCTGATAAATATACGTATTATTATAATTTACACTATTATTAATAACAGTAGTTTGAATCCACACATGGAGGATTCCAAAATGAATTTGAGTCTTCAACTTAGTGTGATTTTGGGTATGGTCTGTCGAACTATATCTGGAACCCTTGCTAGTTATAATTAGTTATTCTGTTTATTTAAAATTAATTGTTGCGCTCAACAAAAATTTCCCTATGATGCGCGTGTTTTATTGACGATAGTCAACCCGCATAAATCGCCCTCAAAGCGATTAGGCAACAGGGAGCAACTATTCAAAAATGTGTTTGACTGTATGTATTTGACTGTATTAGAGAGCTCATGATGCTGCTCAATCCAGTAAAGGGTGTAGTTATACTAATTTGACTTTGCGTGGAGGTTATCCATGAATATTTCGCCTGTTGATCTAACTATTGAATCTGTTTTCGCCCCAGAAAGCAGCAAGACTTTATCTGAAACTGATCTCATAGAATCGATGGTCGCCACCCATGGCGCGCCGTTAATGATCCTCGATTGCGATGCTGTTCGACGTCAATACCAGGCACTTCAGCAGGCCCTGCCTGACGTAGACCTGTACTTTGCACTAAAACCATTACCTCATCCTGCGGTAGTCAGAACATTACTTTCTGAGGGAGCAAGCTTCGATTTGGCCAGTAATGGCGAAATTGATATGGTTAGAGAAGCAGGTGTTCCCGCTGAAATGACCATTCATTCTCACCCCATCAAGCGCGACTCGGATATACGCTATGCGCTTGAATATGGTTGTACAGTATTCGTTGTCGACAACATTAATGAACTTGAAAAGTTTATCAATTATCGAAGTGAAGCAGAAATTCTGGTACGTTTGAGCTTTAGAAACGCTACAGCATATTCAGATCTTTCCAAAAAATTTGGTTGTAGCCCAAAGCAGGCTGTTGAGATCATACAACACGCTAATAAGTTAGGAATACGAATTAAAGGTTTATCATTCCATGTAGGTTCTCAGACTGCAGAACCAGAAAAATATATTCATGCAATTAATTGCAGCCTGGATATTATTCATCAAGTCTCTGAATTAGGTCTACCAGCACTCAGCACGCTGGATATTGGTGGTGGATTCCCAGTCGAGTATATCGACGATTTGATGACCATCGAAGATTTCTGTAATCCTATTCGACAAGCATTGTCGCTGCTACCTGACACCGTGAGAGTGATTGCCGAGCCAGGTCGTTTTATTGTTGCTCCAGCGGTAACCAGTGTCGCTTCTGTGATGGGACAAGCAGAGCGTGAAGGGAAGATCTGGTACTACCTAGACGATGGCATTTATGGCTCCTTTAGCGGCATTTTATTTGATCATTGTCACTACCCTGTTGATGCGCTTCACTGGGAAGGTGAGCGTTTTCCTTCCGTACTCGCTGGGCCGACATGTGACAGTATCGATGTCATCACCGAAGATATTTTATTGCCAAAACTCAATAACGGAGATTTAATCATTGGCCGCATGATGGGTGCTTATACTTCTGCTACTGCAACAGAGTTTAATTTTTTCAAAAAAGCAGAAATTATTGTCTTAAATGAGTATTGCGAATTTAATGAAGAATCACTTCAGGGAATTGCTTAATTGTAGTACGTGCAATAATTGTTGACACAGATAGTTAAATTAGAATATACAGCATCCGCCGCCTCACTTGTTGGCGTGCATAAACACTTAAGCGAACCTTTATTCAGAGATTTTTTGCTATCTATTAGAGATAATTCTTTAAGCTGTGATGGCACTTTTCCATCAAGTGACTAGTCAACTTAAACCTTTTAATGATGAGGAATTCGAAATGAAAAAGTCAGGTTTTATATTGTGTTGTCTGGTCGCTATTTGTCTAAGTAACACTGTTCTGGCCATTGAGTCTGGAAAGGATAGTCAAGCATTAGTGACGAAATGTGAAAATGAAGCAATGACTCTGGGTATAGAGGATCTAGTAGAGATGGATAACTATGTTCGCGACTGTAAATCTGCAAATAGTAAGAATGCAAACTCAATGAAATCAAAACCTATGGCTAAAGATTTCATTAATTCAGTGGAATCAGAGTAAGGATATATCTGGGATGGGAGGGATCTTAATTTCAGGATTTCATCCGTTTCCCCCGAAGAAGATGTCCGCTTCTTAAGGTTGCCATCGTAAGCGGTATATTAATAATAATAATTACGGTTCGTGTCTGCTTATACAGATTTTGGTAGATTATCGACAGTAGACTCTATCCACTGATCTACTTCATTAGTGATTTCATTGGCAGTTTTGCCTTTGGGATCAATGGCAGGCCCGATGACCATTTGTATGATTCCCGATTTTTTAGCGATGCTGTTTCTGGGCCAGAAGTAACCGGCATTATGTGCAACGGGGATGATCATGGCTCCAGATTTCTCAGCTAACATACCCCCGCCGGGTAAATATTTTTTTCTTTCCCCTGGCGCAACGCGAGTACCCTCTGGAAAGATGACAACCCATAGGCCTTGTTTCAGGCGTTCACAACCTTGTTTGACAATCTGCCTGAATGATTTAATCGCAGAGCCGCGATCGATTGCAATTGGTTGCATTGAGGCCAATCCCCAGCCATAGATCGGGATCCATAACAATTCGCGTTTCAGTATCCAAACTTGAGGTGGAAAGATTAGTTGTATTGCCAGGGTTTCCCACGCAGATTGATGTTTCGACATGATGATTGACGCTTCAGTCGGAATATTATCCAGACCTTCAACTGTGTGCGTTAAATTACAAGTGATCTTTAACCACCATAAATTAAAGACAGTCCAGCGGGTGGCAAAATAATAGCGTTTGGTAAACGGTAATGGGTAAATTAATAGACAAAAGGGCACGATAAGAATCGTCGTGGAAAATAAACCCACATAAAAAAGTAATGATCTAAGCAGCATTACTCAATAAGTTGTCTACAAAGTCAGCCAGATCTGTATACACAGGAATATCTATCGGAAAAGTCCCGCTATCATCGAGTATCGAACCATTACCGGATCTGACCAATACCGGTTTTGCCCCGGCCGCCAGCGCGGCATCGATATCACGTTGACTGTCGCCTACACAATAGACATCTTTCAGAGAAATATTAAGTCGGTTGGCGATCTCAAACAACATCCCGGGTTTTGGTTTTCGACATTCACAACCTTGTCTCGGACCATGCGGACAGAAAACAATAGCCTCAATAGAGCCGCCGAATTGTGCAAGGTGGGTCATCATTTTTTGATGGATCGCATTGAGATCATCAATACTAAGTTTTTTACGCGAAATACCAGACTGATTAGTGACTACAATGATGCGATAACCGTATTGAGAAAGCCGCGCAATTGCTTCGAGGCTACCGGGGATCGGGATCCATTCTGCCTCAGATTTAATATAATCAGCTGAGTCGTAATTGATGACACCATCTCGATCAAGAATGATTAATGGCATAGCTGTGTTCCTCTATTTTCTACGTCTGACCTAGCTCTGAAGTCTGGAGATATCCGCTGTTTTCAAGAACAGGTTACTTAGCTGACTTAATAATGCAACTCGATTGTTTTTCAGAGCCTCGTCATCAGACATTACCATGACATCATCAAAAAATTTATCAACATCATTTTTTAGACCCGCAAGATTACTCAGTGCCTGTTCATATTCGCAATTGTCTAATAACGGGGTTACTTTTTCTTTAATCGAAGCAAGTGCCTTAGCTAATTTTTGTTCGGCATCTTCCTGCAGCAAGTCGTCGCTGAATAGAATGTCGTCATGATTGCTTATCTGTTTGAGAATATTGCCGATGCGTTTATTAGCGGCGGCCAGACTCTCTGCTTCTGGAAGTTTCCTGAATTGCACCACTGCATTGATGCGTCTATGGAAGTCGTAGGGTTGCACCGGGTTGCGCATTAAGACGGCTTCAAAATTATCTGCTGAAATACCCTGGTCAGTATAATAACGACGTAGACGTTCCATCATAAAAGCAAAAACCTGAGACACTAGTTCGTCGCTGATTAGATCAACAGCATAATTATCTACAGCCTTTTTCAGGCAAGCTTGCAAATCTAATTCAAGTTCACCTTCGATCATGATGCGTAATACGCCTAGTGCAGCGCGTCTTAAGGCAAACGGATCTTTATCACCCGTAGGCGCTTTACCAATAGCAAAGATGCCAACCAGTGTATCTAGTTTGTCAGCAATAGAAATGATCTGGCCAGTTTTACTTTGCGGAATTTGATCTCCGGCAAAGCGTGGCATGTACTGTTCATCGAGGGCTGTAGCGACTTCTTTGTCTTCACCATTATTTGCTGCGTAGTAACGTCCAATAACGCCTTGTAATTCAGGTAACTCGCCCACCATGTCTGTGAGTAAATCACATTTACTCAGTGCTGCTGCGCGTTCAGCAAGCGTGATATCGGCGTCTAGTAAATTGGCTATGAAGATCGCAAGTGCCGTGATACGTTCTGATTTATCGTACAGGCTGCCCAATTTTTGTTGAAAAACAACATCAACTAATTTGTTTCTCATATCAGATAGTGGCGTTTCATTATCTCGTTGCCAGAAAAATTCGGCATCACTCAATCTCGGTGTGATCACACGTTGGTTGCCTTGGCGTATGACATCAGGCGATTTACTTTCAATATTGGCAACAGTGATAAAAAGGGGAAGCAAATTATCTTTCTTATCGACCACCGGAAAATATTTTTGATGCCCTTGCATGGTCGCGATCAAAACTTCATGGGGTAAAGCCAGAAATTTCTTGTCGAAAACACCTGAGATCACGACCGGCCATTCAACCAATGATGTCACTTCATCTAGCAAACTCTCATCAATGACCGCTTGTCCATTTTCTTTTTCAGCGACTTTGAGCACAGACTCTTTGATCATTGTTTTACGCCGATCAAAATCGGCGATAACTTTTCCTGTTTCCTCTAATTGTTTGAGGTAACTCTCGGCTGACTTTAGTTTAATTGGGGCAGGGTGATGAAAACGGTGACCAAAGGTCTGGTTGCCAGATTTGATACCGAGGATTGAACAGTCAATCGTTTCTTTTCCGAACATTGCAACAACCCAATGCACTGGACGAACAAATTCAATACTGCCGCTTCCCCAGCGCATTCTTTTCGGGATAGGCAATCTGGATAATGCGGTCTCAGCAATTTCAGGAATTAACTCAGCTGTTGCCTTGCCTTTTTCCTGAGCTAGGTAGGTTAACCAGCTACCTTTGTCGGTCTCCATTGTTTCAAGTTCAGAGAATTCTGCGCCACAGGATTTTGCAAAGCCTAATGCAGCAGGAGTAGGTTTTCCAGCATCATCATATGCTGCTTTGACGGCAGGCCCTCTTTTCAAAACTTCTTTATCTGTCTGCGTCGACTCCAGAGCTGTCACCATGACTGTGAGGCGTCTGGGCGTGGCATAGTATTTGACGTCAGTAAACGCAATCTCTGCTTTTTCCAGACCTTCACGGACACCTTTCGCAAAGGCAGTGGCAAGCTTTAATAATGCCTTTGGCGGAAGCTCTTCGGTGCCAATCTCGAGTAATAATGTTTGATTTGTCATGACTTGTTTCAGTGTTTCAATTTTATGGGGCTAATTCTGGTTTGGCTTCAGCAAGGGGAATCCCAGAGATTCGCGGCCTTCGTAATATGACTGAGCGACGGCTTTGGATAAAGTGCGAACACGTAATATAAATCGCTGTCTTTCAGTGACGGAAATTGCGTGTCTGGCATCGAGCAGGTTAAAAGAATGAGATGCTTTTAGAACCATTTCATAAGCCGGGAGTGGCAAGTTTTTCTCGATTAACTTTAGGCATTCAGATTCGCAGGTATCAAACCATTTAAATAGTGAATCAGTATCTGCATGTTCAAAATTATAGGCCGACATCTCAACTTCATTTTGATGATAGATATCGCCGTAAGTGATTTCAGTGTCTGTCGTTTTGCACCATAGCAAATCAAAAACACTATCTTTATTTTGTAAATACATAGCCAGGCGTTCCAGACCATAGGTAATTTCACCAGAGACAGGCGCGCAGTCCAGTCCGCCTACTTGTTGAAAATAAGTGAACTGGCTAACTTCCATACCATCCAGCCAGACTTCCCAGCCTAAGCCCCAGGCTCCAAGTGTTGGCGATTCCCAGTTATCTTCGACAAAACGAATATCATGGACTAGCGGATCAACACCAAGATGTTTTAAGGACTCAAGATAGAGTTCTTGAATCTCGTCAGGTGAAGGCTTAAGCAGCACTTGAAACTGATAATAATGTTGCAAGCGATTGGGGTTTTCCCCATAGCGCCCATCAGTAGGTCGTCGTGACGGTTGTACATAAGCTGCACGCCAGGGTTCTGGCCCTATCGAGCGTAGAAAAGTTGATGGATGGAATGTGCCTGCGCCCATCTCCACACTATATGGCTGCTCAATCACACAGCCTTGATCTGCCCAGAAATGTTGCAGCTGGAAGATCATATCCTGAAAGGTCAGTAAATTTTTTTCGCTAGATTTTGCCAAGGACATACCCGTTTATTCTTAGTCGTTATTCTGTGGGGAAGTATAACTTAGACTGTTATTTTTTACTCAGCTAAAGGTTAAGAAGTTAGGCCAAGAAATCAACTCAGGGAGTCAAACTATGTCGTTGAGTTATTCAGGTGATTGGCCAACATTTATATCCAGTGTCTCAAACTTGAATTCCGGGATTTCGTAGACCCAGTTGCCCAGAAATTGATTCCAAAGCTTGCTTTCTTCTTCAACGCTGATGGTTTCTGAATTATCCGCGGATTTTTCATTGGTAGGACTATTCGATGTTGCTATTGTAGTGAATGAAAAATGGGCAAAGGCTTTGTCATCGATAAGAATATTCTTAACGGTGATAAGCCAGCCATTAAATGTTTTGAATGACGTTTTGGTAGCTTCATTCGGAAATTCAAAACTATCCACCGCGTGTACGCCTTCGACATTAATATCTTCCAGGAAAGTGCCTAGTTTATTCAGCAACACTGAAGGTGAGCTGGTCTTGCCTGCGACTACTTTGAAGTCGGTGTCACCTTGGGCATCCTTATTGATTGAAAGGTGAGCCCCGGTACTTTTAACAATATCCACAGTCTGTATGTGCGATGCGGGGATGTTAATTACGTTGCGTTCATACCAATCTCTATTGTCAGTTTTAAGCTGGAGATAACCTTCAACCATGAGTGCATTTTTTGCATCTGGTAGTCGGACATAAAGATTAGGACGACTGTCTCCGGCGTTGCTTTCTCTAGGTTTACCTACGATAAGTGATGCAATTGCGGCACCAGTATCATTGCTGAGTGTCAGTAGTAATGAACTTGTGTCTTTATACTCTGGCCCTTCAACACCCAGTTCCGGATAACGTTTGGGATTATCTGTTTTTTCGGCCAGTATCTTCAGTTCAGATAAACTGACGACTGTGTCTTTAATCTTGTCAAACTTTGCTGGGTAATTATCGGCGCTCTCTACTGTCCATTGTCCGTCTTGCATTTTTTGTAATATGACATTGCGGTCTTCACTATTATTTATTTCGATACGTGCGACATCATTAATCTTGTTAGAAAGTTCTGGAAATAATAATTCTTTTTCGACGGTTGTTTGCGGTGCCTGGGTTTGAGAAAAGAACGCTGCAATTCCAACCACAATGATTGTTATTGTGGAAAAAATTAAAAACTTTTGACGTTTCACGACAATTAAACCTTAAATTGTTTTATCAGTTACGACGAGTGATTCTATATACGCCTGTGCCAATAGAAATCAGAATAATGATCAACGGTATAAAGGCAATATTTAAGAATCGTAATTTGGCGCCAAGGGATTCAATATTTTTCTTCAACTCGTGTTGAACAGAGCGTAGTTGTTTACGCGTATCAATACGTAGTGTTTGAAACTTTTCAATCTCTGCGCTTTGTTCGGGGGTCATTAGTAAGGCACTTTCTCCAGCATCGGGATCTTGTTGTTGTTGAAGGTCACGAATTTTCTGTTCAGTTTCTTGTAGCGTTGCGACAAGTTTTTGTTCACGTGCCCGGTATTCCAGCTCTGCTTGGCGTCGGATAGCCTCGACTCTTTCAAAGGGGCGCGTATATTCTCCACGAGTTCTCAGGCTCCCCAGATCATTACTGCCTGACAGGTTTTCCAGTGTATTAACAATAAAGTCACCGTTATTGGCGATAGGTGTTGGGACATCCATGCCGAAATAGGATTTATTTCTAATCCAGAATAAATCACTAAGAATGTCAGTATCAGCAATTACGATTACATTGATATCACCTTCACTGATCAATGACCCCGTGTCGTTGTTTGTTTTACTACCTTCATCATCGAGCAATCCTTCCGGGAAGGCGGTCTTGGCATGACCTTGAAGTCGCACTGCGATGATTTGTTTCTTCTCTTCCGATTTAAAATTATCAAGAATGATCTTTGGATCTCGTTGAATAAAAAGAAAATCCCGATCCAGTTTCATCGACTGTTTGGTGGATTCAATTAAAGGTGTGAACTGAATTGAACTGTCTTCGTTCTTCTCAATGATGCCAGCTGTACCCAGATGTATCACATTGATCTCACTGGTCGCAAAATCATCTTGATTAAAACTTTCCTTGGCCAGCCTTAACCACGGAAGATAAGTAATCTCTTGTGGACCTGTCGGGCTATTTGTCTGCACATGCATGGCGGCATTAATATCACCGACAATTTTCTGATCTAGTATTGTGATTCCCCATTGGTCAGTGAGTTTTGTTAGTTCTGAATCCAGATCAGGCAGTACAGAACTGTCGGGATTAATAGGCACGCTACGGTCACCTTCAGCCAAAGGATCGACGAAGATCATTGCCCTACCACCGTTGAGTACATATTGATCGATCGCAAACAGAGTTTCATCGTTCAAGTCTTTGGGATGGATAACCATCAACACATCGAGGCCATCAAGATTCTTGGGATTGGTTCCTAGAACGTGGATTTCAAAGAACTCTTCAATCGTATCGGTGATAGTCCATTTAGTAAGTTTCTGTTTTTTATCGCCAAAGATGAGTAAAGAAC
>JBLHKO010000065.1:0-10922 GCA_047620145.1 Gammaproteobacteria bacterium | reverse complement strand
TCTGTAATTCCTTCCAGGCTGCTTCCATAGCATCGCCATAGGGGGTGTCTGGCCAAACACGTTTGCCTCGTGACACGACAACGATGGGAATTTCCAGTATCGGCTTATGATATACATCTCTGAGTTCTCTTGAGCTCAACGCATAATTTGCCATTTCCTCACGCCATGTAATCAATGATGACCATCGCTCCATTAACTGCTGCGCAACTGCTGCGCCTTGTTCTGGAAAATTTTCATGTAACACGGATTTCGTCACCATGTTACGTCTGTTCTGATGTAATGAACGTCTGACCACATCTTTACCATTTTCAGGAAGTCGATAAACTTGTTCTTCGTGCGAAGAATCAATCAGAACAACACCCGCGATGTCATCATCAAAATAGCGTGCAAAGTATTGTGCTGTAAACCCTCCGAAAGAATGCCCAACAAAGATATAGGGGCCAGGGATTTCTGCGTTTTCTAATAAACTATGTAACTCATGCGCGATATTTTTCGTGCTGCGGGGTAAAGGCCCCATATCACTCCAGCCATAACCCGCACGATCGTAGGCACATACTCTTGCATGTTGAGATAGAGAATCTTGAATGTTCTTCCATTCCAAAGAGAAGCCGCCCGCACCTGAATCCAGAATGATGCTTGGGCTTTTGTTGCCGATACAATTGATGTGCATGTTACGGCCATTAACCTCGACTAACTGACCGGGGGGCTCAAAACTGAACGTTTCTGAGTGTGCAAGGTTGGGCATCATCAGAGCCAATAATGCTATCAAACACAAGGCTAATATCGCTATGCTATTGGCCTTTGGCTTCAGTATGATTGATCTTTCTTTAATGTCGTTGCTGACAATCATGTAATATCCTCTATCACATCATACTGGCAACTGGACTCGATCCCCATTAAATTCAAAGACTTTTTGTAGATAAATTCCCCAGATAACCGTACACGATAATACCATTCACAGATCCTTAGTCACTCAAGATTCCTTATTTGTTCCAAATGCCCGCAAAAATTGACCTCCATGAAGACCAATGCAGCATGTTTAAACGGCTGGCAGCGGCTTTTTACGATAGTTTGTGCCTATTTTCCCTGTTTTTCCTGGCAACCTTGATTCTGATGTTTTTCACAAATGGCGAATCCGTCACTAGCAACAATATTGCTTATGACATTTTTTTAGCGCTGATCACCTATTGTTATTTCGCCTGGCACTGGGTAAATGGCGGTCAGACTTTAGGTATGCGTGCCTGGCGTATCAAATTGAAAACACAGGGCTTAAAGCCAGTAAGCTGGAGTGGTGCCACGCAGCGCTTTGTCCTATCACTGCTTTCATTAATCTGTTTCGGTCTTGGCTTTGCGTGGGCATTTTTTGACGATGAAAAACTCACCTTCCACGACCGTTATTCCAGAACTCTGTTGCTTTTACAATAATCAAAGACATCTCTGTTCCGGCTCGGATAACCGATAACCATCACGCTGCTCTACACAAACACAAGGCCTACTACAATAGCTATAATGATGTTAGCCTTGCAAACCAAATAAACAGTTCGTCTGATAGTCAAATAACACCAAAATCCTTTCAAAACCTATGTTCGATAGAAAGTTAATGGCAACCATCGTGTTGCTCTCGTTGCTCCTCATGGTTTGCTTGAATATCCTGGCAAGTTATTGGGTTTTCTATGCCGGCATGAGTCAACTTCATGCTGAAAATAATTTGTTGGAAAATATTCAGGTAACCCTGTTGGCACTGACTACTGTAATCTCCCTGTCACATCTGTTGCACGCAGGTAAATATCACCCTGCCTTTGCCTTGTATCTTGCCCTGTTCTGTTTCAGTTCTATCTTGCGTGAACTGGATGTCGAGACATTTTCTATTCCGGAAATATTGATATTGCTGGGCAGCGGCACTGGGAAGCATATTATGCTAGCCTCGTTTTGGCTATCTTTGACAGGATACAGTGTTATTAATTATCAAAAAATAAAACCACAATATTGGCGTGATTTATTACTCGAAAAATCCACTCTTGTTATTTTTTTGGGCGGGTGGTTACTTATTTTTGGCGGCCTGTTTGATAACAGGATCATCGACGTTTATCATTATCAATTCTATGAAGAACTTCTCGAAACGAACGGATATTTACTGATATGGGTGGGAGCAATCATGTCTTCCCCCCGTATATAAAAAAAACGGAGTATGAATGCCAAAGCCATCACGCCGTTTTTCGGAGTAGCCAGACAATCACACTCAACATTAATAATGTTGGAAATGTCACACTCAGTGCGGGATGGATGTTATAGACAATCCCCATATGACCTGCAATCTGATTGAAGATGTGAAACATAATTCCAATCAAACAACCTATGGAGACTCGTTGACCAATCGCAGTCATCCTTGAATAACTTTTCACCATCGGTATGGCAATCAATACCATTACAATAATTGCAAATGGATTAATTATTTTTGACCAAAGTGCTTGCTCGTAAAGCAAACTACTTTGACCATTAGTTTTTAAATAACTGATGTAGTCAAAAAGACCGACAAGTGACATAAATTGTGGTTTAACGAGTAGCAGATTTATTACGTCTGGATTTAATAATGCCTCCCAGGTTGCGTGATTCATTTTCTTGATGTTAACGCCCGCATCAGTAATTTCTGTCTGCCTGATATCTGTAAGCACCCATTGATCATCTTTATATTCGGCACTTTTGGCAAAAGTACTTGTTCGTAATCTATCAACATCATCAAACTCATAGATATAAATACCTTCGACTCTGTCCCCCGGTAATATCTTGCGAATATTAATAAAACTGTGACCATCTCTGGACCAGAATCCGTATTTCGTTTTCAAAGTGATTTGTTCTGATAATGCTACTGTACGCATGTGCTGAGCAGTTTCTTCGCTATAGGGAGAAATAACCTCTCCCACAAACAAGGAGATACATATAAGTACTGCGGCTCCCTTGCACATTGACCAGGCAAATCTTAATTGTGATATCCCTGACGTTCGAAGAACAGCCAGCTCACTGCTTTTGGCGAACATCCCCAGCGTTGCCATACTGCCTATCACGGCAGCAATGGGGAATAATTCAAAAGACAATCTTGGAACAGTTAGAAAAACATAAGTCAGCGCCTGCCAAGCTCCGTAATTACCTCTTCCCGTTGAATCTAGCTGATCAACCAACGCAAAAAAGGAAAACAAAAGCACCAAAGAAAATAGTGCCAACAGAGTTATCTTGATTAAGGTCAGTGCAATATAACGATCAAGTATTTTCATTGGCTAGCTTTTAAAACTTGAAGATCATTATTGTGTTTTAATCGACGTTTTATTTGTGGTAAATAATAAAGAATCAGTATGCCGACGATTAACAAGGCATGTACCCACCACAAACCTATCAATGATGGAATTTCATCTCGTTTTAATAGTGATTTAGAGACACCAAGGAGATTGCTGTAGATAAAATAAACCAACATTGAAATGAATATCAGCACATAGCGTTTTTCACCAATGGGTAGTTGGCTAAGTAATACAGCAAGAATCGATAATAACATTACTGAAATGACCGATGATATCCGCCACTGTAACTCCGCCTTATGTTGAGCAAAATCTGAAGCTAACAGAACGGATGTCGGAATCGACTCCAGCCTTTTCGCGGCATCTAACGCTGACTCACTCGCCTCTAACAAGATCGCGTAGGTTTTATACTCGGTAATTTTATAATCAAGTTCCCCAGGCACCCCAACATAACGACGTCCATCCTCGAATTTTACATAACGATTCCCTGAAGCCTGATCAAACTCAAAAACAGCCCTGTCCGAAGTTAACACACCCAGTTTCCCATGCTGTCTTATCTGTAGAAAAACATTCTGCATCGCAGTCTTGTCTTCGGAGAGTGATTCGACATAGACAATCCGATCTCCCTTGCTGAACTCCTTGAATTGTCCTGCAGCGATGCCGGTAATATCTGCATCTTGTTTGGCCTGCGTTTTTAGATCTTGAAGCTTGACCTCAGCCCAAGGCGCAAGAAAAAATGCGACGCCAGCAATAAATATACAAATAGGCACGATCAGGAGAAATACAATTTTTAATTGTTCCAGTTTCCTCATCCCCGTGGAAAACATGATTGCCATTTCGTTATCGCTGACCAAACGGGAATAGGTGAGAATCACAGCAAGGAATATTGTGACTGGAAGTAATGTGGGTAACACAGAGACCAATTTCAAGCCAAGCAGCTGAAACACAAGAGTGCTGGAAATTTTACCCTCAGCAGCTTCAGCCAGATAGTCGACAAACCTGTCGCTGGAATAAATAAGGAATAATAGCCCGGCCACCCACAAAAACCGCTGTAATATTTCTAGCTGGATGTATCTCCGGAGTATCATTGTGCCTGTCCCATAAGCCTGATATTTAAAAGTCTAAGTGTTTTGCGTCCACTAGCATAAATGAATAAACTGGCAGCCAACAATACTGGTTAAAATCGTCTAATCTTAACATAATTGAAATACCAATCATTTAATCAACCAAACTGGCATAAATAGAAAATTATGAATTTTACAATCACAAGTGGTAAACCTGAAAAGCAACGCTCTGCCTGTGTTGTCGTTGGCATCTTCGAATCTCATCGCCTTTCATCATCGGCCCAAGCTATCGATACAGCAAGTGAAAAACATCTTTCAAAGATCCTCAAGCGTGGCGATATGAACGGTAAAATCGGCCAATCACTTTTGCTACATAATGTTCCAGGAACCGCATCTGAGCGGGTGTTGCTGGTTGGCTGTGGCAAGGAAAAAGATCTAAATGTCAGGCATTATCGTCAAATTATCGCCAGTAGTATTAACAAACTAAAATTAACCAGTGCAGCAGAGGCAGTCACCTGTCTGACCGAATTGAATGTAAAAATCGATAATAAAGAAAGTAAAGATGAATATTGGAAAATAAGACAGCTCGTTGAAATAAGTCAAAGTACTTTATACGAATTCAATCAATTAAAAACTAAAAATAAACGACCCAAGCATAAACTACGCAAGCTTGTACTGTCAGTCCCTGAGCGTGAGGATGTGGTGACAGGCCAGCGCGCAATTAAAGATGGCAATGCCATAGGTAAAGGGGTGTCCTTAGCGCGCGATCTTGCCAACTTACCACCGAACATTTGCACACCTACTTATCTGGCAGATCAGGCTAAGCAATTAGGCAAGTCACAAACGTCAATCAAAGTGACGGTGCTTGATGAAGCCGCCATGGAAAAACTCGGCATGGGTTCTTTACTGTCTGTCTCTCAAGGTAGTCGCCAACCCGCAAAACTTATTAGTATGGAATATACAGGCGGTAAAAAAGATGAAAAATCTTTCGTACTAGTCGGCAAGGGTGTCACTTTTGATACCGGTGGTATCTCGATCAAACCTGCAGCGGCAATGGACGAAATGAAATACGACATGTGTGGTGCAGCAAGTGTCTTTGGAGCAATCTCAGCTGTCGCTGAGATGGGCTTACCCATTAATGTTGTCGGTGTTGTACCTGCAGTCGAAAATATGCCAGATGGTGCCGCAACTAGACCCGGTGATATCTACACCAGTATGTCTGGCCAGACCATTGAAGTATTAAATACCGATGCCGAAGGCCGTTTAATCCTGTGTGATGCTCTGACCTACAGCGAAAAATTTAATCCTGCAACCGTGATTGATATCGCGACACTCACTGGCGCCTGCGTGATTGCATTGGGAAGCCACGCCTCTGGCTTGATGAGTAATCACGAACCACTGGCTCAAGATATCCTCGATGCCGGCGAAAATTCTGGAGACCGTGCCTGGCAACTACCTCTCTGGGATGAATACCAAAGCCAGATCAATAGTCCATTTGCCGATATTGCCAATGTCGGTGGGCGAGAAGCAGGAACAATCACTGCTGCCTGCTTTTTGTCACGATTCACTAAAAAATACAAATGGGCACATGTCGATATCGCTGGTACAGCCTGGCTAAGTGGAAGTAAAAAAGGGGCAACAGGCCGACCTGTGCCGATGCTGGTTCAATACCTGATGGATCGTTGTAACTAAACTCGAATGGCCCTAGTAAAATGGCTCAAGTAGATTTCTATGTGCTCCCCGAAAATGCTAAACGGGAGCACTTTGTCTGCGCCTTGATCCAGAAAGTATGGAAGCAAGGAAATAATATTTTCATAAATACAGATTCAGAATCTGCAGCGACGGCATTAGATGATTTACTCTGGACATTTAAAGATATAAGTTTTCTGCCCCATTGCTTTGTGACTGAAGACAGCACAGATACCGCACCTATTGTTATCGGTCATGGCAATCAAATAGATTGTCAAATACCGGACCACACTCCAGTTATGGTCAACTTTGCCGATCAAATTCCGACAGAGTTAAACAAAGTAGAAAGAATCCTTGAAATTGTCGCTGGAAATGAAGAGGAGAGACAACAAGCTCGCCAGCGATATGCAGATTATCGGAGTCAAGGTCACGTTTTAAATAAACATACGATAGAATCCAGTTATGGATAACGATAAGCAACAAGACGAGCCTTTAGAAAAGGCTGACATAAAGAGCGTCGACTCAAATGATTCAGAGTCGCCTAGGGCAGACTTCTTTGTCGCGGACACCACTGAGCCTTTTTCTGAGTCTCCTGGTGAATCTATTAGTAATTCTATTGATGAACTCGAAAGCTTGATTGCTGAAAGCAATCTTCAAGCCGAACTCACACCCAAACTACAAGCCAAAATACCTGTGCTTACTGATATTGTCGAAGCTGCCGAAGCGAGAAAATACGCACTGGCTGAAACATTAAAGGAATCCAGCAATATTCCCGCTGACACGAATGAAGATCTTCCGATAGTCAGCCTCAGCAAGCTGGTTGAATCAGTCGATAAAAAACTGTCGAGCGATCTTGATGACCTTGTAGACAAACTCAAGGACACTATCAAAGACAGCCTCATGGTTGAACTAAAAGAACAATTGCAAAAAAACTCGGCGAAAACGCAGTCACCTACTGACACTATAGTTAGTCCAGACAAACCTTCTGAATGAATCAATCTGGCGGTAACTTGCGTCAGAAAATTAGTTGGAAATACAACGCAACGTCTTTATTTATCTACTAAACACGGCATAATGCCCGTCCTTCAAAGCTTACAGATAAAATAGACGACCAAAGATAAGTATGGACAAAACTTACAATCCGCAATCCATAGAAACCCAGTGGTATCAAACCTGGGAAAAGGCCGGCTACTTCAGTCCCGAAGGCAGTGGTTCGTCTTATTGCATTATGCTACCACCGCCAAATGTGACGGGCAGTCTGCATATGGGTCATGCCTTCCAACACACTTTGATGGATATCCTCATCCGTTACCACCGCATGCAAGGTGATAAAACTCTCTGGCAATGTGGAACCGATCACGCGGGCATCGCAACGCAGATGGTAGTGGAGAGACAGCTCGAACTGAAAGGGACTGATCGTCACGAGTTAGGTCGCGAAAAATTTACTGAAGCTGTTTGGGACTGGAAAGCTGAATCTGGTAATACCATCACCAGTCAACTAAGACGCCTTGGTACCTCCATGGATTGGTCGCGCGAACGCTTTACTCTGGATGATGGTTTATCTGAAGCTGTCAAAGAAGTTTTTATACAACTTCATCAAGAAGGCTTGATTTATCGTGGTAAACGTCTAGTCAATTGGGATCCTGTTTTACATACAGCCATCTCGGATCTGGAAGTTGTCTCCGAAGAAGAAGACGGATACATGTGGCACATGAAATATCCACTCGCCGACGGCAGTGGAAATCTTATCGTCGCAACAACCCGTCCAGAAACCATGTTGGGTGATACTGCCGTTGCTGTGCATCCTGATGATGAGCGTTATAAGGATCTCATTGGCAAAGAAGTTGAATTACCACTCACAGGTAGAAAGATTCCTGTCATCGCCGATGACTATGTTGATCCTGAATTTGGTACCGGTTGCGTCAAGATCACACCGGCACATGACTTCAACGATTATGAAATGGGTCAACGTCATAGCTTGCAACTCATCAATATTTTTACGTTTGATGCGGCCGTCAACGATGACGCGCCTGAAGCTTATCGCGGCCTCGATCGTTATGTAGCACGTAAACAGATCGTTGCCGATCTTGAAGCACTGCATCTGCTGGAAAAGATTGAACCACATAAACTCATGGTGCCCAGAGGTGATCGTTCTCATGCCGTGGTCGAGCCTTATTTAACCGATCAATGGTATGTAAAAATTCAGCCGCTTGCCGATCCTGCGATTAAGGCTGTTGAAGATGGCGACATTAAATTCGTTCCGGAAAACTGGAACAAAACCTATTTTGAATGGATGCGCAATATTCAGGACTGGTGCATTAGTCGTCAGCTCTGGTGGGGACATCGCATCCCGGCATGGTACGACGATGCAGGTAATATTTATGTCGGTCATAATGAAGTGGAAGTTAGAGAAAAAAATAAGCTCGGCGATATCAATCTGAAACAAGATGAGGATGTCCTCGATACCTGGTTTTCATCTGCCTTATGGCCTTTTTCTACACTAGGTTGGCCAGAAAAAACTCAAGACCTTGAAGATTTTTATTCAACTGATGTACTCGTCACCGGTTTTGACATCATCTTCTTCTGGGTTGCACGCATGATTATGATGGGCTTGAAATTCACAGGCAAAGTGCCTTTCAAAGAAGTTTATATCCACGGTCTGGTACGCGATGCCGAAGGACAGAAGATGTCCAAATCGAAAGGCAATGTGCTTGATCCGATTGACTTGATTGATGGTATCGATCTGGAAACATTAGTCAGTAAGCGCACTACCGGATTAATGAAACCCAAAGATGCACCAAAGATTGAGAAATCCACACGTAAACATTTCCCTGAAGGCATTGCTACCTATGGTACCGATGCATTAAGGATCACTTTCGCCTCGCTTGCCACACAAGGACGAGATATCAGTTTTGATGTAGGCCGTATTGGGGGTTATCGAAATTTTTGTAACAAACTCTGGAATGCCTCACGGTACGTCATGATGAGCATGGAAGATCAAGCCATCGATACAAACGAAGACCATGTGGAGTTTGGCTTGGCAGAACGTTGGATTATGACACGACTTGCACAAACCATTGAACAGGTTACTAAAGGCATTCACAGCTATCGCTTCGACCTCGCAGCCAAAGCCATCCACGAATTTACCTGGGATGAATATTGTGACTGGTATCTGGAACTCTCGAAAACAGTATTAACAGATGATGCAGCAAATGACGCTGCTAAAGCGGGTACCCGCTTAACTTTATTACGTGTGCTGGAAACGCTGACACGTCTGGCGCATCCATTTATGCCTTTTATCACTGAGGAGATCTGGCAGAAAGTAGCACCCATATTAGATCAACACGGAGCTACTGTGATGAAGATGCCCTACCCACGGGTTGAAGACATTGAGACAGATGAGACAAGCCTTGAAGCCATTGCATGGGTCAAAGCATTCATTCTCGGCATTCGTAAAATCCGTGCTGAACGTGATATTGATCCGCGTAAATCTTTGGCGGTAAAAATCAAGGGTGGCTCAGAGAAAGAGAAAACCTGGTTACACGAAAATAGTCATTATTTAAAAGACATTGGCCGGATTGAATCTATAGAAACCATTGACGCAGAACCCGATGATGCTGTGATTGCACTTGCAGGTGAAATGACCTTGTTAGTACCACTAGCTGATCTGATTGATCCTCAGGCCGAAATTGTCAGACTGGAAAAAGAATTGGAAAAACTTAAAAAGAATAGCGACAGCATCGCCAAAAATCTGGAGAATAAAAACTTCGTGGATCGGGCACCAGCAGAGGTTGTCGATAAAGAGAAAGAACGATTGGTTGAAAGTAATGCTTCTATCGTAAAGTTAGAAGAACAATATCAGCGCATCAAAAAATTAACCGAATAAAAAAACCGTATTTATTAAATAAGATAACGTCATGTTCGATACCATAAAAGAAGATATCAAGGTCGTATTTGAACGCGATCCGGCTGCTCGCACCGCGATTGAAACTTTAACTGCTTGCCCTGGCCTGCACGCCATATTGTTTCATCGCCTTAATCATTGGTTATGGAAAAAGAAACTCTACTTACTCGCTCGTGTATCTGCACATGTCGCTCGCTTTTTAACTGGTATTGAAATACATCCCGGTGCCACAATTGGCCAACGTTTTTTTATTGATCATGGTATGGGGATTGTCATTGGTGAGACTGCAGAAATTGGCGACAATTGCTCTATCTATCATGGTGTCACACTCGGCGGTACTACATGGAATAAAGGCAAGCGGCACCCAACACTGGAAGATGATGTCGTGATTGGTGCCGGCGCAAAAGTACTCGGGCCTATTACCATTGGTGAAGGCTCACATATCGGTTCCAACTCCGTAGTCGTTAAAAATGTACCAGCAGGATCTACAGTTGTTGGTATTCCCGGACATATCGTCACTGACAAAGAACGAAAAACCAAACGTGATGAGCTTGCAGAGAATGTCGGCTTTGATGCCTACGCCGCAGCAGACATGCCAGACCCGGTTTCAAATGCCATAGATGGTGTGCTTGATCACTTGCATAACATGCAAAAGAAAATAGACGAATTAGAAAAGCAATTGAAAGAGAAAAAATAAATATTTTTTAATTATAGATACTCTCAAAAGAACCTGCGGAAAAACCATTCATGCGTTTCTCCCCAACAAGGATAACCGGCACACCCTTTGCACCAAGTTTTTTATAGTCGCTCTTGCCTTTACTAGTTGTATCTACGTCATAGTCTTTGTATTGAATATTATTTGCCTCGAAATATTCCTTGGCTTTTTTACACACACCACACCATACAGCGCTATACATCACCACACTATCTTTCGAATCAAGATAATCCTGCATAACTTCAATATTGGGACTCTCGTAG
>JBLHKO010000064.1:0-11061 GCA_047620145.1 Gammaproteobacteria bacterium | reverse complement strand
GAGACAGATCGTTATCTTGGTAAATGGTATGAGATCGCGCGTTTAGACCATTCTTTTGAACGCGGATTAAGTCGGGTGAGTGCTGAGTATAGTTTGCGTGAGGACGGTGGCTTGAAGGTTGTAAATCGAGGATTTAATGTTGAAAAGAATGAGTGGGATGAAGCCGTTGGCAAGGCTTATTTTGTAGGCAAGACAGATATTGGGGCGTTGAAAGTTTCTTTCTTCGGGCCTTTTTATGGCGCTTATAACATCCTCGCTCTGGACAAGCAGGCATATCAATATTCACTGGTGGCGGGACCTAATTTATCTTACTTATGGATACTCGCGCGAACGCCCGAGCTTGACCAGTCAGTGATTGATGATTTGGTTAATAAGGCACAGACATTGGGTTTTCCGGTGAATGACCTTATTTATGTGTCACATGATTAAATATGCACAATTGTTCGCTTATTATATTTATTTCTTGTTTGATTATTTTGGGGGATGACTGCGTGGCTGAGGAGAATCTGTTTATTCTTGATAACAACGATACTACGACTAGCCAGACCGGGCAGTCAAGCGCATGGAATCTTGTCACTGATACAGTGATGGGAGGTGTGTCAAAGGGGTCGCTCGTCGAAGACAATGTCATGGGGCGTCCTTGTCAACGACTCAGTGGCCAAGTGAGTCTTGAAAATAATGGTGGATTTATTCAGGCGGCCATTGATCTATCCACAGGAGAAGAGTTTGATGCATCTGGATATACAGGGATGTTTGTTGATGTCTATGGGAATAATGAATCCTACAATATCCATTTGCGTACCAGTGAAATACAAAAGCCATGGCAATCTTATCGTTTATCATTTACGCCCAAGCAAGAGTGGCAAACTTTTGAATTTATGTTTTCTGATTTTAAGTCTCACCGTATTGATACGCCGCTCGATACTAGTAAATTAACACGTATCGGTATTGTCGGAATCGGAAGAGCATTTTACGCTGACCTTTGTATTGGCAGGATCGGTTTTTATTAGAAATAAGTGGCCGTGAACAATTTATATATTGAGTGGATCATAGGCCCAATGCAGTACAGCCTGGCGTTGTTTCTTTCTGCAGCTTAATTCATATGGCTCGCAGTTCTTTTTGATTTGGGTAATGTGCCTTCGCATTGCTCGCCAGCGTTTGACCTGGCGCAGATCATCGGCACATCGACGACCCATGTAGTATCGACAATACCATTGGAACCAACCACGCGGATCTTCTTCATAAATCCAGCCTTTATTTCGCCAGACAGAGAGAGGTTGTGAGGCCCTGACACCAAAGTAGTTTAGTTCAGGGTCATAATGGGTCGTACATAATCGCGCTTTTGAAAACCAGTCTAGTGGGAATTCGTTTCTGCAGTCAGTCATGTATTTACCCCCAAAGATACCAAGCTTCAGCATTTGCTTGGGCGTTAGTTCCGGGAGAAATTCAGTATGAAAATTCTGCCCTACTTTTTCTGTCAGTAGGTAGGTGTAATTCGTCTGCATGAGATCGTTGACTACAACATGTTGTTTTTTCATACGTTGAATGCTTCTCAAAGAGATGGCTTATAATACTTATGGTACAGTTTAATTCCCAATCAATGACAAAAAGCTTGAGATTAAGCCTTCACCACGGGTTTAATAGTATTTTACTTGGCGTTAAATTTATTTAATTTATAAGCGTATAATTGAACTGATATATTAGAGTGATCTAGTCATGAAAAATTTATTAATTATTATTGCAATCGTATCAGGAGCATTTCTACTCAAGACCACAGGTAGTGGCGCTAACTTTACAACTCCACTAGCAGCGGCAGGAAATCGAGAAGGTAATATTAAGGGAATCAAAACATATGAATTCGTCGATCTATTTGAGAAAGGGAAACCAACATCGAAATTGGCGGTTAAAGATCATTATACAATTGTCGAAGGGTATATTAATACTTGTTCAATTTGTAAGAGATTAGAAGCTAAATTCCCTCCTTTGCTTGATAAACGAAAGGATGTTGTTATCCGTAAAATACATTTCTCTGAATCAGGCTCAATCTTTAGTTTTAAATCTGCAGAAGAACAGAGAGATTTTTTTGAACGGATGAGTATTTACAATTTTAACCATGTGGTGATAACGGATGATTCTGCAAGTCTTGGTAACTGTGGTACACCACATGTTGAGATATATGGTCCCGATAAAAAACTTATTGCCTCAGATATATGCGGCGAGAAGAATACCAAAGAGGGATTTGCCTTTATTAATAATTGGCTAAAGGCAGAACTAAATTAGTTTCGATTATCATTTGAAGTCTACTTCTTGAAGTATTGAACCCTTTAAGATAAGTGCAGTTAGATTTGCTTACTTTCTACTATGATTTTATTAAAGGATTAGATTATGTTGTCTAGAACTATAGCGATCATTTCAATGGTGATCATTAGCACTTTCGCTGCACCATTGTCGGCAGAAACTAACTCAAAAGAACCTTTTCTCGAGGGCTATAGCCCTGTTTCATATTTCACTGCAGGCAAGCCCGAAATGGGTAGCCCGGAGTTTACTGTTGAACATAAAGGTAAATACTATTATTTAACATCAGCTGAACAATTTGCGATATTTAACAAAAACCCTGATAAATATGCCCCCAGGTATGATGTTTGCCCATATAGCCTGACACTGGGTTCAATTACACCTCTGAACCCAACGAATTTTAAAATAGTGGGTGATACATTATTGCTGTTCCATAAATCTGACAACGTTGATGCTCAGGCGTTGTGGAATAATTCAGAATTAAGCGATCAAGATTTGATAGAACGAGCAGATAAAAAATATTCTATTTTAAGATTTTAGATAAATAGGTTAGATCCTATTATAAATTTTCAAGATTCTTTTTGATTTGTTGACACAGGTTCATCAACTTATTGACATCTTTTTCAGAGAGTCCTGTCGCGCATAAGGCTAGTTCACTGGCTTTTTTCGCTTTTTTGGCCAATGTTTTTCCTGAGTTTGTAAGAACAACCAATTTCTGACGTTCATCGATTTCGACAATTCTCCTTTCAATAAAACCATTGACTTCAAGGCGCTTCAGTAAAGGTGTTAATGTGGCGTTACCGATGCGAGTGATCTGGGCTATTTCGCTGATTGAGACTGCATCTTTACCCCATAGAGCCATCATGACCAAATATTGAGGATAGGTCAGTTTTCCTGAGGGATATAAAACAGAATTTAAAAAATATGACACTCGAAATCGTCTAAATGGAAAACAGGTTGCCGTTCTCTATGTAAATACAATCGCAATAGATAGCCTTAATAAAGGAGAGCTTGCTGATGGGTCTAAGATCGTCATGGAAGTATATAAGCCAAAGAAAGTTTATGGTGATGCAATATATGGTGGTGATGGTAACTATGTAAAAGGTAAATTTGCTGCAGTTGCAGTAATGGAAAAGCGGTCAGATTGGAATGGCAGTATTGATGCGAGTGAACGTGCAGGTGATTGGGGGTTTGCTATTTACCATACAAATGGCAAGCCTAAAGACAATGGTTTAGATTGTGCTAGTTGCCATACGCCCATGCCTGAACAAGAATATATGTTTTCATTTCCAAAGCTTGTTGAATTTGTAAAATAAAATACTAGAGAGGTTAGACCTCTTCAAAACTATTAAAGGGGCTGCTACGCCCCTTTTTTTTGATGAAATTTTATGATTGTTCAATTTCCAGTAATTAGGGGTGGTCTTGTAATAACTGAAATTATTGTTTGCTATACTTACTCTTTAAAACTGCCAGAGAGAGAAGGATGATCCGCAATGTTCTCATTTTTGTCGTTGCCTTATTGATTCTACCGGGGTGTACAGGTGGCCTTAGTGGTATTGCGAGCAGTACGTATTTTGGTCCATGGCTGGTATATAAAGTAAGTTATCCAGAGGACGGAAAGCAATTAGAAAAATCTTCAGAAGAGATTATTGAGAATCAATTATTTAATCAGGGTTTTAAAAAGAATAATGACTGGCGAACGCCCTGGATTAGCAATGTTAGAACTGCTTCATTCAATCAAAAGTACGGGGAGCGCCATATCCGTATAGATGTTGAAGTCTCACAAGATTTAATTATCCTCATGTCTTTTGCATATTCTGGTGATACAAAAAGAGTCTTTGAAACGCTCAAGTCAGCATTGATAGAGTTATATGGTGAATCCAGTGTTGAAGAATGTTTTGGTACGAAAGGACCTAGAGGGCATAGTTGTTTCGATTCTATAAGTGGGCGTTAGTAAATCTAGACATGTATGTGGCTAGTCCATGTTGGGTGTTCATCAGCACGTTTTATCATATTGCGAAGTGCATCATGTGATCTTTTCAACTTTACATAAGGATCTCCGCCTTCCTCCCAGCCCAAATAGCCGAACATGCCTTCGTAACCCATATTTTTCAAAGCGCCGATGATGGCAAAGTTGTCTAACTCCCCCACGTCCAGTGGTTCAACGGTGGCAACACCAGCGAAACCTAGCGGGCTTCGGCGGCTACCAGACAGGTGCACCTTTCGAAGATAAGGGTAAACCTCTTGTAGGAAGTGGCTTGGGTCACCACCTTCCAACGCATACCAGTGGAAAGTAGTCATAACAATACCAAGGTTGGGATGATTGATTTCTTTGCATAAGCGAACTGCATCGCTATGTCGTTCCATCCAAAATTTAATGTGAGTATAAAGAAGCAGTTCGATATTGCGACGGCCACAGATGTCTAGTGCTCTCTTTAACCATTCACCGACAGGTTTGTCACCCTGAGGGGACGATGGTTGAATGCCTTTGCCTGCGCTGCGTATGGAAAGATCTACTTGGGTACATCCTTCAATGTTTTCCAGTAGTGTCAGAATGCCGCTATTGTGAGGATGATCAACCGGGTGATCCAAATCAAGAACGATATAAATACCTGAAGCATCGAGATTGTGTTTTTCTTTAACAGTGGAGAGAACATCTGCGGTTTGCCAGCGAGTTCCGTCCCATATTGAACGGTGAATACCATCATACCCAATCTCCTTAACCATCTCGCATTGTGCGTCGAAATCGTAAACGGCTTGGGAATTGTAAAAAGCGAAATCCATCGCATAAATTTTGTTGATCATTTGCTTTCTCTTTGTCTTTGATTGATTAGCTTTTGATTTTGAAATCGGGGAGTACGCTTTCGCCGATTTCGGCGATGACTTCCTCCGCAGGTCGTTTGCTGAGTTTCAGGTTTAAGGCGACATGGTTTACCCCGATAAGCTGTAATTGTTCCAGGTATGCCGTCAATGCCTTGATTCCGCTCCTGAAGCCTAGGTGAATTGGTGTGGGTGGTTCGTCGGGGTCATTGCTTAAATCGACATATAACGATTGAGCGAAGGGTTTGAATTCTCCATCGGCATGTTCTTTTAAAGCCTCACGCCAACCTTGTACTATGCTTGCTTGTTGATTAACCGGGCGCGGATAACTAACCCAGCCGTCTGAGTTTGCCGCTATCCATCCTAAATCTTGCTGGCTGTATCCGGTGACCAGAAACGGTAGTTTGCCAACGGCTTTTGGAATTGTGTCAGCTGCCCCAGTTAATAATGAAGATTGACTTTGAATTTGTGGAAAACTTTCTTCCAACGCCTGTTTCATTGCGGTGAGGTGATCTCTGAATAACTCGCCCCTTGATTCAATGTCTACATTAAATGCGGGGAACTCAACAGGTCTATCTCCTGAGGCTACTCCTAGTACCAGTCTGCCATTTGATAGTTGGTCGATAGATGCAGCAGCTTTCGCGCTATGCAGTGGATGCCTGATGGGTAAAATAACTGAGCCTGTCGCCAATGTAATATCTTTGGTATGTGCTGCTATCCAGCTTAGGTATACCCAGACATCAAAAATTTGACCAGTATCACCAAATGTAGGGTCTCGCAAGGGCACATCCCTAAACCAAAGTGCCGCGAAGCCTAACGTTTCGGTAAGTTTCGCTAGGCGCTCCTGATCCTGCATTGCAGGAATATCACCGGCGAATGATTCTAGTGGAAAAAAAATCCCAAGCGTCAGTTTGTTTTCTATAAACATACGCTTGTATCCATTTCCAGATTGAATAGTTGCGGTTGAATTTGCTTCCAGCACAAAGGCCTCCTATGTGGATTCTAATTGCTCTAAAATAATATGTTTTTTCGAATTTGGATTAATACATTAACAATGTTCGTTGGTTTAATCTATTTAACTCTGTTATTTGAAAAGTTGTTGATACTACGTGAAATAAATCAGATAGTGCGAATTTATGCTCTGGCAATGAAGTTAGACAGTCTATGTATATGTCTGTACTACTCTCGTCTCTGGCTTCCTCGACTCTGTCTCCTGATTCGTTCTACCTCCTACATCCATGTAGGGATCCAGACACAATTCTACTTCCACCGTCCATGTAGGAGAACTCCAGCCTCCAATTTCTAATATAAAGGGGAATATAAGCTCTTATATCATCTGTGAACGATATCTATTACTCAGGATAGGGCGTATTGTGATCTGAGCTTTCCAGTGACTTTGATCTGTCTAAACGTGTTAATGGCAGTACTTCTTGAGAGTAGTTCCTACCCTTGATTGATCACCCTGACTGGTGATGAGCAATTTGGCTGAATATACATTCAGCAATTAATAAGCGGAGATACGCATGCCTATACAAATGATGATGAAGATAGATGGGGTTGTTGGAGAGTCAAAAAGTTTTAAACATCAGGGTTGGGCAGATGTCATGTCCTGGAATTGGGGCATGACCAGCAACAGAAAATTGTCACAAACGATTGATGGCGATAAAACATCTTTTAATGAGATATCTATTGTCAAAGCGATTGGCAGTGATAGTTCTGATGTGAGACGACTTTATGCCGAGGGTGCTTTGATCCCTTCTGTTAAATTAACTATGTTCCCGGCGGTGGCTAAAAGAGAAGTTGCGATGGATTATGTTGATATAAAACTTGAGGGGGTCCTCATCAAGTCAATCGTTACGGGTGGTGGGGTTGATGATATGTTCTTTAAAGAACATATCACCTTGTTGTTTGACAAAGTCAGGTTTGAGTACAAGACGATTGACGCAAAATCTAAAGTCAGTGCTGAGGACGCGGCAGATGATTTTCTATGGAATGTAACTGATAATACGAAATGGAAACAAGCGACGCCAGAAGTGGTTCAAGAATTGGATCAGGCAGGTTAGTTATAGTCAGAAATTCATTATTATCTACTAGTAATCTGGGTCGTAAACTTCAAAATAGCGGACACGAGGTTGGGAAGCAACTTTTCACCCGCGTACTTTGCTCGCTCTAGTGTTTCCCAAAAACTGATATATCCATATTCGCCGATCGATTCATCAGATATATCGGAAAGAAAATTAACACGTATGAAACCTGGTAATGTTGATACGTCTGCATGCCATCGGTTAGCCAGATCGATCTTCGTACTTTTCATGACTGATTTTAGCTCTACTAATAACATTCTCGCGTACATAAATTTCTCCAGAATAAACACTCACTCATGGGGCAGAGAACATGAAATATAGAGTATGTGTGAGTAGATTATGAATGCAATATATAAAATTGAGAAAATTTATACTTTCTGCGTAATTTCTTCGCTGAAGCACTTCAATCTTGGTTCGCCTGTCATCTTGAAAGCGTGACGATAATGTATGTTATCGTATACTCTTACCTATTACAGATAACTGTATTTTCTTATCCCTCATGCATTTATATAAATAATTGAGGCTACATATTGGAGAGTGAATTATGGCGTTAGAATTTTATTGGGGTAGCGGCAGTCCCTATGCATGGCGGGTAATGTTGGCGCTTGAGATCAAGCAGATCCCCTATGAAAGCAAGGTGTTAAGATTTACTGATGAAGATTTAAAATCTGCTGAGTATCTAGCTATCAACCCACGAGGTAGAGTCCCGGCTATACGAGATGGCTCATTCACGCTTTATGAATCAATAGCGATATTGGCTTATCTTGAGGATAAATATCCGTCACATCCATTATTTGGTGAAGATGCGGCTGAACGTGGCCAAGTTTGGTGTTCAGTGATGGATACGGATAGTTTTATCGAACCCGAAATTTTTAAGTTCGCAGCCCCTATATTCCATAATAAGGTGGATGAGAAACGAGAAGAAATTATTCAAGCCAGGCAAACAATTGAAAAAGAATTTACTCGCCTAAACGATGTATTTAGTGAAGCAGACTACTTGGTGAATGGTCGTTTGTCGGCGGCTGATATTAGTCTCTATCCGTTTATCAAATTTTATTCCAGAGCGGCGGCGAAGGAAAATACGGAAGAGGTGAGCGGAGCGCTTCGAGACATCGATGCAATTTTTCCTTCATTGCAGGCATGGTGTAAGAGAATAGAAGCTATTCCGGGCTATGAGCGTACCTATCCGCCGCATTGGAAATAGAGCTAATCAACTTAACTTTTAAGTATGTCTCTTAATCGTAAATTTTATTCCGGAAGTGATTATCGCCGGACACTTTCTATCGAAGAACTTCGTCACGTCGCTCGGCGGCGTGTGCCAAATTTTGCATTCGAATATGTAGAAGGAGGTGCTGAGGATGAGCGGGCGTTAAGACGGAATATTAATGCGTTCGAATCGATTCGGTTGGTACCGAATACCTTGGTTGATACCAGTTCACGACACCAGCGTACTACTTTATTTGGACACGAGTTGAAGTCTCCTTTGATTATTGCTCCGACAGGATTGAATGGCATGTTGAGTCACCGTGGAGATGTTGCACTTGCCCGCGCAGCCGCGGCTGTTGGAATCCCGTTTAGTCTGAGTACTTTATCTAATGTCCGTCTAGAGGACGTTGCGATGGAAGTAGGGGGTAATTTGTGGATGCAACTCTATGTCATGAATGATCGAAATATCACACATGACATCGTTACGCGTGCGGATAATGCTGGATATGAAGCTTTGATATTTACTGCTGACGCGAATGTCTTTGGTTATCGGGAGTGGGACAGGCGCAATTATCGTCAGCCTGGCAAGCTTACTTTGCGAAACCTTATTGACGTCGCATTGCATCCTCGGTGGATTTCCAATGTCCTTATTCCGAACGGTGTGCCACGTTTCGAAAACATTATTGATTTTATGCCACCTGAAGCACAGACCGCTCAAGGTGGTGTTGCGTTTGTCCCGCGTTTATTTGAACCAAAGATTTCCTGGGATGATGTCAGTTGGTTGCGCGAGACATGGTCGCGCAAGTTGATTGTGAAGGGGATATTAAATGTTGCTGACGCAAAGCGTGCCGCAGATTTGGATTGTGACGGAATTGTGGTTTCGAATCATGGTGGTAGACAGCTAGACAGTGCCGTGTCTCCAATTGAAGTCTTGCTCGAGATAACGCAAGCAGTTGGTGATCGAATGGTTGTACTCGTTGATAGTGGATTCAGACGCGGAACCGATGTTGTAAAAGCTATTGCCATGGGGGCTAGCGGCGTAATGATTGGAAGGCCGGTGCTATATGGGCTTGCTGCTGGAGGTGAAGCAGGTGTATCTCACGCACTTACAATTCTTACTGATGAGATTGACCGCGCGCTCGGTCAAACAGGCTGTCGATCTCTTGCTGATCTTAATCCGCAGATGTTGGCCTAAGTCATTTCCATCAGTTGCTTTATGGCCGCTCTGCTATAGGGTCGGAATACAATTTATCACAGAAATTTAAACAAGGACGAGCACGTTGGAGGTTACGATGGTCAATAAAAACCATATATTAAGAATACTTGTTACATTTATACTTATTTCAATTCATCCCGTTCCTGCACTTGCTTCAGAATATGCATGCACGATCAAAGCTGTATTGGAATTAAATGATATCGGATTATATAAATCTCACGGATGGGTAGCTAATTATATGAACAGAAAATTCTTTGTTAATCGTGAGTCAGGGAAAGTGATTGGTACTACAGCATTAAAGGCACGCCTTACAAATTTCAATAAAACCAGTAGTCCAAAAGTGCTACATAATACTAATGAGAAAAGTTCATACAAGGCAGTAACAATAATTGAAGATAAAGGTCAGTTTTCCTCTCTGAGGATATATGAAAATGTCGAAAGTGATGAAAAACCATATTCCTATCAAACAGCTGTAGGCATGCTTCTTACCGGGACATGCATAGAAGATAAATCTAAACAGTAATCTGTTTTCCGACAGCTATATCATTTCTTTTCTGTTGGGATAAATGTTGAGGTAGTGTCTTTTTTGGCTCTTTTTGCCGCCCGTTTTTCTTTTAAAGACAGGGCCGGTTTCTTCAAGGATTCTTTGACGCTATTTCTTTCTTTTGACATGGTGATTCTCCGAATAGGGAATGAGTGATGCGACTGATTACATGTGAATTGACACTCTACTCCTTGCTCATGACTAAGTATCCTCTTATCGATGTCACTCTAATCATTTCGATGCAAAAAGGTTGAAATTTGCGTTCATATCGTGAATTTATCTAAGGTCTGAATAGCTAAATTATCGAGTTTTTTTAAAATTGAATAGAGTTCTGGCGTATCAGAGTCATAAAAAGATGGTTTTTCTGTACAGAATGCGATAACTTGCGCTCATTAGCGGTTTTTGTAGCGGTTCCGGGTAGTTACTCGCAGTGTAAACAGCAGACATTCCGTGATATTTCGTAACATTATGCATGCTAATACATTGTTTATTTATTAATTAAAGAGGTAACAAGAATGGCTACAGGTACAGTAAAGTGGTTTAATGACAGTAAAGGTTTTGGTTTTATTACACCGGAAGATGGTAGTGCTGATGTGTTTGTTCATCACAGTTCTATTAATGCTGAAGGTTTTAAATCTCTCTCTGAAGGTCAAAGTGTAAGCTTTGATATTGAGATGGGTGCTAAAGGTCCTAGTGCTACCAACGTGGTTGGACAATAGACCAAACCAGACAGTTATTTAGTTTGGAAGAAAGCCTCGCATTAGCGGGGCTTTTTTTTGGAAAAATTTAAGCAGTCAGACTTTTCTTTATTTTGTCAGATGCTTTGATAAATGAATGTGAGCCACCTATCTCCCTTGATAGATCCTGTTTCCCAGGATTTCAGGTGTTCAGGAAGT
>JBLHKO010000063.1:0-11274 GCA_047620145.1 Gammaproteobacteria bacterium | reverse complement strand
CTTCAATGACACGTTCAACTGGTAATTCATCTATTGCCTCCAATACACTGCGGCCACTTGCCATTTCATAAGAAACTAAATGCCCCATATCAAGCAAGATGGCGCAGTCGGTTTGATTTGCCAGACTACCGAAAAAAGAAAACAGCGGCATAGCGCCGGTAATGAACGTAACGGGTGGTGGTTCGATTGCAACCGGCACGGTAACTTTGGCTTGTACTTCTTTAACGCGTTCAACTGCAAGTTCGAGAGAATGTTGATTAAAGATAACTGGAATGAAATAACCCAATTGCGTCGAATAGCCTGGTCCTTCTTCCCAAAAACAATACGCCACATCCTGTGCGAACCATGCTGAACCAACTGACTCAATATGTTTGGAGGTTGCAGCTAGCCATGCATTAGAGTTTGGATAAGAACCACAAAAATTAATATAGGAAGGATGAAACAATACTGGTGCACCTGCGTCGCGAATCTTTTCTACTTCATCAATCACTTCATCGACATCGACTAAACCCGAATATTCAACAAAGCTTGGCCCGCCTTTGGCGCGAACTAAGGAAACCGGATCTGGCTGAGAAGACAGGCTCAGACTGGCGCCGACACCTAATGTGGGAAGTTCTTCGAGATGATTACTCATGAAGGTATTGTTCTATGCCTATGAAAAAGCATCAAGACATAATTTAAAGAATGACTTTCGATTTCCGCTTGTCATAAAAATTGGCAACGAAATCACTTAATTGATTTTCAGCGATGGCGTTACGCAACCCTTTCATTAAATACTGGTAATAATAAAGGTTATGAATCGTATTTAATCGAGAACCTAAAATCTCATTAGTCTTATCAAGGTGGTGTAAGTAGGCACGAGAATAATTCTCACAGGTATAACACGCACAGTTTTCATCGACCGGTGATTTATCATGCCGGTGCTTTGCATTACGAATACGGACGTCACCGACTTCGGTAAACAAATGTCCATTACGTGCATTACGCGTTGGCATCACACAATCAAACATATCAATACCACGACGAACTGATTCGACGAGATTCTCTGGTGTGCCCACACCCATTAAATAGCGAGGTTTATCTTCCGGCATTCCGGGCATGATGTTATCAAGTACTTCCATCATCAGTTCAACCGGTTCACCAACAGATAAGCCGCCTATAGCGTATCCATCAAAACCAATCTCTTTAAGACCATTTAACGATGCTTCGCGTAATTCTTTATACATCCCGCCTTGTACTATGCCGAACAAGGCATTTTGATTATTGCCATCCAATTGGCCATGCGCTTCTTTTGATCGTTGCGCCCAACGTAATGACAATTCCATTGATTCACGCACTTCTGTTTCTGTTGCGGGGAACGGTGTGCATTCATCAAAGATCATGACGATATCGGCGCCTAGCGTATGTTGGATCTGGATTGCTTCTTCCGGGCCTAAAAATACCTTGGAACCATCGATAGGTGATTTGAAATGCGCGCCCTCTTCTGTGATCTTGCGTGACTCAGCCAGACTAAAAACTTGAAAACCACCAGAATCTGTCAGGATAGGTTTTTCCCAATGCATGAATGAATGTAAGCCACCAAACTCCTTAATGACTTCCATGCCGGGACGAAGCATTAAATGAAAAGTATTACCCAGAATGATCTCAGCACCGATACCGACCAATTCTTCCGGCGTCATGGCCTTCACCGTACCGTAGGTGCCGACAGGCATGAAGGCTGGGGTTTCAATCGTGCCGCGAGGAAAACTTATTTGGCCTCGACGACTACCGCCATCTTTTTCTATTAACTTAAAATCCATAACAAATAATATTTTAGCTGTTTTTTGAAATCAGCATGGCATCACCATAACTATAAAATCGATATTGCTCTTTGATGGCATGCTGATAAGCATTCAGAACATTATCTTGACCACCAAAGGCACAGACTAACATTAACAAGGTTGATTCTGGCAGGTGGAAGTTGGTAAGCAATAGATCCACTACATTAAACTGATACCCTGGATAGATAAATATATTGGTGTCGCCTTCAAAGCTAGCAAGCGTGCCGCTCTTTGCCGCCGTCTCTAAACTCCTAACGACCGTTGTACCTACTGCAAGAATACGTCCGCCATTTTTTTTAGTTTCATTTATCTTATCCACAACACCTTCTGACACAGACATATATTCGCTATGCATTTCATGTTTCTCAATGTCATCAACACGAACCGGCTGGAATGTCCCGGCACCAACATGCAAAGTTAACTTTGCATTATCAACACCCTTCTCTTTTAAAGTCTCGAGAATTTCATCGGTAAAATGGAGCCCTGCAGTGGGCGCAGCAACCGCCCCGGGCTTATCCGAAAAGACAGTTTGATAACGTTCTTGATCAAGATTTTCGTCATCTCGGCTTATATAAGGGGGTAAAGGCATATGACCAAGTCGAGCAAGTAAGTCGGTGATCTTTTCCTTTCCCGCATAACTCAGCAGAAACATACTCCCTTCCCTGCCCTTAACTTCGAATCGCGTATTGTCTTCAAGTATTAAGCTTGCGCCTGCTTTTGGCGACTTGCTGGCGCGCAACTGCACTAATAATGTTTTCTCATCCAGAATCCGTTCTAACATTATTTCTACGTTACCGCCGGTTTCCTTTTTCGCATACAAACGCGCAGGAATTACCCTAGTATCATTTAAAACGATTAAGTCGCCTGATTTTAGATATTCTGGCAGCTGTTTGAATGAAGTATCGGAAATCGTATTTTCAGGGCCCAGATATAACAAACGACTACCATCGCGATCCGCTGCCGGATACTGGGCAATCAGCGCTTCTGGAAGCTCAAATGAAAAATCACTGGTTAACATGGCGCGCGATGTTAGCAGAAAAACAGCTTAATGTTTGACCCGGCGCAGACTTTCCTTATACTTGCCGCCTGCTTATCTGTACTTCAAAGCCGGGGTGGCGGAATTGGTAGACGCGCCGGATTCAAAATCCGGTTTCTTCGGAAGTGCGGGTTCGATTCCCGCCCTCGGCACCATCTTAAATGTTTAAATCTATAATGATTAATAAACGTCTGCTCAATGTTGACTCTTCATGATGCGTTTAATGGTTTCCTGAGAAAACATTAATTTGCTATTTGTTTACCGTCTTTGAATTCTCCTTACATAACGACCTGATGCTTCTTCATCTTTGAGCCATTGAATAACTCCTTTACCAGATACCACACCATGAGCACATTCACCAGACCATGTAATGGCCTCATTAGATTGAGGATTCAGGCAAATTAATGAAGCTATTTACTATTTTAATTTCATTGATTCAATCTTCAGGATTGCTTGTATAGTCTAGGATATTATTAAGTTGCTTTTGAAACTCAGGAAATTTTCGCATTAAAACAATCGATAATTTAATTTTTAAACCGGATTTTAATATTATAAGAAACTCTCTGTACTCACCTGTGTTTTCTATAGTTTCAATGTCGTTCAATAAAATAATTTTATCTCGAAATTTTGCAAAAGGATGGCTTATATAAACTCGATTTTTGTATAAAATTAATTTCTTCATATAGATTAAGGCAATCAATAAAAAAGCTAAGGTAATAGCAACCATTGAGCCTGAATTAATAACTTCATCTTCTACCATGAATGTAAAGATGGAAACTGCAGGTATAAATAGCAAGACTTCCCAAGTGCGATATTGTGTTTGAAAAATTAATGGGGAATCTTCGTAAGGTGTGTCCATTACAATTTCCTTAATATCTACTTTAGACATATTTTAGCATGTATCTTTTCCTTTATAAGTGGTCAGTTTATAAAATATATTTCAGTTACGAATAAATAATTGAAAGTAATTTGTATGTTATTTCTTCATAAGTAAAAGGAACGTCTATAATTATCCATAATAATAAAAATATTCTAGTTTCTATTTAGATGGAACAATCCAATAAAGAAGATTTCAAATACTGGGCCTTCATAAGCTATAGCCATGAAGATGCCCATTGGGGTAAATGGTTACATAGAACCATTGAAACATACCGCATTCCAAAAAAACTCATCGGCAAGGATAGTCGTGATAGCAATATACCGAAACGGCTGTTTCCGGTCTTTCGTGATCGTGAAGAATTACCGACCTCTTCCGATCTCGGTGCGACGATCAACAATGCCCTGACACAATCCCGTTATCTGGTTGTTATTTGTTCCCCCAACTCGGCAAATTCACGTTGGGTGGGTGAGGAGATCAAACTCTTCAAACAAATGGGCAAAGCCGATCGGATCTTATGTTTGATCGTCGATGGAGAGCCTAACGCCTCTGACAAATCCGACTGTAATGAACAGGAATGTTTTCATAAGGCCTTGCGTTATCAAGTTGCCAGTGACGGGTCATATACAGAGGAACGGGTTGAAGCGATTGCCGCAGATAGCCGGGCGGGTAAGGACAGCAAGAAAGCTTCACGACTAAAACTAATCGCTGGTCTTTTGGATGTTAACTTCGATGAATTATTTCAACGTGATAAGCAACGAAGGCGCGTACGATGGGCGCAAGCAGCGGCTATAGTCACAGTCGTTCTCGGTATTTTCGCTAGCATTTCATATCAATCCTATGAAGAGCGCCGGGTTGCGACAGTAATGGCACAAACGCTGTCCCTAGCTAAGCAGTCGGTGGAACAGACCGAGGCCGGTAAAACGGAGCTCGGCATGTTGATGGCGCTTGCCGCATTACCAAGTGACCTTGAGAACCCCGACCATGTCTATGCTCCCGAGGCAGAGACCGCACTCTATACGGCTATGTATAACTATCGTCGGTCTACATTTCTTTCACAGGATAAAGAATCTAGAGTCGGTTTAGCCGTTATTTTACCCGAGAGTCGACGTATCGTTACCTCTACCTACACAGGTGATTTTCTATCGAGTGATGCTGCAACAAACGAAGTCTTCTCGGTCACTCTTTGGGACGTAGCGACTGGAACGAAGATCAAACAGTTCAAGAACATTGAGCGTGTTTATGAGGACGCTATTAGTTCTGATGGGAAGACGCTGGCAATCATATCAAAGGCTAGCGGGGAAACCCTTATTGTTGATACGGATAACGGGGAAGTGAAACAGACTCTCCCGGCCCCGGCCGCAGAAAATACAACTGGAAAGTATACCGGTGGCATATTCCTCAATCATGATGGCAGTCGCTTGGTGTCTCACGTACATGGTTCCCAGTCGAAACTCTGGGATACAGAAAAAGGCGTCGAGCTCGCCCTACTCGAGGACGAAACAGCCCGTGTTAGTTTCAGCCCTGATGGCAATAAGCTGCTCGTCACACGACATGTCGGCAAAGGGATGCACATCTGGGATGCCGTGAGCGGACAGAAAATAAAAATATTAAATGAGGATGTTAAGTATGGTATTTCGAGTCCGGTTTCCTGGTTTCCTGATAGTAAACATATTTTGTCCGTTTCAGAAATTTGGAATGTAAGCACGGGTAAAAAGAAAGTGGAGATTGAACAGGAATTGATTGTTCACGATGACGGATATTCCTTCACCGTTCGATATAAGTATAAAGTCAGTGCGGACGGATCCTTCATCTATGCATGGAAAGATAACAAACTCGTGATCTGGAATACCGCCACCGGAAAACAGTATAGTAAAGTCACTATTCCCCCTGATGTCAACTGCCCAACCAGCCTTGAAGGCAAACTGATGCTTTGCCAAAAAGACGGGGTGACCACTCTCCTCGACATATCACAGATGTTAGCGTTTCACCCGGGTATGAATACGGAATTAGCGAATTATGCAGGCAGGCGATTTCTGTTTGCCAACGGGCGTATCTGGATTTCGGAGGACTATAAACAAGACCCAAAAACTCTGGATACATTTAGAGGGGGGTCTGTTTTGAATCTTACAGAAGATGGCAGCCGATTTATAGAAAAGAAAAAAGAAGGATTATATCTCGTGGATGTAAAAGCTCACTCCACACCAATACAAACGCTGCCTTTAAAGGGTCGATCGGAGTCGCTTTCCAGCCATGCAAGCAGTTTTTCCCCTAATGGACAGTATCTTGCGATTCCTGTTAATTTTGCTATAGAGGAAAATGAGAAGGTTGTGGTCTGGGATACAAAGACCTGGCAACCAATTTTTACGATAGACATATTAACGGGGCATGTAAGTTCAGTCACCTTCAGCCCTGATGGAACTCGATTGGCAATCGCCCTGGGTGAGACGTGGTCTATTTGGGGGGAACGGAACAAGGATTATAAAACTGTGCAGATCTGGGATCTGGAAACCAAAACCAAGACCCTGACCCTGGAGGGACACGAGGATGCCGTGACCGAAGTGGATTATAGTCCTGACGGGAAAACGATCCTGACGGGATCTTTCGATGGTACTAGCCGCATCTGGGACGCGGAAACCGGTCAGGAAAAATTTATACTCAAGGGGCATTCATCACCGCAGTTTCGTGCGCTCTTTAGTCCGGATGGGACATGGGTGGCAACCAGTACCGCTACATCCGACCTGGAGGTGGATAAAGGTTCAGTCCAACTCTGGAATGCCAATACAGGCGAGCTAAAACATTCCTTCGATATCGATTACTCGGTGTTATATCAAATCGAAATGAAGTTCCTCGATATCGCCTTCAGTCCTGACGGGAAACACCTGGCGGGCGGGTCTGGTGATGGAGTGGTCTATGTCTGGGATGTTGCTACGGGAAGCGAGATACACCGACTTGCCGGGCAACATAGATACATAAGTGATATTAATTATTCGCCCAATGGACATTTCATTGCAAGCAGCACAGCCGAGGGAAAAATCACAATTTGGGATGTAGAAAAGGGAAATACTATATCTACTTTTGAGGTGGCTGAAACTAAATATACTTCTGTCCGATTTTCGCCTGATAGCAAACTACTGTTGATTGGTACGGTGAATGCCGACACCGCATTGATTGAGGTCGCTTCAGGTCGTCTCGTGAGCAATCTTTCGACACACGACGGGTCGACTTTGATCAACTTTTCGCCGGATGGTAAGTCATTTCTTGTCTTTGGCAACGGAACCACAGTATGGAAGGCATTCCCGCATGGACAAGAGCTGATCGAACTTGCCAGAAAAACAGTAACGCGTGAATTAACAAAAGAAGAACGTGAGTTGTATGAGATTCACTAGAATTTATTAAATGGAACAATCACAAAAAGAAGATTTCAAATATTGGGCCTTCATAAGTTATAGCCATGAGGATGCCCGTTGGGGGGAATGGTTACATAAGACCATTGAAACATATCGCATCCCGAAAAAACTCTTAGGCAAAGAAAGTCGTGATGGCAAGATACCGAAACGCCTGTTTCCTGTGTTTCGTGACCGGGAAGAATTACCGACCTCTTCCGATCTGGGTGCGACGATCAATAATGCCCTGACTCAATCCCGTTACCTGGTCGTCATCTGTTCTCCGAACTCGGCAAATTCACGTTGGGTAGGAGAAGAGATCAAACTCTTTAAACAAATGGGCAAGGCCGATCGGATCCTGTGTTTGATTGTTGATGGAGAACCTAATGTCTCTGACAAACCTGACAGTAATGAACAGGAATGTTTTCATAAGGCTTTGCGTTATCAAATTGCCAGCGATGGTTCTTATACGGAAGAACGGGTTGAAGCGATTGCCGCAGATAGCCGAACGGGTAAGGACAGCAAGAAAGCTGCGCGTTTAAAATTAATCGCCGGTTTATTAGGTGTTAACTTCGATGAGTTGTATCAACGTGATAAGCAACGCCGTCTGCGTCAGACTGTTCTATCGACCTTGGCGGCTTGTCTCATAGTTGGAGTAGTCGGCGGACTGTTATTTCAATCATCAACAAAGACACGCATTGCTGCTGAAACCGATCAATCTCGCTTACTAGCAGAGAAATCGTTCGAACAGACCGAAGCAGGAGATACTGAACTTGGAGTATTACTGGCTCTCGAAGCACTACCAAAGAATCTCGGCACACCCGACCGGGGCTACGCAGCAGAAGCCGAAGCGGCCCTCTATGCAGCGATGTATAACTATCGTCAGCGTAAATTGCTTTTGCGCGGGAACGCTGATCAAGGCGGTGACTTTGCCCTTATTTTACCCGGGGGCCATCGTGCAGTTAGCGGTAATAAATACCTTGGATGGATTACACTTTGGGACACAGCGACGGGAACGGAGATCAAACAGTTCAAGGTAGAGGGAGAGCCCCGTGAAATAATATTCTCTATCAGTTCTGATGGTCAGGTACTGGAGATCGATGTGACGTCCTCTGGTGAAAACGTCATTATTGATACGGATAACGGTGAAATAAAGCAAACACTCCCGGCAACATATACATCTGGCAATCGAAATGACAGTCGCCTGCTGTTAGATCACTTTGATAGCCGCAGTATCAGTTTCAGTCCAGACGGTAGCACGATCCTTGCGGCCCCGGATTCACATAGTGATCGAGAATTATATGTTTTGGATTCAATGTCCGGGCGAAAACTGCACACTATTGAGAATGTCATTTATAGCAGTAAACCGTATTTATGGTTTCCTGATAGCAAGCGTTTTTTAATCACGGGTTATTGTTCTAGTGGAGCGGATAATGAGCCGGATTCAGTTACTCCAACGATCTGGAATACTGCCACCGGTGAAAAAATTATCGATCTTGAGATCGATATGACTTCTTGTGGGAATCATGGCGAATATAAAGTTAGTGCGGATGGCTCATTCTTATATAGTTTAAGAGATAACAAGCTACGCATCTGGAACGCCGCTACAGGAAAGCAATTTGCCACAATCCATGTTAACTATAATCCCGAGTGTCATGCCAGCCTTGAAGGCAAACGTTATATCTGTAATGAAAACGAGTCGATTAAGATTCTCGATATCTCAGCGATGTTGCCGTTTGATCTTTCCATGGACGCGAAGATTTTTGACGATAATCGCGATTATCAAATTTTGTTTTCTGAAGAAGGCGAACGGTATAAACGGGGTAACGCGAGAATATGGATCTCGAAGTTTGAGTCACAGAACCCAAAAATCCTGAACATCTATAAAGGCGGCGATATTGTCAATATAGCTGCAGACGGTAGCCACTTTATAGAAGAGAAAAAGGATTACTATTACCTCAGTGAAACCCTGGCTTATTCCACACCACTGCAGATTCTACCGGCAAATTTAGGTTCTTTATTCGTGTCGCTTCCTAGGCTTTTTAGCTTTTCCGCAGATGGACGCTTTCTTCTGGCGCCTCGGGGGGAGGATGCTGTGGGATTCCCGCAAGGGAAGAAGGCTGTGGTTTGGGACACCAAAAGCTGGCAGCCCGTTTTCACGACCGATGAGTTAGAAGAAGAAATAAACACCGTCGCATTCAGCCCCGATGGCACCCGATTACTACTGTCACTGGGTGAAGATTTTTCAGTCGGTTTTTTGGGGGGCGGCGGCACTACACTAAATGCTGCGTTAGTTTGGGATATGGAAACAAATACAGAAGTTCTAAGGCTGGCGCATGATGATGCCGTGGTCGAGGCAGTCTACAGCCCGGATGGCAACACTATTTTGACGATAACCGATGACCGAATAACTCGACTTTGGGATGCACAAACAGGGCAAGAAAAATTCGTACTCAATACTGATTCTTACCGTATGTTCGTCGCAGCTTATAATCCTGATGGAACACTGATTGCGACCAGTAGCGCATCAGAAGAGTTTAAAAAAAGTTGGGTTAACATATTAGATGCCGAAACCGGCCAGGTTAAACATTCTTTTACATTAGAAACCAAGCTGGGATATGCCCTCGCATTTAGTCCGGACGGGACACACTTGCTTGCCGGATTAACTGATGAGGCACGTGTCTGGGATGTGAGCACAGGGGCCGAACTACACCGGCTTACCGGGCAGGATGGAACCATAATAGGTGTTGACTATTCAGCCAACGGACGTTTCGTTGCAACGAGTACATTTAACGGCAGTATAAAAATATGGGATGCAGAGACTGGAGATTTAATCCATGGCTCAGAGCTTAAAGCTGAAATGTGTCTTATTAAATTTTCACCAGATAGTCGCTTGCTGTTGATCGGATGCGTGGCAGAAGGTGATAACGAAGCAGACAACATACTAATGGATGTCACAACAGGACGTGTTTTGGCTAAGCTCACCACAGCCACCAAAGGTAAAGATCGCTGGGTTGAATTTTCTCCTGATGGCAAGACATTTCTTATCTCTGCTGAGGGCGCCATCACGATTTGGAAATCGTTGCCTAATGGACAAGAATTAATAGAACTTGCCAGAAAAACAGTGACGCGTGTATTAACAGAAGAAGAACGTGAGTTGTATGGGATTCATTAAAAATATTAATTATTAAATTACTATTCGATCTCACCTTTTCTACGTAAGCGATAAAGTACGCCACTGCCATATTTTTTTGCTAAATCTATCGAACCTAAGTAGCCGCAAATAAACTCATCATTATTCGCCAAGGTTAATATACTCGCTGCTTGTTCACTGATAAACACTGAGCCTGGCGTTGTAATCGGTTCGATACGCGCTGCGCGATTAACATGTGTGCCATAGAAATTATGTTGTTTAATAATGGGATCGTTTGCTGAATAAACCGGGCCGGTATGCAGTCCTATTCTTATATTTGTTTCCTCTGGCAAACCCACTTTTTGCCAGTTTTTTTGTTTTACTTTATCTCGAATATATAAAGCGATATCTGCAGCAACCTCTATCTCATCATAAACAAGAAATATTCCATCACCCCATGTATTACAAAAAGTAGGGGGCACGGAATGTGAATGAATGATATGTGCGATCTCTTCGAGAAAATTCACGAAGAATGATGGCGCTTCTTCTTCGCCCAGTTTGCTAAAACCGACGACATCGGCGAATAACATGGTTTTAATGTTTCTAGAGATAGAATGGGACAGTGTTGTATTTTTAACTTCATTCACTGCAATATTATTTTGCTCTGTTGTTACTACATCATTTTCATGCTGCGCGGTTTTCATCTTATCTAGTTCAATAATTTCAGTTTTGTAACCGCTCTTTTTCCAATTCAATACATTCGCTAAAGTGCCCCCGAGTTTAATTTCATCACTTGATTCGAGTACGGCGAGTAAAACTGGTTCGGTTTCCAATTGATCAGCGCGTAAAATAGCCATGCCCGACATAAGTGAGGCACAGTATTCAAACAATATCTGATCATTCAAAAAACCTTCGTCGGTTGCATAAGTAATGTATTCAGCTCGTTCAATAACATCATTGAAGCGTCTCACCCATTCATCACCAGCAAAGGCAACGCTGGTCATAATAAAATCTTCTTTCTT